>JBBIPB010000096.1:0-10620 GCA_037443065.1 Acidobacteriota bacterium | reverse complement strand
CGCGCTCGTCGACGATCCGCTCCTCGCGCTCCCGGCGACTCCGGCGGGCGACGCCGGCGCCGCGGCCATCGCGGCCGACGCGGCGCTCCGCGCCCTCGGCGAGGAGGCGGCGGCCGCCGCGCGCGCCGCGATACTCGAGGACCGCTGGTTCAAGCCGCAGGTGGTGGCCGAGGCGCGCTATCTCTACGTTCCTCCCTACTACAACTACGACCAGTACTACCTGAAGGTCGACACGAACACGGCCGCGGTCGGACTCTCGGTCGTCCTGCCGATCCTCTCGGGAGGACTCGACGGGGCCCGGGCGGCGGCGGCGCGGGCGCGGGAGGCGCGCCTTCAGGAAGAGCGGCGGGCCAGGGAGGAAGAGGTCCTCCGGGCGGCGCGATCGGCGGCCGCAAAAGCCGACCTCTCGCTGCGGGAGGTGGATCTCGCGCGAAAGACCGAAGCGCTGGCCCGCGAGTCTCTCCGGATCGCGTCGGCTCTCGACCGCGAGGGGCGGGGCGAGCCGGACGGCCTCCTCCGGGCGGAGCTGGAGGTCGTGGAGGCGCGGGAGGAAGCGTCCCGGGCGGAGGCCGCGGCGGCCCGCGCGCGGCTCTCCGTCCTCGCCCGACGCGGGGACCTCGCGAGTCTCGCCCCGCTCCCCCCGGCGCGATGAACGGGTCCGGTGTCCTGTCTTGATACTGATTCTCTTCCTTCGTTCGCCTCGCTTGCGCGATTCAGCGGTCTCCATTACCCTCGCGCCGCGATGGTGGGTGGCGGCGAAGACCCTCGTGTGACTGCTTCCCGGACCGTGACGAAGGAAGGCGTGGTCTTCGCCGTGGAGGCCGCACGCCGCTATCTCCTTTCGATCCAGCAGGAAGACGGCCACTGGTGCGCGGAGCTCGAAGGGGACACGATCCTCGAGTCCGAGTACGTCCTCACGATGCACGTTCTCGGGAGGACGGGGGAGCCGCGTGTCCGAAAGGCCGCCGAGTACCTGCGCCGAAAGCAGCTCGAAGGGGGAGGCTGGCCGAACCACCCGGGAGGGGCCGCCGAAGTCTCCACCTCGGTCAAGGCCTATCTCGTCCTGAAGCTCCTCGGGGACGACCCCGACGCGCCGCACATGGTCCGCGCGCGCGAGGTGATCCGGCGTCTCGGCGGAGTCGAGGCGTGCAACTCCTTCACGAAGATCTACCTTGCGATCTTCGGCCAGTGCGCGTGGAGCCGGTGCCCCGCCGTTCCGCCCGAGCTGATCCTCCTGCCCGACAGCCTCCCGTTCAACATCTACAGGATGTCTGCGTGGTCCCGCGGCATCGTCGTTCCGCTCTCGATCATCTGGGCAAAGAGGCCGCACAGTCCGGTTCCGGAGAAGGCCCGGATCGACGAGCTGCATGTCCCGCACTTCCACCCCAAGAAGAGGCGGCCGCCCCGGGAGCGCGTCTGGCGCACGGTCTTCACCGCGGCGGACTTTCTTCTCCGCGGAATCGAGTCGATCGGGCTGACGCCGCTTCGGCGAAAGGCGCTGTCGGGCTGCGAGGCGTGGATCCTCGAGCGGCTCGAGAAGAGCGACGGTCTCGGTGCGATCTTCCCGCCGATCATCAACACGATCCTCGCGATGCGCTGCCTCGGCTACGCATCGGACGACCCGCGCCTCCTCTCCCAGGTCCGCGAGCTCGAGAAGCTGGAGCTCTCGGACGAGGAGACGCTTCGCATCCAGCCCTGCTTCTCGCCGGTCTGGGACACGGCCATCGCAACGGTGGCCCTCTCGGCGTCGGGGGTTCCCGCTGACGACCCGGCGCTCGGGCGCGCGGCCCGCTGGCTCCTCGACCGCGAGGTGCGCCTGCCGGGCGACTGGAAGAAGTCGAATCCGGACGGCCCGGTGGGCGGCTGGTACTTCGAGTACGCCAACGAGTTCTACCCCGACACGGACGACACGGCCGAAGTCCTGACGGCGCTCACGCGCGTGAAGTTCTCCGCTCCGCCGGAGGAGGCGGACCGCGTCGGGGCCCTCGAGCGCGGGCAGGCATGGCTCCTCTCGATGCAGAACCGGGACGGGGGGTTCGGCGCCTTCGACCGGGGGTGCGACCTCGAGGTCCTCACCTACATTCCGTTTGCGGACCACAACGCGATGATCGACCCGAGCTGCGAAGACATCACGGGACGCGCGCTCGAGACGTTTCACGAGCTTGGCCTCCCGGACGGGCACCCTTCGGTGACGTCGGCCGTCCAGTTCCTCCTCGCGCGACAGGAGGCCGACGGGACCTGGTACGGCCGCTGGGGGGTCAACTACATTTACGGGACGTGGCTCGTCCTGAGGGGGCTCTTCCTCGCCGGAGAGGACCTGCGGCAGCCGCGGTACCAGCGCGCGGCGGCGTGGCTCCGCGCGCGGCAGAACCCGGACGGCGGCTGGGGAGAGCTTCCTCACTCGTACGACGACCGCGCGACGAAGGGGCGCGGGCCCTCGACGGCCGCCCAGACCGCCTGGGCGATCATGGCCCTCGAGGCACTCGGCGAAGGCCGCTCCGCGACGGTCGAGCGTGCCGTCGCCTACCTCCTTCGCGAGCAGCGGTACGACGGCTCGTGGAAGGACGACCACTGGACCGGCACCGGCTTCCCGAAGGTCTTCTATCTTCGGTACCACCTCTACGCGACGTACTTCCCGCTCTGGGCGCTCTCCGTCTACCGGAAGTCCCGCGGCGAGTCTCCCGCACAGGACGTCCGTGTCGGGTCGGCGGCGCGGGTCGAACATCCGGAGTGACGTGATGCGCTTTCCCGTCCACATCATGACCGAAACGGTCTCGCACCAGGTCCGGAACGCGATCCGCGGGAACAAGCGGTATCCGTTCGTCCTGATGCTCGAGCCGCTCTACGCCTGCAACCTCGCCTGCCTCGGCTGCGCGATCGAGCGCCACACCGGAAAGGTGAAGGACCGGCTGCCGCTCGAGAAGAGCCTCGAGGCCGTCGACGTCTCGCAGGCCCCGGTCGTCTCGATCTGCGGCGGCGAGCCGACGCTCTACCCGGAGCTTCCCGAGCTCGTCGCCGGAATCATCGATCGGAAGCGCCACATCTACCTCTGCACGAACGGCCTCCTTCTCGACGAGAAGGTCTACGGTGTCATCCCGCCCCACAAGCGGCTCATGATCAACGTCCACCTCGACGGGATGAAGGAGACGCACGACTTCGTCTGCGCCAAGGAGGGGACCTTCGACAAGGCCGTCGCGATGATCCGGGAGGGGGTCCGCCTCGGCCATCACGTCATGGCGAACACGACCGTCTTCAAGGAGACGAGCGTGGAGGAAGTGGAGGAGCTCTGCCGCTTCCTGACCGACCTCGGCGTCGATGGCATGCTCGTCTCGCCGGGCTACCACTACGAGTCGGTCGGGCACGAGATCTTCCTGACGAAATCGGAGATCCACCGGAAGTTCCGGCGGATCCTCGAGATCTCGAAGTCGTACAGGCTGACGTCGACGCCGATGTTCCTCGAGTTCGCGGCGGGGCTGCGCGAGTACAAGTGCTCGCCGTGGAGCACGGTCACCGTCACGCCGAAGGGATGGAAGGGTCCCTGTTACCTGATCGGGAAGACCTGGTCCCCCACCTTCGAGGAGTTCTGGAACGGGACCGACTGGGAGTACTGGGAGTCCCGGCAGGACCCGCTCTGCGCGAACTGCCTCATGCACTCGGGCTTCGAGGCCTCGGTCGTCCGGGAGCTTCCGAAGCACCCCGGCGATCTCGTCCGGATGATCGCTTGGAACCTGAACCTGGCGGCCTGAATCTCGTCACCGGCGGAACCGGGTTCGTCGGCACGCACGTCGTGCGCGCCTTGCTTGCGGACGATCGCCCGGTCCGCTGCCTCGTCCGGACCGGGAGCAATCGAACGAATCTCGAGGGTCTCTCCGTGGATTTCTTCGAAGGAGATCTCCGGGACCGGTCGTCACTCGACAAAGCTCTTCGTGATGTCGGCGTTCTCTACCACGTCGCAGCCGACTACCGCCTCTGGTCGAGGGATCCGGAGGAGCTTTACCGCGCGAACGCCGGCGGGACGGAGAACATCCTCGCCGCCGCCGCGAAGGCCGGGGTTTCGCGCGTCGTCTACACCAGCTCCGTGGGGGCGCTCGGGCTCAACGCCGACGGGTCGCCGGCCGACGAGCGGACCCACGTGGAACGCGATGCGGTCGTCGGCCATTACAAGAAGAGCAAGTTCGACGCGGAGCGGGTGGCGGAGGCCTGGGCGGCCCGCGGGCTGTCCGTCGTCATCGTCAATCCCTCGACGCCGGTCGGGGAACGGGACGTCAAGCCGACGCCGACGGGGCAGCTCGTCGTCGACTTCCTGAACCGGCGCATGCCTGCGTACGTCGACACGGGACTCAACCTCGTCGACGTGCGGGATGTGGCCGCCGGCCACCTCCTCGCGGCCGAGAATGGGCGCCCCGGCGAGAAGTACATCCTCGGGAACGAGAACCTGACGCTGAAGGAGATTCTCGAGATGCTCGCGCGCGTGACGGGCCTCCCGGCGCCCCGCCTCCGGCTTCCTCACGCCATCCCGCTCGCCGTCGCGGCCGTCGACACGCTCGTCGCGAGCCTCACGGGAAAGGCCCCCCGCGTCAGCCTCGAGAGCGTCCGGATGTCGCGGCACCGGATGTTCTTCGATTCCTCTAAGGCGGTCCGCGAGCTGGGCCTTCCGCAGAGCCCCGTGGAAGAGGCGCTCGTACGGGCCGTCGCCTGGTTCCGGGAGAACGGCTACGTTCGCGCCTGAGCCGGGTTGCGGCCAGAAGGCGCCGGCTCTTCCGCGGCGGCGGGAGCGGGGCGTCCTCGCGGTCGTCACCGCAATTCCCGAGGAGTTCGACGCGATCGCGGCGCAAGTCTCGCTGTCGGAACGCCTGCGCGCGGGCGACGGCGGCCCGGGGATTCTTCTTAGAGGAAGAATTTCCGGCGCGCCCGTCCTGCTCGCCATGACCGGTGATGGCGCGGCGCGCGCCTCCGCCTCGGTTTCCTTCCTTCTAAGAGAATTCCCGGTCTCTTTCCTCGTCGGCGCCGGCGCCGCCGGAGCGCTCGTGCCGTCCGTTCGCGCGGGAGAGATCGTCGTCGCCACGCGCCTCGTCGACGAGGGGGGCGAAGCTCCCTCGCCTGACGCCGGCTCGATCTCGAGCGCGGTTGCACTTGGCGCAAAGCCGGCGACGATCGTGACAGTCGCCAGGCCCTGTTGTTCTTCGAAGGAGAAAGGAGCGCTCGCGGCGCATTTCGCTCCTTGCGACTCCTCGCCGGCTGTCGCGGACATGGAGTCGGCCGCCTGGGCGCGGGCCGCGGCGAGCCGGGGCGTGCCCTTTCTGATCCTGCGCGTCGTATCGGACACCTTCGAAGAGGATCTTCCGGGGTTTCTCTCCTCGTGCCTCTCTCCGGACGGCTCGATCGATCGCGCCGCCGTGGCGCGCCGGCTGATCCGCCATCCCGCCGCCCTGCCCGCTCTCCTTCGAACCCGCAAGCGAGTCCGGGGGGGAGCAGCGGCGCTCGGCCTCTTCCTCGAACGTCTCCTTCCGGAGATGATCTGAGAGTGCCGAGCCTCGAAGATCTCCTCCAGAAGACGAGCCGGACGTTTGCCCTCTCGATCCCCGTCCTTCCGGAGCCGACTCGGCGGGAGGTGGCGGTCGCCTATCTCCTCTTCCGGATCGCCGACACATTCGAGGACGCCGCGCATTGGGAGCCCGGCGCGCGGCGGGCGGCGCTCGCGGCGTTCTCGGAGCTGCTCGGCGAGCGGCGCCCCGGGGAGGCGGCCCGGCGCGCGGCGGACTGGAGCGCGGCCCGACCCTCCGAGCACGAGGGATACCGGGAGCTGATCGCCGAGATCCCCTTCGTCCTCGAGGCCTTCTTCGCGCTCGATCCGGAGGCCGTGGAGCCGATCCGCGCGCACGTGGTCCGGTCGGCGGGGGGGATGGCGGCGTTCGTCTCGAAGACGCGCGACGGGCGGCTCACTCTCTCGACGCTCGAGGATCTCCGGCGCTACTGTTACTTCGTGGCGGGCATCGTGGGCGAGATGCTGACGGAGCTCTTCCTCCTCGAGCGCCCGGCTCTCACCGTGGCGGCCGGGGACCTCCGGTCGCGTGCTGCGACGTTCGGCGAGGCGCTGCAGCTCGTGAACATCCTCAAGGACTCGGCGGACGACGCCCGAGAGGGACGTCGCTACCTGCCGGCGAGCGTGCCCGTCTCCGAAGTGTTTGCCCTCGCGCGGCGGGACCTCGAGGTGGCGGCGGCGTACACGCGCCTTCTTCAGACGGCGGGCGCACCCCGGGGAATCGTCGAGTTCTGCTCTCTTCCGGCCGCCCTCGCGGTGGCGACGCTCGACCGGGTGGAAGCACACGGCCCCGGAGCGAAGATCTCCCGCGTCGCGGTCTTCCGGATCAGGCAGCGCGTGACGCGGGCGCTGGACCGGGGCGAGCCGCCCGTTTCCGGGGGAGGAATCGGGCGACCCGGCTAGGTTATCATCGGAGTTCTCGCGCTCCGGGGGGGGCGAGAGAGAGTCTCATGACGATTCTGAGCCGCATCGAGGGCCCGAAGGACCTGAAGCCGCTGAGTCACGCGGAACTGGCCGAGGTCGCGCAGGACTGCCGGGCTCTCATCATCGAGACGATCACGAAGACGGGGGGACACCTCGCCTCGAATCTCGGCGTCGTCGAGCTGACGCTCGCCCTCCACCGCGCCTTCGAGAGCCCGAAGGACAAGCTCGTCTGGGACACGGCGAACCAGTGCTACACGCACAAGCTCGTCACGGGGCGGCGGGACCGGTTTCCGTCCATCCGGACGCCGGGCGGACTCTCGGGCTTCGCGGAGCCGGCCGAAAGCGAACACGACACGCTCGCCGCCGGCCACGCGGGGACCGGCCTCTCGTACGGCCTCGGGATGTCGATCGCGAGCCAGAACGACCCGTCCCGGCCCTACACGGTCGTCGTCGTCGGAGACGGCGCCCTCAGCTGCGGGACGAGCTACGAGGCGCTCAACAACATCGTGCACGTCCGCCCGAAGCGCCTCATCGTCGTCCTGAACGACAACGGCTGGTCGATCTCGGAGAACGTCGGGTGGATCTCACGCTGGCGCAACCGCTTCGAGCTCCACCCGAGGTACCAGAAACTCGTCGGGGCCGGGCACAAGTTCTTCCAGCGCCTTCCGAAGGGCGAGGAAGCGTGGGGGCTCGCGAAGAAGGTCAAGGCCTCCGTGGAGGGGCTCTTCTTCCCGAATCTCATCTGGGACGAGCTGGGCTTCCACTACGTCGGCCCGATCGACGCGCACGACTACACGGAACTCGAGGAGGCGTTCGAGCGCGCCCGCGAGATCTCGGCGGACGGCACGCCGGTCGTCATCCACGCACTCACGCACAAGGGGCGCGGCTTCACGAACGCCGAAGACAATCCGACCCGCTTCCATCAGCCCGGGACGCCCTCACCGTCGGCCGGGTCAGGGACCGTCTACACGTACTCGCAGGTTTTCGCAAAGACGCTGATGGCCCTGATGGAGAAGGATCCGCGGGTCGTCGGGATCAGCGCCGCGATGCTGGAGGGGACGGCCCTCGTCGAGGTGAGGAAGGCCTATCCGGATCGCGTCTTCGACGTCGGAATCGCCGAAGAGCACGCGATCATCATGGCGGGCGGGATGGCGAAAGCGGGCCTCAGGCCCGTCGTCTCCATCTACTCGACGTTTCTCCAGCGCTCCTACGACCAGCTCATCCACGACGTCTGCCTGCAGAACCTCCCGGTGACCGTCTGCGTCGACCGGGCGGGGTTCGTGGGAGACGACGGGAAGACGCACCAGGGGATCTACGACATCGCGTTCATGCGCGGCATCCCGAACATGGTCGTCGCGGCGCCGAAGGACGAGAACGAGCTCCAGCATCTCCTCTATACGGCGGTCCGTTCGAACCGCCCCTTCGCGATCCGCTACCCGCGCGGGATGGGGCTGGGCGTCCCTCTCGACGGGACGCTGAAGGAGATCCCGATCGGCACGGGCGAGATCCTCTCGACGGGATCGGCGCTGAACCTCCTCGCCTACGGGGCGATGGTCCCGGTCGCCCAGAAGGCGGCCGAGGCTCTCCGGGCGCTCGGGATCGCGTGCGGGGTCGCCCATGCCCGCTTCGCGAAACCGCTCGACACGGGACTTCTCGGGACGCTCCTCGCGGCTTCGCCGCGCCTCCTGACGCTGGAAGAGCATCTCCTCCAGGCCGGGTTCGGGAGCGCCGTCCTCGAAGCCGTCCATGCGTCGGGCCTTCCGGCGCAGGGGGTGAAGTCCCACGGCGTTCCGGACACCTTCGTCGAACACAGCCCGCAGAACCTCCAGCGCGCCCTCTACAAGGTCGACGCGGCCGGGGTCGTCGCGAAGGTACTCGAGCTCTATCCCGAGCTGGATGCCGCGGCGAGCCGGGCCACGGCCCCGGCCCCCGGGGAGACCGTGACGGCTCACACGGAGACGATTCACTGGACCTGAAGCGGCGCGCCTCGTCCTGATCTCTCGTTCAGCCGGTGGCGCGCGCGACGCGAAGGATCGCGTCGACCGAGCGGTCCGCGTCCTCCCCGGTCGTCGAGGCGCCGACAACGGAGATCCGCATCGCGGCCTTGCCGCGCCACGTCGTCCCCGAGAGCCAGCAAGTCCCTTCCTTCTGGACGCCTGAGACGACGCTGCGCGTCCGCTCGTCCGAGTCTCCGAACCGGACGAGGACCTGGTTGAGGACGACGTCGTTGAGGACGGCGACGCCGGGTACGGCCCGAAGCCTCTCCGCCATCCGTCTCGCGAGGGCAGCTCCTCGCGTCATGAGGTAGGCGGCCCCGATCGTCATCGCGGCGCGGTGCGCCGCCGCGTGCCGCACGATCGCGACCCCGCAGTCGTACGGGACGTTGAGCCACTTGTGCGCGTCGACGGTCCACGTGTCCGCCCGCGAGATCCCCTCGGTCAGCTTCCGGAGCGAGGGCGCGGCGACGGCCTCCGCCCGCATCCGTCCCTGTTCGTCCGCCGGGACTCGCCGGACCGTTCCCGCCCCGAAGCCGAGAAGTCGGAAGGAGGAGAGGATCGTGAAGTGCGCCTCCTCCGAGACGATCAGGCGGACACGGGGGGCGCCCGTGAGCCCCTCCTCCTCGACGTCCCAGCCCGTCCGGCGGAGAACCTCATGGCGTGCGGCAGCCAGACAGGTGAAGTTCGCCATCTGGCCGTCCGTCACGAAGCCGACCCCTGATCCGGGCGGAAGACCGAAGAGATCGAGCAGCCACGCAGCGACCGTCTCCTCGATGACGGCGACGGCGGGCGAGGTCGCGTAGAGACCCGGGTTCTGGTCCCAGGCCGAGACGAGCCAGTCACTTGCGAGGGCGACGGGAAGCGTGCCTCCGATGACGAAACCGAAGTACCTCGGCCCCGAGCTGGCCACGAGACCACTCTCGGCCGCCGCGGAGAGCTGCTCGAGGACCTCGCTCTCGGGGCCTCGGGAAGAGGCCCGCCGAGCGCGGCGCGAAGAGAGGCGAGCGTGGCGGAGGCCCGGACGGGCCGGTTGCGGAGCGACTGGCGGTATCCGAGGGCGAGGGCGGCGGCACGGGAGAGAAGCTCGTGTTCGGACATGCGGCGCATCATCCTCCCGGCCCGAATCTCGTCCGAACGTCCCGTTCCCCTTGACAGCGGAAGGGATGGCTCATATCCTTCGCGGGTTTCTCCGGGTGCCGGCGCGTGTCGTGTCGGCGGACTTCCTGGTCGGGCCGGCTTCCGCCGCTCCGGACGAAAAGAGTCGCCCCGGGGCCGCTGTGAACCCGGAGATCCCGTAAGGAGCCTTCGAGACCGATGCCGACCATCAGCCAGCTCGTCAGGAAAGGGCGCGAACCCGTCCGTTACAAGACGAAGTCGCCCGCCCTGCAGTCGTGTCCGCAGCGCCGGGGCGTCTGCACTCAGGTGAAGACCACGACCCCGAAGAAGCCGAACTCGGCCCTCCGGAAGATCGCCCGAGTGCGGCTCACGAACGGCATCGAGGTGACGACGTACATCCCGGGGATCGGGCACAACCTCCAGGAGCACTCCATCGTCATGATCCGCGGGGGCCGCGTGAAGGACCTCCCCGGCGTCCGCTATCACATCATCCGCGGGACGCTCGACGCCGTCGGCGTCGCAAACCGCAAACAGAGCCGCTCCAAGTACGGAGCGAAGCGGCCGAAGGCCTGAGTCCGCGATGCCCCGCCGCCGTGAGGTCCCCAAGCGCGAGGTCCTGCCGGACCCGATCTACCAGTCCCAGCTGGTCACGAAGTTCATCAACTGCGTCATGGAGCGCGGGAAGAAGTCACTCTCCGAGGGCATCTTCTACGGCGCCATGAAGCAGATCGAGTCGAAAACGCAGGACGACCCTCTCAAGACGTTCAAGAAGGCCGTCGAGAACGTCAAGCCGGTTCTCGAAGTCAAGTCGCGCCGTGTCGGCGGCTCGACCTACCAGGTCCCGGTCGAGGTGAAGCCGAACCGGCGCACTTCGCTCGCGATCCGGTGGCTCATCTCCTACTCCCAGGCGCGCGGCGAGAAGACGATGCGCGACAAGCTCGCGGGCGAGCTGCTCGACGCCGCGAACAACCGCGGAAACGCGATCAAGAAGAAGGAGGACACCCACAAGATGGCGGAGGCCAACAAGGCCTTTGCCCACTA
>JBBIPB010000095.1:0-10621 GCA_037443065.1 Acidobacteriota bacterium | reverse complement strand
GAGCCTCTCGGGCACCTGCATGCGCTGCCATCCCAACAAGGCCGAGTTCTGCGACGCCTGCCACACGGACCTGGCCGTCAAGCCCGTCTGCTGGGAGTGCCACATCGAGCCGAAGGAGAAGGCGTGATGGGAGAGGACCGCAGGAATTTTCTCAAGAGGGCCGGCCTCGCCGCACTCGTCGCCGCCGGCGGCGCCACGCTCTTCCGCTTCGAGGATGCCGTCGAGGCCTCGGCCGGGGAGGCCCCGAGGGGAGTCCGCCGGGCGATGGTCGTGGACCTCACGAAGTGCGTCGAGAAAGACGACTGCACGGCGTGCATCGAGGCCTGCCACCGGGCCCACAACGTGCCGTCCATCGCCGACCCGAGGCACGAGGTGAAGTGGATCTGGGAGGATCCGTTCCCGAACGTCTTCCCGGACCAGGAAGCGCCACACGTCGCGGAAGCGCTCACCGCGCGGCCGGCTCTCGTCTTCTGCAACCACTGCGACAACCCGCCGTGCGCGCGCGTCTGTCCCACCGAGGCGACCTGGAAGCGCGCGGACGGGATCGTGATGATGGACTGGCACCGCTGCATCGGCTGCCGCTACTGCATGGCGGCCTGTCCGTACGGGTCGCGCAGCTTCAACTGGGAGGACCCGCGCCCGTTCATCAAGGATCTGAACCGGGACTTTCCGACGCGTACCAAAGGCGTCGTGGAGAAGTGCACGTTCTGTGACGAGCTCGTCGACAAGGGACAGCCGCCGGCGTGCGTCGCGGCCTGCAAGGACCACGCGCTGACGTTCGGCGACCTGAACGATGCCGACTCCGAGGTCCGGCGGCTGCTCCGGGGGCGGTTCGCGATCCGACGCCGGCCTGAACTCGGGACCCAGCCCGAAGTCTATTACCTGGTGTGAGGCGCGCATGCTCGAGAAAGCACTGACCGGAGGCAAGGGCTACTGGCGCTGGATGGCGTTCCTCCTGGGACTGATCGCCCTCGGATTCCTCTTTTACCTGCGCCAGTTCGCCGTCGGCCTCGGCATCACGGGCCTGTCCCGCGACGTCACGTGGGGCCTGTACATCGCGCAGTTCACCTTCCTCGTCGGCGTGGCCGCCTCGGCGGTCATGGTCGTCCTCCCGTACTACCTCCACGACTGGAAGGCGTTCGGCAAGATCACGATCCTCGGCGAGTTCCTCGCGATCGCCGCGGTGACGATGTGCATGCTCTTCATCTTCGTCGACATGGGGCAGCCCACGCGCGTGATCAACGTGCTCCTCTACCCGACGCCCCACTCCCTCATGTTCTGGGACATGGTCTCGCTCTCGGGCTATCTCGTTCTCAACGTGCTGATCTCGCACGTGACGCTGAGCGCCGAGCGCAACGGCGTGAAGCCCCCGGGCTGGATCAGGCCGGTCATCATTCTCTCGATTCCGTGGGCGATCTCGATCCACACGGTGACGGCCTTTCTCTACTCCGGACTGGCCGCGCGGCCCTTCTGGATGACCGCGATCTTGGCGCCCCGTTTCCTCGCCTCGGCGTTCTCCTCCGGTCCCGCCCTTCTCATCCTCATGTGCCTCATCCTGCGCCGGATCACGAGGTTCGATCCCGGTGACGAGCCGATCCAGAAGCTGGCGCTCATCGCGACGTACGCGATGTCGATCAACGTCTTCTTCGTCCTCATGGAGCTCTTCACGGCCCTCTACAGCGGCATCCCGGCGGAGATCGAGCACTTCGAGTTCCTCTTCCTGGGGCTCGCCGGCAAGACGACGCTCGTCCCCTGGATGTGGGCGGCCGAAGCGCTCGCGGCGACGGCCCTGATCCTCCTGATCAACCCGCGGACGCGCCGGCGCGAAAAGACGCTCGCGGTCGCGTGCGTCGCGGTCTTCCTCTCGATCTGGATCGAGAAAGGCCTGGGAATGGTCGTGACCGGATTCGTCCCCTCGCCGCTCGGGAAGGTGACGACCTACACGCCCACCGGCCCGGAGCTCCTGATCTCGCTCGGGATCTACGCGACGGGCTTCCTCCTGATCACGCTTTTCTACAAGATCGCGCTGTCCCTCCGAGGACAGGTCGCGGCGTGAAGTCCCGGGTGGGCACCGCGGTCAGGTGAACGCGGACTCTCGCCGGCGGATCGTGATCGTGGGCGCCTCGGCGGCGGGGCTGCGCTGTGCCTCGCGCCTCGCCCGCCTGCGGCCGGCGTGGCGGATCACGGTCGTGGAGGCGCGGGAACTCTTCTCGGTCGCCGCGTGCGGCCTGCCGTACGTCCTCTCGGGCGACGTGGGCGCGGCCGAGTCGCTTCGGACGACGAGCGACGGCGCTGTCCGCGACGCGGCGTATTTCGCCGCCGTCAAAGGGGTCGAGATACTTCCCGGACGCCGGGCGCTGTCCGTCGACGTCGGAGCCCGCGTGCTGGTCTGCGAAGGACCCGGGCGGGCGCGGGAGGTCCTCGAGTGGGACGAGCTCGTCCTGGCGACCGGCGCCCGTGCGCGCTGTCTCCCGAACCAGCTTCTCCACCCCCGCGTGCGCGCGTTCCACGCTCCCGAGGATCTCGCGCCGATTCACGCAAGGCTCACGCGGGGGGAGATCTCCCGGGCCGTGATCGTGGGCGCGGGCCTCGTCGGGTGCGAGCTGGCCGAGGCCTTCCGCGCTCTCTGGGGGATCGAGGTCACGCTGGTCGAGGCGGCGGGCTCCCCGCTCTCGGGCTTCCTCGATCCGGAAATCGGCGCGGTGGTCGCGGCGACCCTCAGGCGAAACGGAGTGGACCTCAGGACGGACGCCGCGGTCGAGGTCCTCGAGGCCGATGACGGTCACGCCCACGTGACGGCGGGAGGCGAGCGCTTCACGGCGGACGTCGTCCTTGTCGCCGTCGGCGTGGAGCCGGAGGTCGAGCTCGCCCGGTCGGCGGGCGTCGCCCTCGGAGTGAGCGGCGCCATCGCGGTGGACGACCGCCTCGCCACGAGCGTCCCCCACGTCTGGGCGGCCGGCGACTGTGTCGCGGTCCGGCGGCTCCCCGGCGGCGAGCCGGCTTACCTTCCCCTCGGCTCTCTCGCCAACCGCGAGGGACGGACGCTCGCCAACGTTCTCGCCGGCCGGGAGGACCGCTTCCCGGGGGCGGTCGGCGCGGCCGCGGTCAAGGTCTTCGACCTCAACGTGGCGTGCACCGGCCTCACGCGCACCGCGGCGGCGCGACAGGGGGTGCGCGCACGGTCTGCCTGGGTGAGCGCCCACGACCGCGCGCACTACTGGCCCGAGTCGAAAGAGGTCGTCGTCCACCTCGTGTACGACGCGGAGTCGCGGCGGGTCCTCGGGGTCCAGGCCGTCGGCGAGGGCGAGGTGGCCAAACGCGTGGACGTCGCGACGCAGCTCATCGCCCGGGGAGCGGATCTGGACGAGTTCGCCGACGTGGAGCAGGCGTACGCGCCGCCGTTCTCTCCGGCCATCGACCCCCTGGCGCAGGCGGCCTTCGCGGCCGGAAACCAGGAGGAGGGAATCGAAGGGCGAGACCCCGGAGAGGGCCTGTCGGCCCCCCGCGTGCTCGACGTCCGGCACGCGGCAGAGCGCATGGAGCGCCCGCTTTCCGTCGCCGCCCGGGAGACGCCGCTCGAAGATCTGCGCGCAGCCCTTCCCCTGCCGGAGGGGGCACCGTGGCTCGTCGTCTGCGAACGCGGGGCCCGTTCCGCCGAGGCGGTGCGCCTGATCCGCTCCACCGGGGGCTCGGCGTGCTATCTGGCCGGGGGACTCCGGCTGCAGGCGCGTCTTCGGCCCTGAGCAATCCTGATCATGAAGCCGGGACGTCTCGTTCCAGTAACATGAGACGTGCGCGGAAACGCGCCCCGAATCAGTGATTGATGCTGCCTGCAATACTGAGTCTTCGCGAGAGAAAGTGTCTGGTCGTGGGCGGGGGAGAGGTCGCCCTTCGCAAGGTTGAAGCGCTGCTTCAGGCGGGCTCCCGCGTCACGGTCGTCGCGCCCTCCCTGGTCCCGGCGCTGGAGACCCTCGCGGCCGATGCGGACCTGAGCCTCGAGCGCCGGGCCTACCGCGACGGGGAGGCCGGCGGCTACCGCCTCGTCTTCGCCGCGACGGACGATGGGAGCACGAACCGCCGCGTGGCTGCCGACGCCGAGGCGGCGGGCGTCTTCGTCAACGTGGCCGACGATCCCGAGCTCTGCACGTTTCACATGCCGGCGCGCGTGACCCGCGGCTCCCTTCAGATCGCCGTGGCGTCCGAGGGCACGGCGCCGTTTGCCGTCCGGCGGCTGCGGCAGGTCCTCGAGCGGACGTTTCCGGCGAAGTGGACGGACTGGATGGTGGCGGCGGCCCATTTCCGGGTGCGCGTTCGGGCGCTCAAGATCGGAAGTGCGGAGCAGGAAAGACTGTTCGACCGCTTCTTTTCCGCCACGATCGATCCGGAGACCCTCGCCGTGCGCGTTCTCTCCGACGAGGAGCTGTCGGCCTTTCTCGTCGAGGCGGAGAACCCCTCGCCCGTTCCGGCCGCGGCGGGACAGGAGGCCGGGCTCGTCTCCCTCGTGGGCGCCGGTCCGGGGGACCCCGGTCTCATGACGGTGCGCGCCCGGCAGCGGCTCCTCGCGGCCGATGCGGTCGTCTACGACCGTCTCGCCGAGCCCGCTTTGCCCACCGACCTGTCCTCCCGCGTGGAGCTCTTCAAGGTGGGAAAGGAGGCGGGGAACCATCCCGTGCCCCAGGCGGAAATCGAAGCGCTGCTCATCCGGCTCGCGCGGGAGGGCAAGCGCGTCGTGCGCCTCAAAGGGGGCGATCCGTGCATCTTCGGAAGGGGCGGCGAGGAGGCGGAGGCGCTGCGCGGCGCCGGCGTCCCGTTCGAGGTCGTGCCCGGCGTGACGTCCGGGTCGGCCGTTCCGATCTACGCCGGGATCCCGGTGACGTATCGCGACGAGGCCGTCCGGGTCACGCTCGTGACCGCGCACGAGAGCATCAAGACGAACGGGCCTCAGGTGAGGTGGGACCTCCTCGCCGGCGACCCGAACGCCACGCTCGTCGGCTTCATGGGAGTCTCGGCTCTGAAGAACGTGAGCGCGAGCCTCCTCGCGGCCGGGATGGATCCCGAGGTGCCGGCCGCGATCATCGAGAGAGGCACGACCTCCGCCCAGCGCGTCGTCCGGGCGCCGCTGCGCGATCTGCCCGCGGCGGCCGAGGCGGCCGGAATCCTCCCGCCGGCCCTGTTCGTCATCGGCCCCGCCGTGCGCCACGCCGGGCACCTGGACTGGTTCACGAGCCGCCCTCTGTTCGGCCACCGGCTGCTCGTCGCGTCGCCGGCCGGGAGCCTTCGCGACGCGCTGGAGGTGGCCGGTGCGGAGGTCGTCGAGGTGCCCGTTCCGCTGACGAGCGCTGCCCGGACGGCGGCCTTCGCGCTCCCGCTCACGGGCTGTCTTCTCCGATCCGGGGCGGAGGCGGACGCGCTCGCCACCGAGCGGGGAGAAGGTCCGGACGAGATGGCGGCTTATTGCCTCGGACCGGACGCCGCGCGGCGCGCCCGGGCGATCGGCTGGCACGGCGTGGTCGAGGTGAGCGCGGAAGGGCGCCACGAAAAGCTGATCGCAGCGCTGAGGGAGCGGCGTGACGGCAAAGCTGGCCGCTAGCGGACTGGTCCTCACGATGGCCGGTCTCGTGGCCGCGGCTTCGCAGGCTCCGCTGCCCGCGATGCATCTGGGCGTCGTGAGCGTTTACAACCCGCGGCTGATGTTTCTCAAGGACCAGCCGATGGTCGACTACCTGACCCGCACCACCGGGAGGCCGTGGGACCTCGTCGTCGTCCCGTCGGACGAACGCCTCGTCGAGGACCTTTGCTCGGGGAAAGTGACGGGGGCGTTTCTCGGCGCCTTCGCGTACGTGCGGGCCCGCGCGGTTTGCCGGGCGGTCCCGGTCGTGGCGCTCGCGACCGGGGGACGGCCGGCCACCCGGGGCCTCGTCATGGTCCGGGCCGACAGTCCCGCGAAGAGCCTCGCGGACCTCGCGGGAAAGCAATTCGGCTTCGGTCCGCCCCTGGCGGCGGCGTCCCACCTCGTCGTGCGCGCGATGCTCGGGGACGCGGGGCTTCGCCCGGGCATCGATCTCGCCTGCCGCCACTACGCGCATCAGGAGGAGGCGGTCCGCGCCGTTCTGCTCGGGGAAGTGGATGCCTGCGGCGTGCGGGAGTTCGTCGGAGACCAGTACGCCCGGCGGGGTCTCCGGGTCCTGGCGCGCTCGGAGGAGATTCCGGGCTTTCTCCTCGCGCTCGCGCCCGGAGGCCCGCCCGAGCTCCGGGACGAGCTCCTTCGCGCCCTCGTCACCCTCCCCGGCCAGGACACCGGAGCGGCGGCGGCGATCCACGGCTGGGACGACGAGCTGGCCGGCGGGTTTCTGCGGATCTCCGACGCGGCCTACGATCCCGTCCGCCGGCTCGCGGTGCGGCTCTTCGGCCCGTCGGCGCTGACGCTGCCCGAGACGTCCCTCGAGTGCCGCGGCACGGAGCGGCGGCCATGAGGCTCGGCCTTCGGACCAAGTTCTTCCTCTATTCCAACACCCTGATCGTGGTCACGATGGGGCTCGTCACGGTGCTGGCTGTCCTGCACGAGCGCCAGACCCGCTATCAGGAGGTCGTCAGCCGCGGAATCTCCCTCACGGAGACCTTCGCCGTGCCGGTCACGGACGCCCTCATGTACGAGGAGCTGAACCTTGCCCCGGAGGCGGGACTCATCGAGAATTCCATCGGCGGGATCCTCGAGCGGAATCGCGAGTTCGTCCGGTACGTCGTCGTCACCGATGCCGACGGCGTCGTCATCCATTCCAACCGCTGGGACCTCCTCGGGCGCCGGTTCCCCGGCGCCCTCGACCGGACGGCGCTCGGAAAGCCGTCCCTGGTCGCGCAGAAGACTCTCCCGCGAGGCGAGCCGATCCTCGAGGTCCGGACCCCGCTCGGGATCTCGACCCGTTTCTGGGGCTCGCTCGCGATGGGGTTCGCTCTGGCGCCGGTCGAGCAGGAGGCGCGCGCGATTGCCAAGCGCGCCATCCTCGTCGCGCTCCTCCTCATGCTCGGGAACTCCGTCCTCACCGCGGTTTACGTCGAGACGCTGATCCGGCCCATTCTCAACCTCCACAACACCATGGCGAGGGCCGAGCACGGAGATCTCGAGGCCCGGGCCAACGTCAGGCGCTGGGACGAAGTGGGAGAGCTGGCGGCCGCTTTCAACCGGACGATGGAGGAGCTCGCGCGGGCGCGGCGACGCGAGGAGGTCCGGCGGGTCCAGCTCGCGCACACGGAGAAAATGGTCGCCGTCGGGACCCTCGCCGCCGGAGTCGCCCACGAGGTGAACAACCCGCTGGCCGGCATCCTCACCTGTCTCGAGACGATCCGCGCGAACCCGGAGGACGCCGAGACGCGCGAGCGCTACCTCGATCTCGTTCAGGACGGGATCAAGCGGATCGAGCACACGGTGCTCAATCTCCTCGACTTCTCCCGGCCGGGGACCCTCCGTCCGCAGCCGACCTCCCTCAACCACAATCTGCGCCACGTGGCCGAGCTGGTTCAATATCAGCTCCGGAAGAGCAACGTGGACGTCGAATTTGATCTTTCGCCGACCGAGCCGATCGTCCTCGTGGATCACTTCCAGATGGAACAGCTCTTCCTGAACCTGATCCTGAACGCCATCGAGGCGATGCCGAAAGGAGGCCGGTTGACGCTGCGAACGCGCATCGCGGGCCAGAACGCCGTCGGGGAGGTCGTCGACACCGGGACCGGCATTCTCGAGGAGATCCGCGACCGGATCTTCGATCCCTTCTTCTCGACCCGCGAGGTGGGAAAGGGGACGGGGCTGGGCCTCTCCGTGAGCTACAACATCGTCGCGGCCCACGGGGGGACGATTTCCGTGGAGAGTCAGGTCGGAGAGGGGTCCACGTTCCGGGTCGTCCTCCCGCTGAGCCGGACCGGGGAGAATGAGGTGACGCCGTCATGAAACCTTGCGGGCACCGCCTCCTCGTGGCCGAGGACGAGCCGATCCTCCGGGTCACGATCTCCGACGCCCTTCGAAAGGAAGGGTGGGAGGTGGACGTCGTGGAGGACGGCGCCAAGGCCCTCGCGCAGTTCGAACGGCACCGGCACGAGGTCGTCCTGACCGACCTTCTCATGCCGCGCATGGACGGCCTCGAGCTGCTCCGTCGCGTCAAGGCGCTGCAGGCCGACACGACCGTCGTCGTCATCACGGCCCACGGCACGATCGAGACGGCCGTCGAGGCGATGCGGATCGGAGCCGCCGACTTCATCGCGAAGCCGTTCTCGATGGTGCAGCTCGTCCTGAGACTCGACAACCTCTGCTCGTTCCGGCTCCTCAAGGAGCAGAACACCAGGCTGCAGGAGCAGCTCGAGCGCCGCTTCTCGTTCGGCAACATCATCGGGAAGAGCAAACGGATGCTCGAGGTGTTCGAGCTCATCAAGGTCGTGGCCGAGTCGGACGCGAGCGTTCTCATCCAGGGTGAGAGCGGCACCGGCAAGGAGCTCGTCGCCTCCGCGATCCACTACAACTCGGTCCGCCGGGCGCGCCCGTACATCCGGGTGAGCTGCGCCTCGCTGCCGGAGTCGCTCCTCGAGTCCGAGCTGTTCGGCTACGAGAAAGGAGCGTTCACGGGAGCCTCGGAGCGGCGGATCGGGCGGTTCGAGGCGGCCTCGGGGGGAACGCTGTTTCTCGACGAGATCGGCGAGCTGCCCCTCTCGTTCCAGGTGAAGCTCCTCCGCGTCCTCCAGGAGAGGCAGATCGAGCGGCTCGGATCCCAGCGGCCCATCGACATCAACGTCCGCATCGTGGCGGCTTCGCTCCGCCCGCTCGAGGAGGAAATCTCCGAGGGCCTGTTCCGGGAGGACCTCTTCTTTCGGATCAACACCGTGACGATCCATCTCCCCCCGCTGCGCGAGAGGCGGGAGGACATTCCGATCCTCGCCACGTCGTTCCTGGAGGAATTCGGCCGGGAGCGCCAAAAACCGATCGACGGGTTCTCCGACGGCGTCCTGGAGGCTTTCGACGCCTACCACTGGGCGGGAAACGTCCGGGAGCTGCGCAACGTGGTGGAGCGGGCGGCGCTCTTCTGCAAGAAGTCGAAGATCACGCTCGAGGACCTCCCGGCCAGCCTCCGGACGGCCGGTCCGGCTCCGCGCCACGCTCCGGCGCAGCAGACGACGACTCTCCAGGAGGCCGTCGTGCAGGCGGAGATCGAGGCGATCCGGGCGGCGCTCGCGCGGACGGAGGGGCGGCGGAGCGAAGCGGCCGACATTCTCGGCGTCAGCCGGAAGACGCTCTGGGAGAAGATGAAACACCACGGCCTCGAGAGCAGCTAGCGGTCCCTCGACATCTCACCGTCCGGTCACCCGAAGGTCCTCGCATGATGCCGCTGTATCAAGGCGATGTCCGGTGGCCTGGCGGACGATTCGCCCGAAAGCCGACTCCAAAGCCCATTGCCCGGAACCGGAGGTCGTCATGACGCAACTCCCGAAGGATCTCGTCGGTCTCATCGACTCCAAGCCGGACGTGGCGTTGCTGATCAATCTGGACGATTACTACGGGAAGCGGGTCCTGCCGGACAAGGGCATCGACAGCGAAGTCGTCTTCGAGTCGCCGCGCTCGCAGCTGATGATCCGGACGGCGGTGAAGGGGACTCGGATCGGCACGCACTTCCACACCGTGGCCGACGAGATGGTCATCGTCACCGGGGGAATCGGCGAGCTGCTGATCAACGGCGTCTGGATCCCGGTGAAGAGGGGAGACGTCCACGTCTGCCCGCGCGGGATCGTCCACGACACGCGGGCCTTCACCGAGCACCTGCGCTACCTCTCGGTCTTCAGCCCGCACCTCCCGCCGGGCGGCGACATCAACTGGGTCGAATAGCCGCGGGGAGCCCGATCCCGCCGAACGAGAACTACGCGCGCGAGGTCCTCCAGCTCTTTTCGATCGGGGTGAACCAGCTCAATCGCCCGGATTCCCCCGATCAAGACGGTCTTCCCGTACCTCGCCCGGTTCGGGACGACTCCCCTCGGGTTCCTGCCGTAGAGGCACCGGCGTGTGTGATAATTGCCGTTCGGCTCGACGCGAGCCTCGGAGAGCTTCATGATCGAGGGACTGTTTCAGCCGATGCACCTTCTTCTCATCGCGGGCATCGCCATGCTCGTCTTCGGGCCGCAGAAGCTCCCGCAGATCGGCAGGAGCCTCGGAGAGGGGATTCGAGGCTTCAAGGAAGCGATGAAGACCGCGGAGACGACGGCGAACGTCGCTGAGCCCGGCGCGCCAGTCGATCAAGGACCTCAGGGCGACAAGACGTAACGAATTTCCCGGATGAAGGCCGCGGCCGGACGCACGTCCGACGTGCGATGGCGACCTTTGGAGACCCTGGTCATGGCCGGGAGCATCTAACGACCTTCGCCGGTGTGTCGGCCCCGGGCGCCGCCGGTCCCGAGGGGCGGCTACCCGTATGGGTAGGCTGCATCAGGTGCGCGGCGGGTCCCATGCCCCTAATGTATTCAATCAGATCCCCTGGCCTTCTGCCCGGGGAGAACGATGGCCGGGTCGAGACCCCGGACACTCGAGGCCCGTATACCAAGGAGGCGCCATGATCGACGAAACCCTCACGATGATCCCCGGCCCGACGCC
>JBBIPB010000094.1:0-10631 GCA_037443065.1 Acidobacteriota bacterium | reverse complement strand
CGGCCGTCATCGTCTCGTCGCACCTCCTCCTCCTCGTCGAGGAGATCTGCGACCGGGTCCTGATCCTTTCGAAGGGACGAGCCGTCCTCGAGGGGACGCTCGACGAGATCCGGGCCGGGGCCGGAGACGCCTCTCTCGAGGAGGTCTTCCTGCGTGTGACCGGGACGAGCGGATGAGCCCCGCCGCGTCCCCCGCCGGGGCCCTCCTCTTCTTCGCCGCCCGCTCCACCGCAAACACCGTGAGCCGGCGGCTCCGCCGTCTCACGCAGGCCCGCTATCTCGTCGGCCTCACGGTCGCCCTCGCCTACATCGCGCTCGTTCTGATCCGCCCCGGCCGCCCCGCGATGCGCGGCGCGGCCGCCGCCGGTCCCTGGCCCGTCGAGCTGACGACAGTCGTTCAGCTCGGCGCCGCCGCGGTCCTCCTCGTCGGCGCCGCCCTCGTCTGGCTCTTCCGGGGAAGCGAGGCCTCGCTCTCGCTGACTGAGGGCGAGGCGGAGTTCCTCTTCGCCGCCCCGATCCCGCGGAGCGCCGTCGTCCACTTCTCCCTCCTTCGCTCGCAGCTCCGCGTCCTCTTCGGAGTTCTCGTGGCGCTCCTCTTCTCGCGCCCTTCCTCGGTCGCCGGCCTTCTCCGGAGCGCCCTCGGCGGCTGGCTCCTCTTCTCGACCGTAAACCTCCACCTTCTGGGCGTCGGCTTCACGAAGGCGGCGTGGAAGGAGCGCGGGACGGCGCGGCGCCGGACGATCACGATCGTCTCGACCCTTCTCGCGCTCGCCGTCGTCATCTTCGCCGTCACGGCGCTCTCGGAGATCGGAGTCCGCGCGGCCGCCGCCGTCGCCCGCCGCGAGTCGACCGTCATCGCCGTGGAGTCCGCCGTCGTCTCCGGAGTGCTCGGACGAGTCCTCCTCACCGTCCTTTTCCCCTTCCGGGCCGTCGTCGCGCCTCTCTTCGCCCCAACGGCCGCCGCCTTCGCGGCCGCACTTCCTGCGGCGCTCCTCCTCCTTGCCCTCCACTACGCCTGGGTCGTCCGGACGAACGTCCGGTACGAAGACGCGACGCTCGAAGGAGCGGCGCGCCGCGCGGCCGAGCGGGCTCGCCGTCGCGGGGAGCTACCGGCGCTCCCCGGAGAGGGAAGGCGAAGATCGGCCCCGTTCGTCCTCGCGCCGGGCGGACGCCCCGAGGTCGCGATCCTCTGGAAGAACGTCACCGCATGGAGCCGGACCCCCTTGAGGACGCATCTCCGCTGGTTCCTCGCGCTCGGCCTCCTGCTCGGCACGGCCGGCGCGCTCTCGCGCTCGCCGGCAACCGACCGCGCGACCGGGATCGTCCTCGTCGTCGTAGCGGTCGTCGCCCCGTTCCTCGCCCTCATGCTTCCGTCCGGCCTCCGGATCGACCTCCGCCGGGACCTCGCCATTGCCGACGTCCTCCGGTCATGGCCGGTCGGGCCGGTGGGGCTCGTCGTCGCCGAGGTCGCAGCGCCTTTCTGGGTCTGCGTTCTCATCCTTCTCGGGGGCGTCCTCGGCGCCGTTTCCCTTTCGATCGGACGGGCTCTTCGCGGCGCGGCGGAGATCGCCGGGCCTCTCGGAGGCCTCGACTCCCCGGAGCGGCTCGCTCCCGCGGCGCTCACCGCCCTCCTCGTCGTGCCTCCCCTGTCGCTTCTGCTCGTCCTCGGACAGAACGCGGCGACGCTCGCCCTTCCCGCATGGTTTCCGCCGGGCCCGCAGCGCTCGCGCGGGCTCGAGCAGATGGGGATCAACCTTCTGACGGCCTTCGTCTCGCTCGTGGCGCTCGCCCTCGCGATCCTCCCGGCAGCCGCGCTCGCCTTCCCCGTCCTCTATTTCGGGAGCGCGTCGCTCCATTCGTGGGTCCTTCCGCTCGCAGCCCTGCTCGGCTCGCTCCCCCTCTGGGCCGAGGCGGCTGTAGCGGTCTTCCTCCTCGCGAAGATGTGGGAGCGGTTCGACCCGGCCCTGGACCTCCCCGACTGACGTCGCTGCCCGGTCACTCGAGCGGGATGCGCCCCTTGCTGCTGGCCAGCCACGCGTCGAAGCTCTGGAGAGAGGGATTGAGCGTCCGGGAGAACTCGATGCTCCTCACGCCGCAGAAGGAGTCGGCGAAGTCGCGGTTGAACTGGAACATGTTGCCGAGGTCCTCAGCGCCCGGGAACCCGAAGCCGCGGTAGACCTCCGGCTCGATCGCGTCGTAGCGCACGTCGCGCCCGAGCGCCTTCCCGAGGGCCGCGGCCATCTCCGAGCCGGTCAGGTGCTCGCCCGCGATGCCGACCGTCTTCCCGACGTGCTCCTTCCCCTTCCGGAAGATCCCGTAGGCGCACCGGCCGATGTCCTGGGCCGCGATTCCCGGGAGCTTCCGATCCCCCATCGGAAGGGTGATCGCCAGCGTTCCGTCCGGACCTTTCTTCGGGCCCATCCCGAAATAGATGAAGTTGTCCCAGTAGAACGACGTCAGGAGGAAGGTCGTCGGCACGCCCTTCTCCGTGAAGAGCCGGTTCGACTCCCCCTTGGCATCGAAGTGCGGCACTTTGTAGCTCCCGAGGAGCGTCGGCATCCGGTCGTCGTCGAGCGGGATCCACTGGCGCGTGTCCTCGAGCGTCGACCAGATGGCGTGAGAGACGCCGGCCCGGCTCGCCGCCTCGGCCATCGCCCGGGCCTGGGCCCGCTCGCGGTCCGGCGAGAAGTGCTCCCAGAAGTTCGTGACGCAGTAGGCGCCGTGCGCTCTCGCGAAAGCCTTCTCGAGGCTCGCCGCATCGTCCAGGTCGGCCTGGACCACCTCGGCGCCGAGCGTCGCGAGCGCCCGCGCCTTTTCCGAGTTCACGTTCCGGGTCAGGGCGCGGGCCGCAAAGCCGCCCGACGGGTCTGCGAGGATCGCGCGGACGAGGCCGCCCCCCTGCGCTCCGGTCGCCCCCACCACCGCGATGATCTTCCGGTCGGTCATGGTCCCTCCCTGATGAAAGCCTCGGCGAGCGCGACGCGGTGGGCCGCAAGCGTCGCGGCGATCTCCCGCGGTCCGTGCGCCGTCGAAAGAAACATCGCCTCGAACTGCGCCGGGGCGACGAAGATCCGTTCCCGCCGCATCGCCTGGTGCCAGCGCCGGAAGGCCTCGAGGTCGGACCGCTTCGCGTCGTCGAAGTTCTCGACGGGCCCGAAGGTGAAGAACGGCGTCAGGATGGAGCCGACGCGGACGACCGTCACGCGCCCTGCGACCCCCAGCTCCTCCGCGACGCGGCGCATCCCGCGCTCGAGCGCGGCCGCCGTCTTCTCCAGCTTCGCGTAGGCGGAGGGCGTGAGAGCGTCGAGCATCGCCTTCCCGGCCGCCATCGCGAGCGGGTTTCCCGAGAGCGTCCCGGCCTGGTAGACGGGCCCGTCCGGCGCCACGCGCGCCATCAGGTCCGCCCGCCCGCCGTACGCGCCGACCGGAAGCCCTCCACCGAGGATCTTCCCGAGGCAGGTCAGGTCGGGGCGGATGCCGTAGAGCTCCTGCGCGCCCCCCTTCGCGAGGCGAAAGCCGGTGATCACCTCGTCGAAGAGGAGAAGCGCCCCTTCGCGATTCGCGATCTCGCGAAGGCCCTGAAGGAAGCCGGCCTTCGGGAGGACGACCCCCATGTTCGCCGCGACGGGCTCGACCGCGATGACGGCGATCCGATGCGGGTGGGCCGCGAAGAGCGCCCCGACGGAGTCGAGATCGTTGTACCGCGCCGTCAACGTCAGCTCCGCGAGCGCGGCCGGGACGCCGGGCGAGCCGGGGATGCCGAGCGTCGCGAGCCCCGAGCCCGCGGAGACGAGGAACGAGTCGGCGTGTCCGTGGTAGCAGCCTGAGAACTTCAGGACGAGATCGCGCCCCGTCGCGGCGCGGGCGAGCCGGACGGCCGACATCGCCGCTTCCGTCCCGGACGAGACGAAGCGGACCTTCTCCATCGACGGGAAGGCTTTCGTCACCCGCTCGGCCAGCTCGACCTCGCCTCTCGTCGGAGCGCCGTAGGACGTCCCGCGGGGGAGAACCTTTCGGACCGCGGCCAGAACTCCTTTCGGCGCGTGCCCGAAGATGAGCGGGCCGTACGACATCACGTAGTCGACGTACCGGTTCCCGTCGGCGTCGATGAGGACCGCGCCCCTCGCCTTCTTCACGAAGAAGGGCTCGCCGCCGACGGACGCGAAGGAGCGGACCGGAGAGCTGACACCGCCGGGCATGCGCTTCTTTGCCCGTTCATAAAGGAGAGCGGATTGCCGCGTCCGGATGGTCCTTTTCTTCCTCATCGACCTCACGAAAGCCACCCCGCGGCTTCCTTCGCGTGGTAGGTCAGGATGAGGTCGGCGCCTGCGCGGCGGATCGAGGTCAGGATCTCCAGCGTCACGCGCTTGCCGTCGATCCATCCGTTCCGCTCGGCGGCCTTCACCATCGCGTACTCGCCCGAGACGTTGTAGGCCGCGAGCGGGACGTTCGTGGCTTCCTTCACGGCCCGGACGACGTCGAGATAGGCCATCGCCGGCTTGACCATCACGAGGTCGGCCCCCTCCTCGATGTCGGAAAGAACTTCCTTGACCGCCTCGCGGACGTTCGCCGGGTCCATCTGGTAGGCGCGCCGGTCGCCGAACGAGGGCGCCGACTCGGCCGCGTCGCGGAACGGGCCGTAGAAGCCCGAGGCGTACTTCGCCGCGTAAGAAAGGATCGGGACGTTCACAAATCCGCTCGCGTCGAGCTTCTTCCGGATGGCGGCGACGCGCCCGTCCATCATGTCGGACGGCGCCACGACGTCGGCCCCGGCCTTCGCGTGCGCCAGCGCCTCGGCCGCGAGGATCTCGAGCGTCGGGTCGTTCTCGACGTACTCGCCTTTCAGAACGCCGCAGTGCCCGTGGTCCGTGTACTCGCAGAGGCAGATGTCGGTCATCACCACCGTCCCCGGGCTCTCCGACTTGATCGCGCGGACAGCGCGGCAAACCGGGCCTTCCGGGTCGGCCGACGAGGTGCCTCGCGCGTCCTTCCGGTCGGGGATCCCGAAGAGGATCACCGACTTCACGCCGAGCGAGAAAAGCTCCTTCGCGTCCTTCCCGGCCAGCTCGTACGACGTCCGGTCGACGCCGGGCATCGACGGGACCGGCTGACGGACCCCTTCGCCCGGGACGACGAAGAGCGGGGCGATGAAGTCCGACGGGGCGAGGGTCGTCTCGCGGACCATCTCGCGGAGCGATTCGGTGAGGCGCAGGCGGCGGTAGCGGTGGGTCGGGAAGCTCATAGGGTCAATCTCTCCATTTCCTTCCGAAGCTCTTCGATCAGGTCGGCGAAACGGGCCCGCGCGGGGACGGCCGGTTGCGGGAAGCCGCGTGCCTCGGCGGCGCGGGCAGTCTCCGGCCCGAGCACGCCCCATCTTACCGGGGGAAGGGTGGCGGGCGCCGGGCTTCCCAGCGCCTGAAGGAATCCGTCGAGCGCGGCGAGCGATCCCACGGCCACGGCTTCGAACGCTCCTCCCTGGAAAGCGGAGAGAGCCTCGCGCTCGAGCGCCGAATACGAAGACACGGGACGAACGCGCTTCTCATAGACGACGGGAGCGACGACCCGGGCGCCGAGAGACGAGAGTTCCTCGAGAGGCCCCATGTCGGCATCCGATCCGCGTGGCCAAAGAAACCGAAGACCGGAGAGACCGCCGGGGGCTTTTCTTAGAAGGTGAAGGACGCCGGCCGCGCCCGGCGTGCCCGGCACGACGACATCTCGCGCCCCGGCACGCTGTAGCTCGCGCGCCGTTTCCTCACCCACTGCGATGACCTCGACAAATCCCGTTTCGAAGAAACCGGTGCTCGTTGCTCGTGCGACGTCCCTCCCCGAAGCAGACGCCCCCGAGCCAAGCGGCCTTTCTCCCCCTAAGAGCATTTCCACGGTGACCCGCGACGAGACGACGAGTCGCGCGCCCCGCGCCTCGAACGCGAGCGTTTCGGCGATTCCCGCCGCGACCGGGACGATCTCGTGCGTCGAAAGAAGGGTCACGTCCGCCCCGGCGGCCTCCGCCGGCAGATCCGCCCCGCCCGAACGGAGGACGAGGATTCTCTTCATCGGCGGCGGGTCAGTGCCCGGCCGCGCGCGAGGCGTCGACGAGGCGCGCCGCACCGCGCGAAAGCAGGCGCCCGGCGAGGGATCGTCCGAGAGAGGATTTCTTCGAAGACGGGGAACCCGAAAAGAGCGGCGCCGGCTCGCTCAGTTCCTCTTCGATGCACTCCCGCCCGTCGAGCGACAGGACGCGCCCCACGAGCAAGAGCCTTCGATTCCCTTCCTCCCCTTCGAAGAATCCCCGGGCGCCGACGGGCGCGCGGCAACCCCCTCGAAGGAATTTCAGGAGTTCTCGCTCCGCTTCCACCGCGACTCGCGTCGCGAAATCGTCCATCACCCGGAGCGTCGCGATCGTCTCCTCGTCGTCCGCCCGGCAGCCGATCCCGAGAGCCCCCTGTGCCGGGGCGCCGAGCATTTCCTCCGGCCCGAGCCGTCTCGAGATGACGTGCGCCCGCCCGAGCCGGTCGAGCCCCGCGGACGCGAGGATCAGGGCGTCGGCACGTCCCTCTTCGAGGCGCATGAGGCGCGTGTCGACGTTTCCCGCCATCGCGACCGTCGAGAGGTCCGGCCGGACCCGGAGGAGCTGCGAAACGCGGCGCGGCGAGGAGGTCGCCACGACCGCATTCCGCGGGAGCCCCGCCACCGTCGCGACCCCCGCGTGCCGCGAGGCGACGACGAGCGCGTCGCGCGCGTCGGCCCGCTTCGGCACGGCCGCGACGATCAGCCCTTCGGCCTCCGCCGTCGGGACGTCTTTCAGGGAGTGGACGGCGAAGTCGATCTCGCCGCGGCGGAGCGCGTCGTCGAGGGCCCGGACGAAGACGCCGGCGGCGTCGCCGCCGGGAGGGGCCTTCCCTTCCGTCGAGAGCTGGTCGCCCTGCGTCTTGACGAGAATCGTCTCGACCGTTCGTCCCGTCGCGCGCGTGAGCGCTTCGGCGAAAGCGCCCGACTGGGCGCGCGCGAGAGCGCTCCCCCGCGTCCCCATCCGGAGAGGTGCCGTCACGGCTTCTCCTTCCGTTCGAGCCTGAAGAGGGCGCGGACCGCCTCGGCGCGCTCGACGCGCTCGGAGGCGTTCCCTTCCTTCAGGCCCACCGTCGGATGGTGGAGGATCTTCGAGACGATGGAGTCGGTCAGCCGGTCGACGACCTTCTCCGCGTCGGGGCCGAGGGCCGCGATCTTCGCGTGGTAGGCCGCGAGCTCCTGCTGCCGGATCGCCTCGACCTGGCCCCGGAGCGCCTTGACGACGTCGACATGCAGGAGGCCGCCGTACCAGTCGCGAAACCGCGCCACGGACTCCTCGACGATCGTCTCGGCCTTCGGAACCTCCGCCCGCCGGGCGGCCGCGTTCTCCGCCGAAAGCTCGTTGAGAGCGTCGACGTCGTACCGGTAGACGTCCGAAAGCTCGTCGACTCCCGTCTCGACGTCGCGCGGCACGGCGAGGTCGAGGATCAGGAGCGGGCCCCTGCGCCGCGCCCGGTGGCGCGCCGCGCCCAGCTCCGCCGCCGGGATGACCGGCTCGGGCGCGCCCGTCGCCGCGATGAGGAGGTCCGTGTCC
Source organism: Acidobacteriota bacterium (assembly GCA_037443065.1). GTDB lineage: Bacteria > Acidobacteriota > Thermoanaerobaculia > UBA5066 > UBA5066 > DAOMFB01. The sequence goes on along the minus strand of JBBIPB010000094.1, from coordinate 3,032 downwards.
CCGGCCGCGAGGACCCGCGACTGCCACGGCACTGTCCGTCCCGACACGCGCGCGGCCAGGGTCGCCGCGCGCTCGGGAGAGCGGTTGCAGACCCGGATGTCGGTCGCCCCGTTCTCGACGAGGAGCTCGGCCGTCAGCTCGGCCGTCTCGCCCGCGCCGAGGATGAGAACGCGCCGGCCCGCCAGCTCCTCGAAGACGCGCCCGACCAGGAGGAGCGCGATGCCCGGGATCGAGGTCGGCCGGGCGCCGAGCGCGGTCTCCGTCCGGACCCGCTTGCCGCACTCGAGGGCCGACTGAAAGAGCCGGTTCGTCACGGTGCGCGCGGCGCCGGACTCCGTCGCGAGCCGGTAGGCGTCGCGGAGCTGGCCCAGGATCTGCGCCTCGCCGAGGACCATCGAGTCGAGGCCGGCCGCCACGCGGAAGAGGTGCCGCGCCGTCTCGTCCCCGCGTCCCGTATGGGCCGTCTGCCGGAGGACGCCCCCGTCGACGTGATGGAACTCCGAGAGGAACGCGGCGACGGCCTCCTCGCCGTCCTCCCGCTCGGTGAGGCCGTAGACCTCCGACCGGTTGCAGGTCGCGACGATCGCCCCTTCGGTCAGGATCCTCTCCGAGAAGAGCTGCCTCAGCGCCTCGCGCGCCGTCTCGGGAGTGAAGGCGATCCGCTCGCGCACCTCGAGCGGCGTCGCCCGGTGGTTCCACCCGACGAAGACCAGGTTCATCGAGGGGAGCGCCTCTCCATCATGTAAAGGAATGGAGGCGGGTGACGAGCAGGTTCACCGCCGTGTAGGAGAGGAGGATCAGGATGAACCCGGCCACGCAGAGCCGGGCCGTCGTGACCGGCGGGGCGCCGCGGCCGGCGCGGACGAGGATGACGACGTAGAAGAGTAGCGTCCCGACGGCGACCCAGACCTTCGGGTCGAGCCCCCACCGCAGCTGCTGCGCTCCCCAGACGTGCGAGGCCCAGATGAAGCCGCAGGTGAGGCCGGCAAGGAGCGTCACGACCCCGACCGCGAGGGACGTCCGCGTCGCGCGCTCGAGGTAGCCGAGGGTCGGGAGGCGCGAGGTCGGCCCGGCCAGAGCCTTCCCCCGGTGCTTCAGCGCCCGTCCCACGATGAGATAGAGGAGCGACAGGGCGCAGGCCACGGCGAACGCGGCGTACGAGAGCATGTTGAGCGTCACGTGGAGGGCGAAGATCGAGCCGCGGAACTGCGGGGAGGGGGGACGCGGCGTCGGCGTCTCGAGGAGCGAGATGAGCATGAAGACGAGCGCCGCCGGCATCAGGAAAGGGCCGAGCGACCGGTCGCGGTGGCGCCACTCGAGAATGACGTTCAGCGCCGCGAGGAAGAAGCCGAAGAGCTTCATCGACCCGACGAGGTCCCGGTACGGGACCGTCCCCGAGGCGAGGGACCGCGCGTAGAGGGCCCCGAAGTTCAGGACCGCTCCGAGCGCCGCCGCCGACGTCGCCGCCCACCCCACGGCCTTCGACGGGCGGTAGAGGTTGAGGACGTAGAGGATCGCCGCGAGGACGTAAAGCGCGAGCGCCCCGCCGCCCAGAAGCGAGGCCAGTTGCGCGGCGGAAGCTGTGTCGGCCGTCACGGGGCGCGATTATAGGGAGCGCGGCCGGCTGAACTCCCGGCCCTCTCCTGATAACCTCCGGCGCGGTGGGGGGAGACGCCCGTAATCGCCCGTCCCGGAGACGCTTCCTCGACGCCGGCTTCGGCCGCGCGGTGGACCGGCCTCCTGTCTGGCTCATGCGCCAGGCGGGACGTTACCTGCCGGAGTACCGCGAGGTCCGGAAGCGGCTCAAGTTCCTCGAGCTGTGCGAGGACGTCCCGTCCGCCATCGAGGTGACGCTCCAGCCGTTCCGGCGCTTCGCGATGGACGGGATCGTCATCTTCTCGGACATCCTGATCCCTCTTCCCCCGATCGGGATCCCGATCCAACTCGACGAGGGGGGCCCGCAGCTCCCCGAGCCGGTCCGGACCGCTGCGGACGTCAGGAGGCTCCACGGCTTCGACCCGGAGGAAAAGACCGCCTTCGTTCTCGAGATCCACCGGGGCCTCAAGCGGGAGATCCACGACGAGGCCGCGGTCATCGGCTTCTGCGGCGCGCCATGGACGCTCGCGACCTACGCGATCGAGGGGGGCAGCTCGAAGTCGTTCCCGGCCGCCAGGACGATGATGCACCGCGAGCCGAAGGTCCTCGAGGCCTTCCTCGCGAAGCTCGCCGACGCCTGCGGCGACTACCTCGCGGCGCAGATCCACGCGGGGGCCGACGTCGTCCAGGTCTTCGACACGTGGGCCGGCGAGCTGTCGCGCGCCGACTACGACCGGTTCGCCCGGCCGGCGACGGAGCGGCTCTTGGCGAAGCTGCCGCGGCGCGGCGAGGTCCCCGTCGTTCTCTTCGCCTCCGGCTCGTCGCACCTGATCGACTCCTTCGCGAAGATGCCGGTCGACGTCGTTTCGGTCGACTGGAAGCTCTCCCTCGACGAGGCGCGCCGGCGTACTCCCGGGAAGGCCCTGCAGGGAAACGTCGACCCCGGCGTCCTCCTCGGCACTCCCGAAGGGGTGACGGAGGCCGTCCTCGCCGCGCGGCGCGCCGCAGGCCCCGTCGGGCACATCCTCAACCTCGGGCACGGCATCCTTCCGCCGACTCCCCCCGAGAACGTCGCCGCATTCGTCGCGGCTGCGAGGCTTCCCCTGTGAGCGCGATCCCGATCCGCCTTCGCGGCGAGACGATTCCGATGACGACGGAGCTGCTGGAGAAGTACAACGTCCAGGGGCCCCGTTACACGTCGTATCCGACGGCACCCGAGTGGAACGACGGCGTCGGAGAGGCGGACTACGAGTCCGCGTGTCTCCGCGCCAACGCCGCGGGACGGCCCGTCTCCCTCTACGTCCACCTCCCCTTCTGCGACGAGCAGTGCTGGTTCTGCGGCTGCTTCATGAAGGTCGTCCCGAAGCCCGATCGGAAGGGGGAGGGGCGCGAGGAGATCGAGGGGTACCTCGGCGACCTCCACCGCGAGATCGACC
>JBBIPB010000093.1:0-10776 GCA_037443065.1 Acidobacteriota bacterium | reverse complement strand
TGTCGAAGCTCTCCTTCAACCTCACGAACCCGGGAGGCAAGTCGCTCGCGATGGGAGGGGCGTTCACCGCGATTGCGGACGATGCGACCGCGGCGCTCGCGAACCCGGCCGGACTCGGCCAGCTTTCGTCAGTCGAGATGGGGCTCTCGCTGAAGCGCTTCGACGAAAGGATCGGCCTCGTCACGGCCCGCTCGACAGCGACCGGAAGCCTCACGGCTCCCTGGGATCCGATCACCTCGAGCGACTCGCAGATCGGCCTCCGGAGCACGAACCTCGAGTACGGCGGAATCGTCCTGCCCGTGTCGCGCTACGCGGTCGTCGCCCTGAGCTATGCCGAGAACCTCAGCTTCGAGGGGAGCGCGGACCCGGGGGGGTACCAGTACATCGAGTTCCGCGACAACCGCTCCGGCGGCGTGACGCGCCGTGACTTCCTCTACGAATACCGGGAATTCGGCGCCGTCTCGCTTCGCAACCGGCTCTTCGGGCTTTCGGCCGCCTACCGGCTCACGGACCGCATCCGGATCGGCGCCGGGATCACCCTCAACAGGACGACGTTCGATCTGCAGGGGGACGGCGCGGGACCGCACCGGATCGTCAGCCGGACGTACGTCTCGGCGGTCGCCACGGACGTCCGGACGGTCACGATGAACGTGGAGGGGTTCGGCGGGACGAAGCCGGCCTTCGTCGCCGGACTCCACGCGGACCTCGACGCCCGCGGAACCGTCAGCGTCGGGGCGAGCTACACCTCGGCGGCGCGGACCAATGGAACGCTCGTCATCGGCGGCGACGTCCCCGCGAGCCTCAAGGGGCAGGAGCGGCGCCCCTTCGCCTTCGCCGTCCCCTCCACCTTCGCGGCCGGCCTCGCGGCCCGTCCGTTCCCGGGAATGACGATGGCCGCCGAGGCACAGTGGGTCGGCTACGGCGGCGTCTGGAACGCGCCGCTGCCGGTCGTCTCCTACAGCGGTCTCGTCGGCCCGTCTCCCGGTGTTTTCGTCGACAGCGCCCTCGCGACGGTCAATCCTCCGTCGAGCGCCTGGGTGCCCCGCGTCGGCGTCGAGTACATCGCGGCCTCGGGGACGACGCGCGTCGCCTTCCGGCTCGGATGGCATCGCGAGCCGGCGCGCGGGACGACCGAGCAGCTCGTCGTCCGCGACGGCGTGGGAAACCCCTATCCGATGAACGACCCACCGTTCTCGGGAGGCGTCACGACGGTCTTCAACGGTGGCACGGCCGAGAACCGGTACTCCGGGGGCCTCGGCCTGACCCTCGGCCGCGCCCTCTCGCTCGACGCCGCGTTCGATGTGGGTCTCTCCGCCCAGCGCTTCGCTGCAAGTCTCTTCTGGCGGTTCTAGACTCGCGTTCAGCGGGACCCAGGCCGACGAAGTCTGAGGGGCGCCCTCGTGGCGCCCGGGCTGTTCTCCTCCGAACGAAAGCCCGCGACTGCTAGACTGGGACGTCAGTCTTGAGACGTCGTCTCGTGTCGCGGGGGTTTCGTCTTCGTATCCCCCGGCGCGAGGGGTCCCGGAGAGCCGGAGGAGGGTTCGAGAATGCGGAAAGTCGAAGCGACGGCAGGCCAGGGGTTCCTCGAGTCGGATCTCCCCGAGCCGCACCGTTCGCGGGCGCTCGGGATCATCCGCCGCCACCCCGAACTTCGGGAGCTCTTCGGCAGAAACCCGGCCACCGTGCTCCTCGCCCTCGCCGCCGTCGCGTTCCAGCTCGGCGCGGCGTACCTGATGAGGGACGCCGCGTGGTGGCAGATTCTCCTTCTTTCATGGTGCGTCGGCGCCTTCGCGACCCACGCCACCTTCTGCCTCTATCACGAGTGCGCGCACCAGCTCGTCTTCAGGAGAAAGTGGGCGAACGATCTCCTCGGGATCTTCACGAACCTGCCGCAGCTGCTGCCGTCGTACGCCGCCTTCCGCGTCTATCACCTCAAGCACCATCAGTACCAGGGCGATCCTGACCTGGACGCGGATCTGGCCTCGGGCTGGGAAGCGCGGCTCATCGGTCACTCCACGGCGGGCAAGGTGCTCTGGGAGATCTTCTTTCCATTCTTCCAGGTCGCTCGGACCTTCCGCTTCTCGCGCAGCGGCAGGATCTCCCTCTGGAGCGGCTGGCTCGCCCTGAACATCGCGGTCCAGGTGGCTTTCGTCGCGGGCCTCCTGCTCTTCCTGCCAAAGGGGGCGTTCTTCTACCTTCTGGCGAGCTTCTTCTTCAGCGTGGGCCTGCACCCTCTGGGCGCGCGGTGGGTCCAGGAGCATTTCGTGGTGGAGGAAGGCCACGAGACCTACAGCTACTACGGCCCCGGCAACCGGATCGCCATGAACATCGGCTACCACAACGAGCATCACGACTTCCCCTTCGTGCCGTGGAGCCGCCTGCCGCGCCTGAAGGCGACGGTGCCCGAGGTATACGACGCCCTTCCGAGCCACCGGAGCTGGTCCAGGTTGTGGCTTCGCTTCCTCACGGATCCAAAGCTCTCTCTTTTCAGCAGGGTCGCGAGGGACGGACGTCTCAACCTGAAGAGGGAGCCGCTGCCGAAAGCCCTCTACGCCCCGGCCACCTTCGACGAGAAGACGGAAGGCGCGGTCTGACGAGGGGGAGCAGGGCGCGGAAGGGCCATGAGCGCGGACGACTTCGGCGAGTTCATCGGGACCCGCCGCTTCGAGGTCCAGAAGCTGATCGGTTCCGGCGGCTTCGGCGACGTGTTCCAGGTCCTGGACCGGGACCGCAGCAGCGTGGTGGCGCTGAAGACCCTCCGGAAGATGGATCCCGAAGCGCTTTTCCGCTTCAAGAAGGAGTTCCGCACCCTCGCTGACCTCGTCCATCCCAACCTCGTGGCCCTCTACGAGCTTCTCGCCGAGGGCCACGAGTGGTTTTTCACGATGGAGCTGGTACAGGGTGTCGGCTTCCTTCAGTTCGTGAGGGGCTCCGACTGGAGGCGGCATCCGGTCAGCACGCGGCAGTACAGCGAGTCGGACGAGACGGTCAGCCTCGCGGTCTCCGAACCGGCGGCCGCGCCCTTGCTCCCGGGGCCCGACCCTGGTTGCGCGGCGCCGCTCCCCTCCGTCGAGAGACTGAGACCCGCCCTCCTCCAGCTGGCCGAAGGGCTCTGCTTCGTTCACCGGGCCGGGAAGCTCCACCGCGACATCAAACCCTCCAACGTCCTCGTCACCCCGGAAGGCCGGGTGAAGCTCCTGGACTTCGGCCTCGTGGTCGACCTGGGCTCGGGGGTGCCGGAGCGGACCAGGCAGCTCGTGGGGACGCCCGCCTACATGGCTCCCGAGCAGATGTCGCGGCGTCCTCCCGTGCCCGCGTCGGACTGGTACAGCATGGGAGTTCTCCTCTACGAGGCTCTTACGGGGAGACGCCCTTTCGAGGGCGACTTCGTCGAGGTCATGACCCGAAAGCAGTCCCTCGATCTGCCCGCGCCTTCCACGATCGTCCCGGGCATCCCGCAGGACCTCGATGCCCTCTGCCGCGACCTGCTCCGTCCCGATCCCTCCGCGCGACCTTCGGGCGAGGAGGTGCTGGGCCGGCTCTCGCGGACCGGGACCGGCGCCCTCTTCGACGGCCTCTCCGCAGCCACCCGGGCGAAGATGCCCCTCGTCGGAAGGCAGATTCATCTCGCCGCGCTGGAGGGGGCGCTTCGCGCGGCCGGCAAGAGCCACCCCGTCATCGTCCAGGTCCACGGCCGCTCCGGAATGGGGAAGACGGACCTTCTGCGCCACTTCCTCGACGGCGTCAGGAAACGCGAGCCGGAGGCGGTCATCCTGGAGGGGCGCTGCTACCAGCAGGAGTCGGTGCCGTTCAAGGCGCTCGACGGCCTCGTGGACAGCCTCAGCCAGTACCTCAGGACGCTGGCGACGGCGGAGGCCGAGGCTCTCATGCCCGACGATGCGCACACGCTGGGCCGGCTCTTCCCGGTCCTCCTGCAGGTGAAGTCCGTGAAGAGGGCACGGCGGACGCTGCTGGAGATCGGCGACTCGCGCGAGCTGCGCCGCCGGGCGTTCGCGGCCATGCGGGAACTCCTCGTCCGGCTCTCCCGGGCCAGGCTGCTCATTCTCGTCATCGACGACTTGCAGTGGGGAGACCTGGACAGCGCCAACCTCCTCGGCGAGGTCCTGCGTCCTCCCAATCCGCCGCCCGTCCTCCTGATCGTCTCCTACCGGAGCGAGGAGGCGGGAGCCCGGCCGCTCCTTTCGGCCCTCGCCTCCCGACAGGATCCCCGCGATTCCTCGAGCGGGTCATTTCCTTCTACTCGCGTCCTGGCAGTCGGGGAGCTGAGCCACTCCGACGCGGTTGAGTTGGCGCGGGCCCTCCTCGGTTCGACGCCGGACTCGTCCGGGGAGGTCGCCGACTTCATCGCGAAGGAGTCAGGCGGCAACCCCCTCTTCATCCACGAGCTTGCGCACTCCGTCCTGGCGGGAGCCGAGCCTGCCGCGGGACGGGCGCGGCTCGAGGGTCCCGACGCAGGAGCCAGGACGACGCTGGACGCCGTGATCCGGAGGCGGGTAGCGAGCCTGCCGGAGGACGCACGGGCCCTTCTCGAGGTCGTCTGCGTCTCGGGCTGTCCCGTGGAGCGCACCGTCGTCAAGCAGGCAGCCGCGATCGACGTGGACGAGCAGTCGGCCATCGGCATTCTCCGGGCGGGGCGTCTGATACGGGCTGCGGGGACGGGGGTGAAGGAAGAGATCGAGACATACCACGACCGCATCCGCGAGGCCGTCGTGGCGCACCTTTCGCCCGAGCGGCTGAGGGGTCACCATCGGAGCCTGGCGACCGCCCTGCTGGAGCTCTCGACCGATGTGAACCCAGAAGCGGTGGCCGTCCACTTCCAGAAGGCCGGGGATCTGGAGAAGACGCCCCGATACGCGATGGAGGGCGCGGCTCGCGCCTCCGAGGCCCTCGCATTCGACCTTGCCGCGCGGCTCTACCGGCTGGCGCTGGAGTTGAAGCCCCCGGATGACCTGGACGCGCGGGGGCTCCGCATCCGGCTGGGGGACGCTCTGAGCAACGCGGGGCGGGGGGCCGAGGCGGCCCAGGTCTTCATGGAGGCGGCGCGGGGTGCGGGACCTGCTGATGCGCTGGAGCTGAACAGGCGCGCGGCGGAGCAGTTCCTGCGAAGCGGCCATGTGGACGAAGGGCTCTCGGCCCTGAACACCGTCTTGGACGCGATCGGGTTGAAGCTGCCGAGAACGCCGCTGACCGCCCTCCTGACGTTTCTTTACCTGCGGCTCCGGATCCGTCTCAGAGGCCTCGGCTGCGAGGAGCGCCCCGAATTCCGGATCCCCGCCGCGGACCTCGTCCGCATCGATACCTGCTGGGCCGTGGCCAGCGGCCTGGGCTTCGTGGACACGGTGCGCGGCAGCGTCTTCCAGGCTCGCGGGCTCCTCCTGGCGCTGAAGGCAGGGGAGCCATTCCGGGTGGCCCGTGCCCTCGCCGTCGAAGCGGCCTACAGCTCGATCTCGGGAGGGAAGAGCCGGCCGCGCACCGATGCCCTCAACCAGAAGGCGATGGAGATCGCCGAGCGGCTCAAGCAGCCGCGTGCGCGCGGCCTGGCCACCGTGACGGCCGGGATCGCCGCCTTCTTCGAGGGCCGCTGGAGGGACTGCCGCGACCTTCTGGAGCGCGCCGAGACCCTCCTGAAGGAGCAGACCACCGGCGTCGCCTTCGAGGTCGACAACGTCGTCTACTGCACGCTCTTCTCGCTCTTCCAGACAGGCGACGTGAAGGAGCTGTGCGACCGGCTTCCCCGCTACCTGGAAGACGCCCGGGAGCGCGGCGACCGTTACATGACCACGAACTTGAGGATCCGGGTCTCCTACCTCGCCTCGCTCGCCGCCGACGACGTGGCGGGAGCCCGGCAGGAGCTCGCCAGGGCCATGGAGGAATGGTCCAACCGCCGTGGCTTCCAGAACCAGCACTGGTGGAACCTGCTCGGACAGGCGCAGATCGACCTTTACGCGGGACGCGGGGAGGCGGCGTGGGATCGGGTGACGGAGAGCTGGCCCGCGCTCGGCCGCTCCTTCGCCCTGCGCATCCAGCTCATCGCGATCCTCGCCCACAACCTGAGGGCGCGCGCCGCCCTCGCCGCCGCGGCAGCCGGTCGCCGGGCGACGCCGCTCCTCAGGATCGCGGAGACCGACGCCGGCTGGATCGAGCGTGTGAGGATGCCGTGGGCCGATCCCCTGGCCGGCCTGCTGCGTGCGGGGATCGCCACCCTCGGGGGAAACCCGGCGGAGGTTCTCGACGAGCTGGCGGAGTCCGAGAGGGGATTCGAGGCGGCGGGCATGTCGCTTCTGGCGGCCGTCTGCAGGTTCCGGCGGGGCCAGCTCACGGCCGGACCGAAAGGGGGCGACCTCGTCGTCGCCTCCGCCGCGTTCATGGCCCTCCAGGGTCTCACCAGCCCCGAGCGGATGGCCAACATGCTCGCACCCGGCCGCTGGCCCGGATGAGCGGAGACGAACGGGGTCAGGACTCTATTTTACATGATGGAAGAGGCGCCGCGAGGAGCCGGCGGAGCTTGGCGAGGGCGCGGGTGGCGCCCGGCTCGTCCATGAGGCGCTCGGCCTCGTGGAGCGCGAACCAGCGAAGGTCCAGCGACTCGGCGGCGTCGCGGCGGATCGTGTCCGGCGTCCGCGTCACGAGCGCGTAGCGGACGTCGTGGTGCCGGTGCGACGGCTGGCCGCTGCGGGCCGGGATCTCGTGGACGTCGAGATCGAGAATCGCGGGGGAGAGGAACGCGAGGTCGGAGAGGCCCGACTCCTCGGCCCCCTCGCGGAGGGCCGTGGCCGGCGGGTCGTGCTCTCCGTCGTCATGCCCTCCCATCTGGAGCCATGCGTCGAGACGGCGGTGGTGGTGAAGGAGGACGGCGCCCGAGTCGGGACGGGCGATGAAGGCGCTTCCCGTGACGTGGCCGGGGGACCAGGTCGTCCTCTCGAAACAGAGGGGCTCGCTCTCGACGAGGGCGAGGATCACGTCGCGGTGCGCGGTCTCGGCGGCGTCGATCGGCTCGTGTCGCCGGAGGGCCTCGGCGAGGCGGAGGCGCGCCGGATCGGGGCGGATCACGCCGGCACCTTAGCAGCCTGATCGTGTTTGCGGCATGATGCCGCCGATGCGCGCCCCGTTCGACCGTCCTCTCGTGGCCGTCTTCTGCGGAGCGCATTCCGGCCTCTCGATGCGCCATGCGGACGACGCCGCGGCCGTCGGGCGGGCGATCGCGCGCGCAGGCGCGGGACTGATCTTCGGGGGCGGGCGCATCGGGTTGATGGGAGCGCTCGCCGACGCCGCGCTGGAGGAAGGGGCCCCGGTCCTCGGCGTCATTCCGGCGGGGCTCGAGAAGAAGGAGCTCGCCCACCCTGGCTGCACGCGGCTCGACGTCGTCGCGACGATGCACGAGCGGAAGCAGCGGATCGCCGATGCCGCGACGGGTTTCATCACACTTCCCGGGGGCTTCGGGACCCTCGACGAGTTCTTCGAGATCGTCACGTGGCGCCAACTCGGGCACCACTCCCGCCCGGTCGTCGTCCTCAACGGCTCGGGGTTCTGGGACCCCCTTCTCTCCCTCGTCGGCCGGCTGGCCGAGGAGTGCTTCATCCGCGACGCGGCGGAGCACTTCACGGTGGAAACGACCCCCGAGGGCGCCGTCCGGCAGGCCCTGTCCGAATGGGACGGCGGCGCGTAGCACGGGCGGCAGACGCCGCGCCGCCGCGTCCTTCGGGCCGGAACCGTCTTCTCGCCGCCGCCTCGGCGGCAGTCTTCCTGCTCGTGGCGGCGACGGCCGAGGAGCGAACGTTCGGCACGGTCTCCGACGAGCAGCAGATGCTCTACACGGCCGTCTCTCTCTCGACCTTCGGCGAGCTGGGAATCGGCCGCGGCCAGATCTTCGGCGTGCCGCGTCCCGGGGGGGACGCGGTCTCTCCCTACGGGATGGGGCTTCCGCTCCTCGAGGCGCCTTTTGCGCTCCTCGCCCGTCCGTTCGAGACGGCTTTTGGGGAGCATTCCTCGCAGACGCTCTTCGTCTTCCTGCAGGTTCTCCTCGTGACGGCCGCGGCGGCGCTGGCGGGCCTTCTCTGCCGCGCGCTCGGCGCGGGAGGGTTCGGCGAGGTGCTGGCCGTCCTTGCGACGGGCGTCTCGTCGCCGCTCTGGGCCTACCCGGCCTGCGGCTTTTCCGAGCCTCTGCAGGCAGCCTGTTTCGCCGGAGCGGCGGCGCTCGCGCTCCTCGCCGCGAGCCGTGCGGAATCCGCCATCACCGCTCCCTCGATCAGGATGGCGGCCTCTGCCGGATTCCTCGCCGGATGGGCGCTGCTGACGAAGGGGGTGAACGCACCCTTCGCCGCGCTCCTCCTCCTGCCGCTCCTCTTCGACGCCGAAGGCCGGTTCGCCGCGAAAAGCCGTTTCCGGCTCGTGGGCGCGGCAGCCGCGGGTGCGCTTCCGCCGTCCGTCGCCTGGCTCGCGTTCGAGATCGTCCGCTTCGGCCGTCCCCTCGCCTCGTACTCGACGCAGCGTTTCTCGCACGACGTCCTCGACGGTCTCTGGCGGCTCCTCGTCGGCGCGAACAAGGGGCTTCTCTTCTACTTTCCGCTTCTTCCGGTCGCGGTCGCAGGGCTCGTCTTCTGCGCGCGGGAGCGGCGGACGAGGCCCGCAGGTCTCGCGCTCGCCGCCGTTGCCGCGGGGACGTGGCTGCTCTACGCCGGCTGGTGGGCGTGGGACGGCAGCCACGGATGGGGACCCCGCTTTCTCGTCCCGCTCGTTCCGCTTCTCGCGGCGCCCGCCGGCCTGGCCGCCGGGCGGTCGAAAGGCCTCCGCGCCGTGGCGCTCGTTCTGGCGGGCGCCGGCGTCCTCGTGAACCTTCTCGGCGTTCTGGTCGTCGAGGCGGCCTCGGGCCATTACATCGCGTCGACCGGGGGCGTGGCCGTGAGCCGCGAGGAGTTCGAGAAGTTCCCGGCCTCTTTCCGCGAGGCGACGGGGCAGAAGGAGATGCTCGTCCCCCGGAATCAGGCCGCTCGCCACGACGCCGCCTTCGCGCCGATCCCGCTTCATCTCTGGCTCCTCCGCCAGAAGCTCGCGGCGTCGGACCCGTTCGACCTCGCCCGGCGGCTCGAGACCCCGCCCTGGCTCGCGACGCATCCCGACGCTCGGCCTCACGTCGCGTTCTCGACGCCCGTCCTGACGACGGTGACGCCGCTCGCGAACTATCTCGTCGCGCCCTTCCGCTGGCCGCACCTCGGCGCCGCGATCGAGCGGCGCGACGGCGACCCGCCCGGGACGTTCGACGACGCCTGGCGCAACGGAATCGCCGACCAGGTCTTCCGCAACCTCGACATCGGCCGGCCCGGCCGCTCCGCGCCGCTCGCGGCGTTTCTCCACGAGCAGCTCCCGTCGGGATACTCCGCGGCCGTTTACGCCGAGACCCTCCGGGCGGCGGGGCGTCCGGACGAGGCGCGGCAATTCCTCCGCTCCATTCCCGAGCGAGCCCTCGCCGCGCCCGCGGTGAATCTCGTCGAGGCGCTCCTCGCACGGGACGACGGGGACGAGGAGCGGGCGCGGGCCTTCCTCCGGGCGGCGGCCGCGCGGCTCCGGACGCCGGCCCTCGTGCGGGCGCTTGACGTACCGCTGGCGGCGTGGCCCGCGTCGCTCCGGCTCTTCCTGACGGACGTCCCCGAGGCGGGCACCGGACCGTCCGGAGCCCGCTCCGGAGCGTCGGGTAAGATCGGAACGCCTTGAGACGCCTTCTCATGTCGGCGGCCGGGACCGCCAGGGCGCGGGCAACTGGAGAAGAACCATGAGTACGAAAATCCGGATCCGGAACAACGGCCCGCTCCTCGTGGAGGGCGAGATCACGATCCTGGACGCCTCGGAGAAGCCCTTCGGGCTCGGGGGGCGGACGATGATCAGCCTCTGCCGCTGCGGCCACTCGGCCAACAAGCCGATCTGCGACGGATCTCATCGAACGGCGGGATTCGCGGACCAGTGCGTCGCGCGGGACCTCCCGCCTCCGGCGGCGAAGACCTGACGGCTACTGGGCGCCGGCCCGGAAGTTGATCACGTCGCCGTCCGCGACGACGTAGTCTTTCCCCTCCAGCCGGAACCAGCCATGCGTCCGGCAGGCTGCAAGCGAGCCGGCCTCCATCAGCTTCTCGAACGGCACGACCTCGGCGCGGATGAAGGTCCGCTCGAAGTCGGTGTGAATGACGCCCGCGGCCTTCACGGCGTGAGTCCCGCGCGGGATCGACCAGGCACGGCACTCGTCCTCGCCCGCCGTCAGGAAGGAGATGAGGCCGAGGAGGTCGTACGCAGCGCGCAGGAGCCGGTCCAGCGCCCGGTCCGGCAGGCCGAGCCCCTTCAGGAACTCGACCTGGTCCTCGGGCGACATCGCGGCGATCTCCTGCTCGATCGTCGCCGAGACGGCCGAGAAGCCGATTCGCGGTTGTCCCTTCCACTTGTCGAACGCCGTACGTGCGAGCGCTCCCGGCAGGTCGCCGGCGTCCTTCTCGCCGGCGTTCAGGATGACGAGCATCGGCTTGAGGGTCAGGAGGCCGAAACCGCGGATCAGCTTCATCTCGTCCGGCGTCGGATCGAATCCGCGGAGAGCGTCCCCCTTCTCCAGCGTCGCCCGAAAGCGGGTCAGGATTTCCTTCTCCGCCTCCAGCTCGGGCGTCTTCTTCTTCTGGATGTCCTTCACGACGCGGTCGAGCCGGTTCGTGACGACAGAGAGATCCGACAGGAGCATCTCGGTCTCCAGGAGCTCGAGGTCGCGCGCCGGGTCGATCG
>JBBIPB010000092.1:0-10885 GCA_037443065.1 Acidobacteriota bacterium | reverse complement strand
CGAGGACGAGACCCGCGTCGTACCAGTCGTAGACGCCGCCGAACAGGACGTCGGCTTCGCCGGCCGGCACCTCGTGGAAGGGCCATGCCGATGACGGAGGAGCCTCGTCGACGCCGAACGGCGCCACGTCGCAGAGCCTTCGGGCCTCGGCGTCGCGCTCGATGTCGGCCGGCGTGAGGCGCCCGCGGCCGAGGAGGAGGCCGAGCCAGAAGAGGCGCTGCTCCTCCGTCGCGGCGAGGACGAAGTCCGCGCGCTCGAGGAGCCCGAAGAGGGCCCTCCGGTCGTTGAGGAAGACGTTCGGGCCGAGCGCCTCGGCGTAGGAGAGGTTCTCCACGACGAACGGGTCGTAAAGGTCGGCGACGATCGCTCCCGGGAACCGCGACGCCACGAGGTCCCTTCCCGCGTGCCCCGAGACCACCGCGATCTGGAACTCGTCGGCCTGCCCGAGCGCCTCGCGGGTCTCGCTCACGACGACGCGTCCCGATCCCCTCAGCGGCAGCTCTTCGGGGGAGGGAGACGCGAGGACGACGTCGTGGCCGGCCTTCCCGAGGTGCTCGGCGATCCGGAGGGCGCGAATCCCCATTCCCGCCATCCTCGGGCGGACCGGCTCGGGTGAAAGGACGAGGACGCGGTTCACGGCGTCGGCCCGGTGAAGGGGCTCATGGAACGCGACAGGAACGCGACTCCGCGCGCCAGCTCGGAGCCCGGGACGACGAAGTAACCTTCGGCCGCCGTCGTCTCCCGCGGCAGGGTCATCCGGCGGAACGCGTTCAGGCCCACGACGAATCCGGCGTAATCCCGCTCGGCGTTCTGCGACACGAACGCGAGCATTGCACGGCGCTTCGTCTCCGCATGCCGGCCGCAATCGAAGAGGAAGTTGGGCCGGAACGGCTGCGACAGCTCGTAGAACGCGATGGTCGCCCCGGCGAGGACCTCTCCCACCGGGGAGGAGGGCGACGCTCCCTGCGCCACCGCGACGAGCGCCGCGGCGACGGCCCGGTGATCCGGGTGGATCTCGACCGGCGACGGCGCGAAGACGAGGTCGGGCCGGCCCTCCGCGAGGGCCCGCTCCACTGCCTCGCGAAGGGCCTCCTCCGCGTCCCAGAGGCCCCGGTCCCTCAGGCCGGCCGTCCGGAGCCCCGCGCCGCCGAGGATCGCCAGAGCGGCGCCCGATTCCCGGAGCCTGAGGTTGGAGATCCTCTTCCGCTCGGAGGGGCTCGCCTCGCCCCCGGCTCCGTCGGTCAGGACGAGGACGTCGATCCCGGCACCGCGCGACGCGAGGTCGGCCAGGGCCGCCCCGCAGCCGAACACCTCGTCGTCTGCGTGGGGCGAAAGGACGAGGACCCGGCGCGCCGAGAACGACGACGCGGAGTAGGGGATCAGCGTCTGTTCGGCGACGAAGGAGGTCAAGCCGTCTCCCGCGGACTCACGACAGGGTCATTCTAGCGGCGGGGCGCCTTGACACCCCGGAAGCCGCCCGCCAGACTGCTCCGGAGCCTCTCCCGCGCTCGCCGAGGAGGATGCGGCCGCGTGGCCACCGCTTTGGGAGACCCGCCGAAGGTCTCCGTCATCGTCCGAACGAAAGACCGCCCGGACCTCCTCGCCGAGGCCATCGGGAGCCTTCGTGCGCAGACGTTCACGGACTTCGAGACGCTCGTCGTGAACGACGGCGAAACGATCTCCCCGGAGACGCTCGCACCGGCGCCGGGGCGCGCCCTCCGGATCCTCCGGCCCGAGCCTCCGGGGGGGCGCGTCCGGGCTCTCAATGCCGGCCTCGCCGCGGCCGAAGGGACCTTCATCGCCTACCTCGACGACGACGACCTCTATCGTCCCACCCATCTCCGGACGCTCGTCGCCGTCCTCGAAGAAGAGGGAGCCCCGGCCGCGGCGTTTACCGGCGTCGACCAGATCGCCGAGCGGCGGGCCCCGGACGGACACTGGCGGGACGAGGAAGTCGTCTTCCGCTTCGGCGGCCCCTTCGACGCCAACCGGATCCTCTTCAAGAACGACGTGCCGCTCATCGCGCTCCTCCATCGGCGCGATCTCGTCGAGAGGACCGGCCCGTTCGACACGGCGTTCGAACTGTTCGAGGACTGGGACTTCCTGATCCGGCTCTCGCGGGCCACGGCTCTGCGCTTCGTGCCGGACGCCACGGCGGTCTACCGCGTCCGGGACGACGACAGCAACGCCACGCGGGCCAACCCGTGGCAGGGCCCGGTGGCGCAGGCGATGAGACGGCGTCTCTTCGAAAAGCACGCGGCCCTCCGGACGCCCGAGGCGACGATGGCGGCCGTGGACGCGTTCGAGGGCGCGGTGTGGCTCCGGGACGAGGAGTTCCGGGCGACGCGAGCCGCCTTCGAAACGCGGCTCGCGGAATCGGACGCGCAGCTCGGCAAAGCGCTCGCGCGGGTCGCCGCCATGGAGCTTCGGATGACGGAGGCGGCGGAGCGCTTCTCGCGACTCGAAGCCCTCTTCAAGAACGAGCGGGCCGGGAATGCGCGGTGTCTCGAGGAGGCGAGGGTGCGGGAGGCGGCGCTCGCGGCGGAGCGGGACGCCCTCGGTGGCGAGCTCTGGAGAGTCCACCACTCGCTCTGGTGGCGCCTCGCGAACCCGTGGTGGAAACTCCGGAGCCTCCTCCGGCGATGAACGACCCGGCGATCCGCTGCGACGTCGTCGTCCCGGTCTACAACGCGCTCCGGTCGACGAAGAACTGCCTCCGGACCCTGCGCCGGTTCGCGCCCGCCTGGGCCCGGATCGTCGTCGTCAACGATGCGAGCGACGCGCGGACGACCGCGTGGCTCCGGGAGCAGCCGGGGGTCGTCCTCCTCGAGAACGAGGTCAATCTCGGCTTCGTCAGAACGGCGAACCGGGGCCTCCTCCACTCGGACGCGCCTTGGGTCTGCCTTCTCAACAGCGACACGCTCCTGACGAAAGGCGCGCTCGAGCGGATGATCAGCCGCTGCGAGGAGGATCCCCGGATCGGCCTCTGCTGCCCGCTCTCGAACAACGCCATCAACCTCTCCGTGAAGATCCCGCCCGGCGAGGACGTCTTCTCCTTCGCCGAGAAGGTCGCGCGGACGAGCCCGGCGCTCTACCCGGACGTCGTCACCGTCGTCGGGTTCTGCCTCCTCGTGAGCCGCGAGCTGATCCGCTCCGTCGGCGTCTTCGACGAGGCATTCGGGCGGGGCTACGGGGAGGAGACCGACCTCCATTACCGGGCGCGCGCCGCGGGTTTCCGGTGCGTCGTGGCGGACGACACCTTCGTCTACCACCGGCAGGGAGCCAGCTTCGACGACGCCGACGCGCGGATGCGAAAGAACCTCGAGCTCGTCTACTTCCGCTGGGGAGAGACCCATCGGCTGGAGCTCGCGGCATTCGAGAGGGAGAACGCCCTCGGCGCCGTCCGCGACGCCGCCACGCTCGAGTGGAGCCGTCCGGAGCAGGAGGCCCCGCCTCCCGACGTCCTTTTCGTCCTCCCGATGATGGGGGTTTTCGGCGGCGTGGCCGACGTTCTCGAGCTCGCGAACCACCTCGTCCTCGACGGCGTCCACGCCGGAGTCGTCGTCCTCGGGGAGATGGAGCGGGAGTTCGACATGGAGCTGTTCTTCCGCCCGCTCCGGATCCCGCCGGAGCGGTTCCTCGACGCCGTCCCGGCGGCGAAGGTCCTCGTCGCGACGGCCTACCAGACGGCGCCGCTCGTCGCCGTCGCCGCGGCGCGCCGTCCCGGGACGAAGACCGCCTACTTCGTCCAGGACTACGAGGGGTGGTTCGGGGCCGACGGCCCGACCTACGTCGGGTGGACGTACCACCTTCTGCCGGCGATTACGGCCATCTCCTCGTGGCTCGCCGCGGAAATCGCCTCGCGCCACCCGCATCGCCCCGCCGTCGTTCCCGTCGGCGCCGACCCGGAGACCTTCTACCCGCGGGGCGACCGCGCGGAGACGGGACCTGCGCGGATCGTCGCGATGCTCCGCCCCGATGAGCGCCGCGGAATCGGCGTCCTTCTCCCGGCGCTCGCGGCGGTCGCGAAGCGCGCGGACGTCGAAATCGTCTTCTTCGGCTCCCACCCGTACCCGGTGGAAGCGCCGCCGATCCCGCACCGGCACCTCGGGATCCTCGCGCGCGACGCCGTCGCGCGCCTCTTCTCGACGGCTCACGTCGTCGTCGACCCGTCGCTCTTCCAGGGCTTCGGCCTCGTCGGGCTCGAGGGAATGGCGAGCGGCGCCGCCTGTGCTCTGACCGACAGTGGCGGCGTGCGCGAATACGCGCTGGACGGCGAGAATTCCCTCGTCGTCCCGACGCGCGACTCCGAGGCTCTCGCGGCGGCGATTCTCCGGCTCGTCTCGGACCGCGCGCTCCGCGAGCGGCTCGGCGCGGCCGGGGTCGCGACGGCCCGCCGATTCTCGTGGGAGCGGACGTCGGAGCTCTATCGGGCCTTCCTCGACTCGCTCCCCTCTCCCGCGCCGATCGCGCCGCGCGAGCGGGCGGCGCTGGAGCTGCTCGGCATCGAACTCCTTCGCGGAAGCGACGGTGCGGCCTCCCTCCGGAGCGAGCTGAGGGCGGCGCGCCAGACGCTCGACGCGATCACCCGGTCCCGGGCGTGGCGGCTCGCGGAGCGGTGGCGGGGGATCAGGAGAATCCTCAGACCCTGAGCGTGACCTCGGCGAGCGTCCGTCCGGCCTCGTCTGCGACCGCCCGGGCGTGCCAGGGAACTTCGGCGAGGAGGGCGTGAAGGCTCCGGGGCGGCCGGAACGACCGGGTCGCCGGAGAGAGCGGCGCCCAGCCGAAGACCGCGAACGACCGGAGCGGCGACAGCGCCACCCCGAGGGATTCGCCCTCCCACTCGAGGTCCTCCGCGACGGGAAGCGCCGGCCAGACCGGAGCGGGCGTCGCCGCGAGCGCCGCGTGAGCCGCTGCGCCCCGGGCGCCGAAATGCGCGGCGAAGTAGCGCTTCTCGGACGCGGCGAACCACGTCGCAACGGAAGGCTCCTGCGCCGTCGAGCGCCCGTAGGGGTGCACGGCCCGGGCCGCGCCGACCATGAGGAGGCTCCCGCCGGCCCTCCGGAGCCGCCTCTGCCAGTCGTTCTCCTCGTAGTAGAGCCGATACCCCTCGTCGAAAGGCCCGACCGTCTCGAAGGTCCGCCGGGAGACCGCCATCAGGGCGCCGGGGATCGCCGAGACCGCGAAGGCCTCGCCTCGGGAAAGCGCCGCGGCAGCCCGCAGGGTCCGGCGAAGCCGCCGCGCGAAGACGCGGGGAGAAGCGTCCGGCTCGAGCGCGAGTCGGCGTCGCGCGAGGTCGAGCGGCCCGGGCTCCTCGAAGGGAGGGATCAGGATCGCCGCTTCCGGATCGAGGAACGTCGCCGGCCCCGCGAGGACGAGGGACGACGTGCGGACGGCTGCGGCGAGCGCCGCGACGGCGCCCGGAAGGACCGTCACGTCCGGGTTCATCAGGAAGAGGACGTCGCCGCGTGCCGCCGCGATCCCCTGGTTCAGCCCGCCGGCATACCCGAGATTCCGCCCGGCGTCGATCGTCACGTCGGCAACGTCCGAGACGGTCCGGACCTCCGCCTCATCCTGGGAGTTGACGACGACGATGGTTTCGAGGCGCTCGCCCGACCGGAGGGAATCCTCGCGAAGCGACACGATCGCGCGCGCGGCGAGAGGCGCCGAGCGGAAACTGACGATGATGGCGGAGATCACCGCCGCTCCCTCCAGATCTCGTTGCTAGACTGCCTCTCGCGATGCCGATCGTCTTCCGCGCGGCGGCTCCCGGAGACCGTCCTGCCCTCTTTCGTCTCTTCGAGAGAGCCTTCGGAGCGCCTGCGGACCCCCGGATCTGGGAGTGGAAATACGACCGGAATCCCCATCCGGCGGCCTCCACCGTCGCCGACCTCGACGGCACGGTCATCGGTTTCTTCGGCGGCGTCGGGACGCGCTATCGCGGGGCCGCGGGCGACCTCGCCGGAGTCGCGGCGGCGGACGTCATGACCGACCCGGCCCACCGCAGGCTGGGACGCTCGACCCTCTTCGTCGACCTCGGCCTCGAGTTCTTCCGGGTGGCTGCGGAAAGCGGTTCGCCGTTCGTCTTCGGGTTTCCCAACGAGCGACACCGGCGGACGGGAGAGCGGTCCCTCGGCTACCAGTCGATCGAACCCGCCGGCGAGTGGTCGCGGCCCCTCCGCCGCGAGAGCCGGCTCGGTCGGATCCGGCGCCGTCTTCTTCGCCCACGGATCGGCGAGCGCCTCTCTCCCGCCCACGACGCCTTCGCCGAGGAGCTTCACGCGCGCGCCGGCTGGCGCACCGACCGCTCCCGGTCCACGCTCGACTGGCGCTTCGCGCCGCACGCCGGAGCCGGGTACAGGATCCTCGAGCTGCTCGACCGCCGGTTCGCCTCGCGCGGCTATGCCGTGGTCCGGCTCGTGGGCGAGCGGGCCCTTCTCGTCGACGTCCAGGTGCGGGACGAGGAATCGGCCGATCTCGGCGACCTCCTCGAGGCCGTGGAGAGTTCTCTTCGGGGGACGCCCGCGCGCGACCTCGTCCTCCGCGCGCCGTCGTGGTCTCTCCTCGCCCGGCGTGCCGCCGCGGAGATGGGATTCTCTCCCCGGACGTCCGACTGCCACTTCGAGATCCGCCCGCTCGACCCCGCGTTCGACGCGCCCGCCGCGGGGCGCGGCTTCGACTACCGGTTCGCCGATCACGAGATCTTCTAGCCTCGCGCCCCGCTCACTCCGGTTCCCGTCGATCCCAGACCATGGGGACGGCCATGAGGCCGACTCTCCACGTCGGAGCCTCGACGTGGAAGACCTGGTCGCTCCGGGAGTCGTAGAGGGCGAGCGCGTTCTCGTCCCCGAGGTAGGCGTAGACGACGAACTCCCCTTTGCCGAGCGGCAGCGACTCCGCCGAGATCCGCACGCGGTAGCGCCCCTGGCCGACGAACGGCCCGGCGCCGTCGAGCCGCGAGTCCGCCGAGAAACAGACGACGTTGTCGCGCGTGGAGACCTCGAGGTGGATCTGCAGAGGCCGGGCGGGCGAGTCACCGGAAAACTCCAGCTCCACGGCCCACGGCTCGCCCGGCCGGAACTCTTCCTTCTTCATGCCGTCCGGTCCCACGAGCCTCACGTCCAGGAGCCGCCCGTGCGTTCCCGCGTGCGGCTCGGGGTGCACCTCGGTCTGGCGATCCTTCCGCGTCAGGTACTCCTCGTAGTCGAGAACGACCTTTCGCGCGTCGCCGGCGCTCCCGACCTCGCCGCTCCGGAGCCAGATCGCCTCGTCGCAGATGGTCGAGACGTAGTACATCGCGTGGCTGCAGAAGAAGATCGTCCGCCCGGACGCCTTCAGCTCGAGGATCCGGTCCACGCATTTTTTCTGGAAGCGGCCGTCCCCCACGGTGAGCGCCTCGTCGAGAATGACGACGTCCGGGAGGACCGTCGTGGCCACCGCGAAGGCGAGGCGCATCTGCATGCCGGTCGAGTAGGTCTTCACCGGTCGGTCGAAGAACTCCCCGAGGTCCGCGAACGCCTCGATCTCCGGCAGGGCGGACTGGACCTCCTCGCGCGACAGGCCCGTCAGGGCTGCCTGCAGCATGACGTTCCGGCGCCCCGTCTCCTCGGGATGGAACGCGGAGCCGAGTTCCAGGATCGACGCGACGCGCCCCGGCATATGGACCTCTCCCGACGTCGGCGCCGTCGTCCCGGAGAGGATCTTGAAGAGCGTGCTCTTTCCGGAACCGTTCTCTCCGATGAGGCCGAGAACGGAGCCTTTCGCGACGCCGCCCGAAACGTTCCGGAGGGCATGCACCTCCGCGTGGCGCGGGCGGCCCGTCAGCGCCTCCAGAAGCCGGTCTCGCGGCGCCGCATAGATCCGGTAGACCTTGTGGACGCCCGAGAAGCTGATGCCGCCGGTCTCCATCTCCTGCATGTTGCCAAAAAAGTGGCCCGGGTGGGCGCCCGGGCCGAAACGAGGGATGAGCCCGAAGATTCGGGCCTGGGGAAAGTCCGTTACTTCTGGGGCCGGGCGACCAGCACCGTCGAGTCGCTCGTGATGTTGTCGTTGATCGAGGCGTACGCGCCGATCGTCCCCTCCGTGACGACGATCTCGAGGGAGTACTTGTTCAGGGTGCCGAACTGGCTGATCGCCGGGAAGAGCTTCTCGAGCGACCGCTGGAGGAAGGGCTCTCCCGCGGTGAGAGAGAGCGAGACCTCCGGCAGGGCGGGCAGCCCTCCGGTGTCCGGATAGAGGCGCACCTTCGCCGTGCCGGACGTCCCGGCGAGCAAGACGAGGGCCACGTTCGTCCGGAAGCCGGTGGTCCCGCCGTTCGGAAACGCACGCGGGATGACGAGCCGCGCCCCGTTGCCTCCGGGCGCCGTCGAAGCGCCGTGAATCGCCGTGACGAGGCCGGGCACCTGCGTCCCGAAGTTCCCGGCCGGAGTCGCGTTGTAGGTCTCGGCACGGACGACGATCGGGTCGGTGTTCAGGTCACCCGGCGAGACGTCGAGGTACGAACTCGTGTAGTCACGCCCCTCGACGAAGAGACCAAAGTGAACCAGCGCGTCCTTGACGAAGTCCTCGAAGATGCGTGTCTCGCCCGACGCCAGCGGAAGGCCCGTCGGCACCGTCGAGAGACGCGAGTCGCATTGGGTGGTGCCGGAGGCGCAGCTGACGTAGGAGAAGGTCAGATTCACGGTGCGGGCCGATCCCGACGGGTTGAAGAGGACCAGGCGGCTCCGGAAGTTGGAGTTGTTCTGTCCGGCCGTACGGACGATCGCCGGCACGCGGTAGGTCGTCGCCTGAGTCCCGTCGTTCGTCATGAAGACCGAGTCGGTGGAGCCGATGTCCTTGACGGTCGTGTACGGGACGACCTTTCCGCCGTCCGTGACGTTCACCAGCATGAAGTAGTTGTCCTCGGGGTGGCCGATGATGTCCCAGGCGGCGCCCGAAGGAGTGGGCTTCGTCAGCGCCTGCGTGAGCTGGCGCGTTTCGTTCGGATTCAGGGTGAGCGTCACGTCCGAGCCGAGTTTCTGGAAGAGGGTGTCGAGGCGCGAGGAGTAGAAGCTGACCTTGAGGGTCGCCGGGACGTCCCCGGAATTCACGAACCCTACGTTCGTGTAGGCGGGGGAGACGTTCGGATAGGCGACGAGCGGATTCCGGCTCTGGGCCGAGTAGTCCGGAACGTCCCGCAGGCCCGGGAACTCCGTGAGGGCTCCCGTCGAGGCCGAGGAAATGGTCCCGGAGAGCGGGACGGCAGGGATCGCGACCCCGAACGATCCGTTCTTCGGATCGCCGCCGGAGTTGTACGTCGTGGCCCAGATCACCGGAGTCGAGTTCCCCGGGAGAGAGTCTCCCCTGACGATCAGCGCCGTCGCGGGCCCCCCCGCGGCTTTCCCGAAGAGGCTCTGGAGAACGTTGACGTACGTGCGGCTCTCCATCGGCTGGAGTACGACGTACCTCCACGTCATCGTGGTCGGATCCGTTCCGTCGGCGAGCCCGAGAGAAAGGTTCATCGCCTGAGTGGTGTTCGGATTCTGGATCACGATGTCGGAGCGGTACTCGGAGCCCGGCAGGACTCCCGCAGCGTACGCGAGGCCCGGGACGATCCAGCGGGGCGTGAAGCTGACGACGAAGGTCGTCGGAAGCGCCGTCGTGACGGTGTTCGCGCCCAGCGTCTCGGTCAGGACGACGGTGTAGCTCCCTGTGGCCGCGAATGTGTGCAGCGTGTTCGCCTGCCCCGTCACGGGGGGTGTCCCGTCGTTGAAGTTCCACGAGTAGGACGCGGCGAAGTTTTCGGTCGCCTGAAACTGGATTTGCCGGCCCAGTTCGACGTGGTTCGGGTCGATCGTCGTCACGCCGGAGGTGTAATAGGAGAGATAGGCCCCCGTCGGGACCCCCGCGACCGGGAAGACCGCGTGCTGAACCGACTGGTTGCCGAACGTCATCGTCACGACGAAGGCACCCCCCGTGGAGTAGGTCTTCGAGGTCGGATTCGATCCTGCGGTGCTGCCGTCCCCGAAGTTCCACCCGACCGTGCCGGTCAGGGGCGTCGTCGTCCCCTGCGCGACGGCCGTGAACGTCGTCGTCCGCCCCGTCACGACGAGGAAGCTCCCGTCGCTCCCGGGCGCGATGGTCCCCCGGACGGCGTCGAAGGCGATGAAGTCGGGCACGACGCCTTGCACGATCAACATGCTGATGCTCGCCGAAAGGCTGGTGTTCGTGACCGTCGCCGTTCCCGTAGTCGTAGGCGTGAAGGTGAACGTGCTGCCCGGGCCCGAGGAGGGGTTCGCGTTGACTCCTGTGACCGTCCAGTCGTATGTCCCCGTCGCCTGTGTCGAGCCCTGGTAGGCCACCACCGTGATGGGCGTACCCGTCATTCCATAGTAACCGCTGCAGCCGGCAAAGCACGACTGTGCACCCGCGATCGGGGCTATCGTATTCGTCGGTACGGGCGCGCCCGTGATCGTGATGCTGACGCTCACGCCGAGGGTCGAATTCGTGACCGTGGCCGTTCCGGATACGAGAGGTGTGAACGCGAAGGTGGACCCCGATCCCGCCGACGGGCTCGCGCCGATGCCCGAGACGGACCAGGAATAGGTGCCGCTCTGCTGCGCCTCGCTCAGGAATGCCGCGACCGTGATCGCGGTACCGGTATTCCCCGTATAGAGCGTGGGACAGTTCGGCGGGCCGAACGTGCAAGTACCGAAACCCGTCGTCGGCTTAAGCGAGTACGTTGGTCCGGCCGGAGCCTGAACGCTGATCGTCGTACTCCCCGACGCAGTGGCCCCGCTCGAGTCGTGGACGGTGCAAGTGGCCGAGAAGCTCCCCTGGTTCGCATACGTATGGCTGGCGCTGGAGTAAGGGCCCGAGACGGGGGACGAGCCGTCACCGAAGTTCC
>JBBIPB010000091.1:0-10885 GCA_037443065.1 Acidobacteriota bacterium | reverse complement strand
CGCGAGACGCGCGCGCAGGCGAAGGAGCTCGCCGAGCGCGCGGACCGGCTCGGGAAGAAGGAGGTCGCCTCCCCGGCGAAGGCTCTGGTCGAGAAGCTGACAGCGCTCGAAGAGAAGATCACGAACCCGAAGATCAAAGCGAGCCAGGACTCGCTCAACTATCAGCCGAAGCTCGACTTCCAGGTCGCCGCGCTCGCCGCGTACGTCGACAGCGCCGACGCGAAGCCCCCGAAGGCCTCGTACGCACGGCGGCAGGAACTCCTCGCCGGGCTCGACGCGGCCGAGAAGGAGTTCGACGGGATCCGGGCGGGGGAGCTGGCCGCCTTCAACCGCGCCGTGGAGGACGCGAAGATCCCGCCGGTCGCGGTGCTGCCGCCGAAGAGGAAATAGCGACGGGAGATGCTCGCCGTCCTCGCGGGCCTCCTCGTCTGGGTCCCCTCGCTCCTCGGGTGGGGTTCGCTGGCCGCGCCGGCTCTTCTCGGGGGGCGGCTCGGAGAAGAAGACGAAGCGGGGCTCGCCTTCCGGGGTTTCGCCGGCCTCGGCCTCCTCGGAACGTTCGGCGCGGCGCTGAACGTCTTCACGGGCCTCGGGCCCGGTCTTTCGCTCGCCGCTCTGATCATCGGCCTCGGTCTCTTCGTCCGCGATGCGCGCAGCTCTCCTGGCCGGTTGGCGAGGTGGGACGTGGCGATGCTGGCCGGCCTCGGCCTTCTCGTCGCTCTCTTCGCATCGGGGCCGATCCGGCTCTACGACACCGGCCTCTATCACTTCCAGGCCGTCGCCTGGTCGATCGACGGGCCCCTTCCGGCGGGTCTGGCGAATCTCCATCGCCGCTTCGGCCTCACCAGCCTCTGGACTCCAGCCTCCGCGCTCCTCGAGCTGCCGCTCTTTTCGGGGAGGA
This sequence comes from Acidobacteriota bacterium, assembly GCA_037443065.1. GTDB lineage: Bacteria > Acidobacteriota > Thermoanaerobaculia > UBA5066 > UBA5066 > DAOMFB01. Next base: position 9,987 of record JBBIPB010000091.1, on the reverse strand, counting down.
GCGCCTGGCTCGTCTCGTCGCTCGCGGTCTTCTTCTTCGGGTCCGCCGTCCTTCGAGGCGCGAAGAGTGCCGTGGCCGGGACGGCGGAGGCGGCCAGGGCCTTTCTCGCGCTCGGGGCGGTGCCGATGGCCTTCATCGCGCTCGGCAAGGGCCTTCCGTCGCTCTCCACGGACCTTCCCGTCACTCTCCTGACGATTCTGTCTGCGCAATTCCTGCTCCGCCCGTCGCCGAATCGCGTCGAGCGCCGCGCGGCGGTCTCGCTGGCGGCGCTCGCCGGCATGCTGAAGCTCTCGGCGGCGGTCTGGTTCGCCGCGGTACTCCTCGTGGCCCGTGCGTTCCCGTTCGTGCTCATGATTCCGGCCGCGGTCTGGGTGATGCGGGGGGTCACGCTCTCCGGCTATCTCGTCTATCCCGCGTCGTGGACGCGCCTGCCGTTTCTGCTCTGGGCCGTCTCGCCTCTGACGGCCCGGGAGGAGATCCGCTGGGCCCGGAGCTGGGGCCGTTTGCCGGATCGTCGTCCCGAAGAAGTTCTTTCGGGCTGGGACTGGCTCGGACCGTGGGTGAGAGCCAACGTTCCCCGGCTCTCGGTCCTCTACCTGCTTGCTCTCTTCGTCGCCGGACTCGTCGCGCTCGCCATCGTCGGCAGGCGGCGCGGCCGGCGGCCGACGGGCACCGCCGTCTACGCCGTCGCGGCGGCCGCTCTGGCGTCCAGCGTCTACTGGTTCCTGTCGGCCCCGGACATCCGTTTCGGCTATGGCGCGCTCTTCGTTCTCTCGGCGATTCCGCTGACCCTCGCGCTGCAGCGGGGCGTGGCCGTGACGTGGCCGCTTCGCGCGCGGGTCGTCTGCGTCACTTCGGCCGGGGCCGCGCTCCTCGCCGCGTCGGTCTTGCTCGTGATTCGCGAGCGGGAGTGGCGTCCCGCCCTGATGGCTCCGCCGGCAGTGCCGCACGCCACGGTGAAGCCGGAGAGGACGCGCGACGGCGAGACCGTCTTCGTTCCCGTCGCGGACGACCGGTGCTGGGACGCCCCTCGCCCCTGCACGCCGTACTTCGACGCGAGGCTCGTCATCGAGCGCGACGGGAGCGGCCGGCCGCGCGTCTTCTGGCTTCCGCCCGTCCCGCCGCTCCGATCAGCCCGCTGAAGCCGGCCCGAGCGCGGCGTCCCCCCGCTCGCCGGTCTTGACCCGGAGCGCCTCCAGGACCGGGAGGACGAAGATCTTTCCGTCGCCCCGGTGCCCCGTGTGGCCGGCCGTGTAGAGCGCCTCGAGGATCTTCGAAACCTCCTCGTCGCGGCAGAGCACCTCGATCCGGATCTTCTTCGTCATCTCGACGCCCGGATGCTCGTGGTGCTCGGGGTGGGCGGGGTCGTGCTCCTGGCCGAAGCCCCGGGCGTCGGAGACGGTGAGGCCGTGGACGTGGACGTCGGCGAGGGCGTCGACGAGGGCGAAAAGGCGGTCGGGCGGGAAGAAGCCGAGGACGTAGCGCATCTCTAGTACTCCTCCTCTTCGCGCTCGAAGAGGGCGTAGATCGCGGGCAGGACGAAGAGGGTCAGGAGCGTGGCCGTCACGAGGCCCCCGATGATGACGACGGCGAACGGGCGCTGGGTCTCGGCCCCGACGGCGTGGGACAGGGCGGCCGGGACGAGGCCGAACGCGGCCATGAGCGCGGTCATCAGGACGGGGCGGAACCGGGACTCGGCCCCTTCCTTCACGGCCCCGGCCATCGCCATCCCGTGACGCCGAAGGTCGCGGATCCGCTCGACGAGGAGGACTCCGTTCTGGATCGAGACGCCGAAGAGGGCGATGAAGCCGACGAGGGCTGAGACGGAGAGGACGAGCCCGGCGAGCGGGAGCGCGAGAAGACCTCCGACCGCCGCGAAGGGAACGTTCAGGAGGATCAGCGCTGCGAGGCGCGGCGAGTCGAATGCGGCGAAGAGGAGAAAGAAGATCGCGGCGAGCGTGATCGGGACGATGACGGCGAGCCGCCGGACGGCGCGCTGCTGGTTCTCGAAGACGCCGGTCCAGACGAGCCGGTAGCCGGGAGGGAGCGTCACGGCGGCCGCGACCTTCGCCCGGGCCTCGGAGATGAGCGAGCCGAGGTCGCGGCCCCGGACGGAGAACTTCACCGCGACGCGGCGCTCGTTCTCCTCGCGGTAGACGCGTGCCGCACCGGGGCGGAGCGCGACCGAGGCGACGCTCGCGAGCGTCAGCTTCTCCCCCGACGGTCCGAGGATCGGGAGGTTGCGGATGGCGTCGAGTCCCGAGACGATCCCCGGGTCCATCCGGACGACGAGGTCGAACGTCCGTTCTCCTTCCAGGACCTGCGTCGCGACGGCTCCGCCGAGGGCCGTCTCGATGATCGTCTCCACGTCCGAGACGGAGAGACCGTACCGGCCGATCGCGGCGCGGTCGATCGAAATCTGGATCTGCGGCTGGCCGGCGAGCCGCTCCGGGGCGACGTCGACGGCCCCCGGGACGTCGTCCACGACGTCGGAGACGCGGTCCGCGAGGGCCTGCAGCGTCGCGGGATCTTCTCCGAAGATCTTCACGGAGAGCTCGCTCTTGATCCCCGACACGGCTTCGTTCACGTTGTCCTCGATGACCTGGGAGAAGGTCAGCTCGAGGCCGGGGATCTCGGCGAGCTTCGCGTTCATCACCGAGACGAGGGCTTCGCGGTCCCTGGCCGTCGTCCATGTCTCACGCGGGTTGAGGTCGACGTAGAACTCGGCGGTGTCGAACCCGTTCACGTCGGTCCCGTCGTCCGGACGGCCGAGCTGGCTGACGACGGTCTTCGACTCGGGGAACGAGGCGAGGATTCCCCGGATCCGCCGGACCATGCGGGCTGCCTCGCTCGGGGCGATGGCACCGGGCATCGTGACCCGGACCCAGAGCGCTCCTTCGTCGAGTTTCGGGAGGAACTCCGAGCCGAGGAGCGCGGCCGTGACGCCGCCCAGAGCGAGGACGGCGGCCGCCACTCCCAGAACGGCCTTCCGGTGGCCGAGGGTGGCCGCGAGCGCCGGACGGTAGGCGCGGCGGAGCGCGGCGACGACGCGCGACTCGTGCTCGCCCTCTGCGGCTCCAGGGGCGCCCGTCTTCGTGACGCCGGGCGAGAGGCGGCGGATCGCGAAGCTGATGAGGACCGGGACGACCGTCAGGGCGAGGATGGTGCCGCCGATGAGCGCGAACGTGAGCGTCAGCGCCATCGGCCGGAAGATCTTCCCCTCGACGCGCTGGAGCGTGTAGAGCGGGAGGAACGCCGTGATGAGGATGGTCTTGGAGAAGAGGATCGGCCGGCCGACCTCGGCCGTCGCCTGGACAATCGCCGCGGAGACGGACCGGACCTTCTCTCCCCGTTCCTCGAGGATCCGGAGAAGGTTCTCGACGACGACGACGGCCGAGTCGACGATGATCCCGAAGTCGATCGCCCCCATCGAGATCAGGTTCGCCGGAATGCCGGCGAGGTCGAGGAGGAGAAAGGCGCCGAGGAGCGAGAGCGGCACGACGGACGCGACGACGAGCGCGGAGCGCGTGTTCCTCACCCCGAGGAAGGCGACGAGGACGAGGAGGACGAGGCCGATTCCCTCCGCCATGTTCCGCCGGACGGTCGTGAGCGTCCGGTGGATCAGGGCGGTCCGGTCGTAGTGCGGGACGATCCTCACGCCCGGCGGAAGGCCGGTCCGGTTGATCTCGTCGACCTTCTCCCGCACCTTCTCGAGGACCGCGAGAGCGTTCTCGCCCTTCCGGAGGAGGACGATCCCCTGGACGATGTCGTCGTCGTCGCGCCCGCCCGCCGTCTTCCCGACCCGGCCGAGGCGGAGAGCCGGCCCGTTATCGACCATCGCGATGTCCCGGATCCGGATGGGCGTGCCGCCGCGCGTCGCGACGGCGATCTCCCGGACGTCGTCGAGGTCCCGGATGAGGCCGAGGCCCCGGACGACGTACATCTCGGCGCCGTGCTCGATGTACGCGCCGCCCGCATTCCGGTTTCCCTTCGAGAGCGCGTCGAAGACCTGCGCCAGCGTGAGGCCATATGACTTCAGCTTCGCCGGGTCGACGAGAACCTGCAGCTGCTTCGTCGGGCCGCCGAAGCCGACGACGTCGACGATGCCCGGGACCGTCCGGAGCTTCCGCTCGACGACCCAGTCCTCGAGCGACTTCAGCTCGAGTGGCGAGAAGCCGGGGGGTCCGACGAGGGCGTAGCGGTAGATCTCGCCAACCGGAGTCGAGTCGGGTGAGAGGTTCGCCTGCGCGCCGGACGGAAGGCTCACCGACTGGAGTCGTTCGAAGGCCTGGTTTCGGACGTACGCGCGGTCCGCGTCGTCCTCGAAGACGATCGTCACGACCGAGAGACCGAAGATCGAGATCGAACGCATCGACGCACGGCGCGGGATCCCGTTCATCTCGTTCTCGACCGGGATCGTGACGAGCCGCTCGACCTCCTCCGCCGCGTGGCCCGGGAAGAGCGTGATGATCTGGACCTGGACGTTCGTCACGTCCGGGTAGGCCTCGACGGGAAGCCTCAGGAACGCGTTCACGCCGGCCGCGATCAGGATGACGAGAAGGGCGAGGACGATGACGCGGCGCCGGAGCGCCCACGAGACGACCGCGCGGATCACGAGCCGCTCCCGGACGGCAGGAGGGCCGCGAGGAGGAGGCTCCCGTCCGTGACGACGAGCGCCCCGTCCGGCAGGCCCGACAGGACGGGGACGCGCCCGGCCCTCTCGACGCCGACGGTCACGGGGACGCGCCGAAAGCTCGTCGCGCCGTCCTGGACGAAGCAGTATCGCGACTCGCCTGCCGCGAGGATGGCTCGCGCCGGGACGACGGGAGCGCGATGCGGCGCGCGCCCGGAGTTCTCGACGGCCACGTACATCTCGGCCTTCAGGAGCCCCTCGCGGTTACTCACGCTCCCGCGCGCCTTGACCGTACGGGTCGCCGGGTCGAGCGCGTCGCCGACGACCGTGAGACGCCCGGGGAACGGCTTGTCGGGAAACGCCGGAGACCGGATCGTGAGGCGGTCCCCGGCGGCGAGAGCGCCGAGGTCGCGCTCGGTCACGTCGACGTAGACCCAGAGGCGGGAAGGGTCGGAGACGACGAAGAGCGGCACTAGGGCATCGGGACGGACTTCCTGCCCCGGATTCGCGTTGCGCTCGACGACGGCGCCCGCGACGGGCGACCGGAGCGCGTAGAGCTGGTCCGGCAGGTCGCCGGCACGGGGGACGTCCCCGGTCCAGCGGCGGAGGCGCTCCTCCGTCCGGCGCGCCTCGGCCCGGGCGCGCGCGAGGTCGGCGTCGGCGGCCTCGAGGTCCTTCCGGGGCGCGGCCCCTTTTTCGACGAGGAGGGCGGTCCGCTCACGCGTCTGTCCGGCGACGGCGAGGTCCGCCGCGGCGCGGGCGGCGTCGGCCTGCGCCTGTCCGTAGTCGGGAGACGAGAGCTCCGCGAGGACGTCTCCGACTTTCACACGCATCCCGACCGTCGCGACGAGGCGGACGATCCGCCCGGCGACGGGCGGCAGGATCCGGACAGTGGCGTCCTCGTCCCATGCGAGCCGCCCCGTGAAGGGTGTCGGGGGGAGCTCCTCCACGCTCGGCGCCTCGGCCTTCAGGCTCGAGAGCTGCGGGGCGTTCACAGCGAAGCGGATCGAGTCGGCGGTCACCTCGGGCGCGGCGGGCGCCGGACTCGCCGTCTTGCGGCCGCCGCAGGCCGCAGCGGCGAGAAGGGGGACGGCGAGAAGAAGAACGGCTCGTCTCATCAGGGGGTCCTTTCGGTGCGCGGGGCGAGGCCCAGGGCGGCCATGAGGTCGGCGCGGGCGGACGCGAGATCCGCGCGCGCCGAGAGGGCGGCGAGCCGCGCGTCGTTCGCGCTGCGGCTGGCCTCCAGAAGCTCGAGGAGCGAGGCCGCGCCTCGCTCCCAGGCGAAGGAGACGGTCTCGCGGACGGCTTCGGCTTTCGGCAGCACGTCACCGGCGAGACGCCGCTCCCGGATCTCGGCGGACGCGAGCGCCGCCCGGGCCAGGACGAGGTCGCTCCGCGCGCGAAAGCGGCCGCGGTCGAGATCCCGCCGTGCGGAGGCGATCGCGGCCTCGGCCGCAAGGACGCCGGCCCGGTTTCGGCTGAAGACCGGAAGCGGGAAGGCGAAGCCGAGGCCGACGGTGTTCGACTTGTCGGGGGGCTCCCGCTCGTACTGCGCGAGAAACGTCGGGTCGGGGACGCGCCCGGCCTTCGCGAGGTCTCGCTCCGCCTCGGCGCGCCTGAGGGCGGACTCGAGGATGCGGACGTCGGGGCGCGCCGCGACGGCCGCGTCGTCGCCGGCGGGAGACGGAATCGGCTCCGCGGCGCCGGTGATCCCTTCGAGAGCGTCGGCGAGCGCGAGCGACGTGTCAGCCGGCAGGCCGAGGACCGCTTCGAGCGCCAGGATCGACGCCGCGGCGCCAGCCTGCGCCTGGACGGCTTCGGCCTCGAAGCGGCCCGCGGCGATCTCCACCTGCAGCCGGTCGATTCGGGAGATCTGCCCGGCTTCTTCGCGCGCGGCGGCGAGGGACGCGGTCCGCCGGAACGAGTCGGACGACTCGCGCGCGAGTACGGCGCCGCTCCGGGCCACGAGGGCGGCGGCATAGGCGCGGACGACGGCCGCGGGGACGATCCGCTCGACGTCGAGGACGTGGGCCACGGCCGCGGCATACCCTTCGGCCGCCGAGCGCTTGCGGGCACCCCGCTTGCCGCCGATCTCCACGAGCTGGTTCAAGGCCACGATCGTGTCGTAGCTCCTGTCGAAGAAGCCGTTCCCAAGGTCCGTCGACGCGGGGGAGCCGCCGGTCGGGATCTTCGCCGTCGAAAAGGAGAGCGTCGGGTTCGGCAGCTGGGCAGCCGAGACGCGCTGCGCATCTGCGGCCGCGAGGTCCGCGCGGGCCGCGAGCAGGTCGGGGTTCCGCTCGGCCGCGAGGCGCTGGGCCTCGGCGAGCGTGACGGGCCCGGCCCCCCGGACCGGGAGCGCGGCGAGAAGAAGGACGGCCAGACAGGCCGGGTTTCGAGTCGAGATCACGTCTCAAGAGCCTCCGGGGCGCGGGAGGTTTCCGCGCCGTCGCTTCGGGGAGAGGGGAGAGGGCTCTTAAGCCGCGGGGGGACCGCGGGAGGCGAGTTCGGTCTCGCGCGTCGTCCGGGGCGCTGAAGCGGCCTGCTCGGGGACGGGCGCGGAAATCGGGACGCCGCTGCCGAGGAGGGCCGCGGCGAGCGGGACGTCGAGGGCCGAAGGGGCCGGCAAATCGGGGATGTCGTCCCCCCAATGCGTCACGCCGTAGAAGTCGGGGCCTGGGGTGTCCGGGTTGTCGGTGGGACCTGCGAGGTCGCGCAGCTGGTCGCAGAGCCCGGCTCCGGCGCCGGCCACCGGGGCGAGGAGGGCCGCCACGAGGAGCGGCAGGACGAGGGGAACGGCAATCCGGCGCATCGAGGTCGAGCGGCGGATTGTACGCAGATCCGGTGCCGGGCTCGCCGCCCCGGGGGCGGAGTAGGATGAGACGGTTGCCCGGCGCCGCTCGCGCGGCCCGGCGCTTTGGGGAAATGAAGACGCTGTCCGAGGTCCTCGCGCACGAGGACGAGATCGTCCGCCTCGACCCGGACCATCCGGGCTTCAAGGATCCCGTCTATCGTCGCCGGCGAAACGAGATCGCGAAGCTGGCGCTCGATTATCGCGAAGGGAACCCGCTCCCGCAGATCGACTACACGCCCGAGGAGCGGGCGGTCTGGAAGCTGACGTGGGAGCGCCTGAGTCCGCTCCACGACCGGTTCGCCTGCCGCGAGTGGCGCGAGAGCTCGCGCGTCCTCGCCCTCGACCGCGAAGAGGTGCCGCAGCTCGCCGATGTGAACGGTCGGCTCTCCGCGTCGGGCTTCCGGATGCTGCCGGTGGCGGGGCTCATCTCGGGGCGGGGCTTCCTTTCGGCGATGGCCCAGGGCGTCTTTCTCTCGACGCAGTACATGCGCCACCACTCGGTGCCGTTCTACACGCCGGAGCCGGACGTCGTCCACGAGCTGGTCGGGCACTCAGCGAGCCTCTTCCATCCCGAGGTGGTCCGCCTTTCGCGCCTCTTCGGGGAGGCCGCCCGCCGTGCCGACGAGGCGTCGATGAAGCGGCTGGAGCTGGTCTACTGGTACACGCTGGAGTTCGGCCTCGTGCGTGAGGACGGGGTGCTGAGGACGTACGGCGCGGGCCTCCTCTCCTCCTTCGGCGAGATGGAGCGGTTCACGAGGGAGGCCGAGATCCGGCCGCTCGACTTCGACGACGCATCGAGCCGGCCCTACGACCCGACGCGGTACCAGCCGGTCCTCTACGTCTCCCCCTCGTTCGACCGGATGGTTGCGGACGTCTCGCGCTTCCTCGAGACGATCTGATCCCCCGGCCGCCCGCCCGTAGACTCCGTCCGTGGCCCCGGACCGCCGTCCCTACGCGTCCCTCCGCCACACGGGATTCCGCCGCTACGCCCTCGGGATGTTCGTGTCGCTCGTCGGGTCGCAGATGCAGAACACGGCGATCGACTGGCACGTCTGGGTCCTGACGGGCTCGCCACTCGCCCTCGGCGCCGTCGGGCTCGTCCGCTTCGTCCCGATCGTCTTTTTCTCCCTCGCCGGAGGGCTCGTCGCCGACCGGTACGACCGCCGCAGGGTCCTTCTGGCCGCGCAGGGCGCGATGCTCGCGAGCGCGGCCGCCCTCGCGTTCCTGACGCTCACGGGGCGCGTGAACGTCGGGGCGATCTACGGCCTCACGGCCGTCACCGCGCCGGGCGCCGGGGCGGCGGCCGCATCGGCTGTGCTCGCCCTCCGGAGCCTCCCGCGGCGGCAGGGGCGACTCCTCCTCGGCGCGGTGGCGGTCTACGGCGCGGCCACGGCGGTCTTCGGGCTCTCCCGGAGCTTCGCTCTCACGCTCGGGGCGCTCATGCTCGTCGGCGCGACCGACACGGTCTCGACGGTCGTCCGGCAGACCGTCCGCTCTCTCGCGACGCCGGACGCCCTCCGCGGGCGGATGACGAGCGTGAACCAGATCTTCGTCCAGGGCGGGCCGCAGCTCGGTGAGATGGAGGCGGGGCTCGTGGCGTCCCTCTTCGCGTCGGCGGCGATCGGCGTGACGGTCGCGGTCGTCTCGGGGGGCGTGGCGACGGCTCTCGTCGCGGCGGCCGTCGCGTGGAAGGCGCCGTCTCTCGTGAGATACGACGTAGAGAACGCCGTCCCCGAGGCGCGGGCCGCGGATCCCGAAGGACCCTGAGGCCTATACTCGCGCCGCCGAAATACTCTGGAGGAGAGAACCTCATGATCGGGATTCTTCTCGCCACCCTTCTCGCGCTTCCAGCCTCCGAGACCCCTGCGAAGACACCGTCCGCGACACCGGCCGACCGGCCGCTTTCGGCCCGGATGGAAGGCCTCGCCTTCCGCTCCGTCGGCCCCTACCGTGGCGGGCGCGTCGTGGCCGTGACCGGCGTCGTGGGCAAGCCGCTGACGTACTACTTCGGCGGGACCGGCGGAGGCGTCTTCCGGACGACCGACGGCGGCCAGGCGTGGGAACCGGTCACGGACAAGTTCTTCAAGACCGGCTCCGTCGGCGCGATCGCGGTGGCCGAATCCGACCCGAACGTGATCTGGGTCGGGATGGGAGAGGCGTGTATCCGCGGCAACACGTCGCACGGCGACGGCGTCTGGAAGTCCACGGACGCCGGACGGACCTGGAAAAACATGGGCCTTCAGGCGACGCAGCAGATCTCGGCCGTCGTCGTCCACCCGAAGAACCCCGACGTCGCCTGGGTCGCCGCGCTCGGACACGCCTGGGGTCCGAACGCGGAGCGCGGGATCTTCAAGACCACGGACGGCGGCGCGACGTGGAGGAAGGTCCTCTTCGTGGACGACAGGACCGGCGCGAGCGACCTTTCGATCGACCCGTCGAACCCGCGGATCCTCTACGCCGGCTTCTGGCAGGTCATCCGGAAGCCCTGGACGCTCGAAAGCGG
>JBBIPB010000090.1:0-11127 GCA_037443065.1 Acidobacteriota bacterium | reverse complement strand
CCTGCTGGAACGCCCCCCCCATCGCCCCGCCGATCGCGAGCCCCGCGCCCAGGCCGGCGCCGGCGCCGGCGATCCCGCCCGGGTTCGCCGCGGCGGTCTTGATCGCCTCGGCCGCCTGAAGCTGCGTGAACTGCCCGAGGCGGTCACCGAGGACTCCCAGCTTCGTCCGCTGGTCGATGGCGGTCTCGACCTCCTCCGGGAGCGAGACGTTCTCGATGAAGAACTTCGAGAGTTCCAGGCCGAACGCCCCGAACTCGGTGCCGAGGATCTGCTTGCTGTGTCCCGACAGCTCGTCGTACTTCGACGCGATGTCGAGCGCCGCGATCTTCGACTCGGCGATCGCGTCCGAGAGCCGGGAAAGGATCGTCGAGCGGAGCTGGCCGGTGATCTCTTCCTGCGTCGTCAATCCGCGCGTCCCGACGACGGTGGCGAAGAAGGTCTTCGGGTCGGCGATCTTCATCGCGTACGTCCCGAACGCGCGCAGGCGGATCATCCCGAACTCCGCATCGCGCATCATGACCGGGTTCGTCGTCCCCCACTTCAGGTCGGTGAAGAGACGCGTGTTGAAGAAGTAGACCTCGGCCCGGAAGGGAGACTGGAAGCCGTATTTCCATCCGCGGAGGTCCGTCAGGATGGGGAGGTTCTGCGTCGTCAAGGTGTAGCGGCCGGGGCTGAAGAGATCGGCGACCTTCCCCTCGTTGATGAAGAGCACGGCCTGGTTCTCACGAACCGTCAGCTGCGCGTTCATCTTGATCTCCTGGTTGTAGACGGGGAAGCGGTAGACCATCGAGTCGTTCGTGTCGTCGAGCCACTGGATGATCTCGATGAACTGCGAGCCGATCTGTTGCTTGATGTTGTCGAGCAGGCCCATGGACGCCTCCTTCGATGTCCCTTGGGAGAAACAGTCTAGTCCCATGATACGTAGGATCGGATCGAGAGGTTTGACGCTTGAGCGGCAAGGAGTTGGACGGGAGCCGGACGGGGCCGGAGAGACGAAGTCTCCTCGTTTACCTCGACGCTTGCGCCGAAGGACCGTGTGCTCTTCCTTTCCGACGGTCCTGATTCTCGAGTGTCAGCGGGCGGAAGGGATCGCGACCGAGAGCTGCCGGTAACGATTCGCCTCGGCGGGACGGTCGGTGTCGGTGAAAAGCCGGGCGAGTCGGGCGGCGGTCAGGAGCGACTTCTCGTGCTGCGCTCCGCGGTCGGCGGCGAGAGTCGTATATGCCTCTGCGAGTTCGTGCTCGGCCTCTCTGAATCGGCGCTTGGCGAGGAGGGCCGCGCCGAGGTTCGATTGCGCGCTGGCGATGAGCCAGTGACCCGGAGGGAGTGACTTGCGCCGGGCCGCGAGGGCGATCCGGATGTGCTCCTCCGCCTCGGCCGCCTTCCCGACGTCGAGGAGAATGGCACCGAAGACGTTCTCGGCGTAGGCCGTCTGCGGGTGGTCGGCACCAAGGGCGTCGCGGGCGAGTGCCAGGGCTCGCCGGGCGAGCGGCTCGGCTTCCGCCGGCCGTTTCATGAGCCAGAAGAGATTGGCGTACGAGGTCAGGGTGCGGATGTAGGCGAAGTGACGTTCACCCCGGAGGGCCACCTGTAATGCGAGAGCGCGCCGGTAGAGCGGCTCAGCCTCGGCGTAGCGCCCCTCGATGTCGAGGACTCCTGCCAGATTGCCAATGATGTCCGCCGTCAACGGGTGGCGTTCACCGTGAGCCGCGACGGTGGCCTCCAGTGCCCGGCGATGGAACGCTTCCGCGTCACGTACATCTCCCTGATTCCCGTAGCAGATGCCGAGGTTGTTCAGAACCGCGGCGAGCTGACCCTTCTCATCCGGGAAGGAGCGCTCGAGGAGCGCCAGCGCCTCGCGCCCCACGGCCGCGGCTTCCTTGCCGTGCCCGAGGTTCTGAAGCACGACCATCTTCTGGCTGAGAGCTTCGGCGCACGGAAGGATCGGCTTTGCCATGGCGCCGCAGAGGGCGATGGCACGATTGAGCTCGGTGGCCGCCTCCGTGAAGAGGCCCTGATCGCTCAGCGCCTGGCCGAGGCGCGCGCGCACCGGCACCGAGTCGGGGCCGGCGAGCTCGAGGGCGCGGCGGTACTCCCGCTCCGCCTCGTGCAGGAGGCCGAGGTTCAGATAGGTGTCGCCGAGCGTCTCGCGCAGGCTCGCCTCGACTTCGGGCTGCCCCGCGAGATCTCCGGCCAGGCGGCCCGAAGCGTGGTCGAGGACCTCTGCAACCGTCACGCGGCGTCCGGCGCCCCGCGCCGGATCGGCCGAGGAAAACGCCTTACCAAGGAAGGCGCGCACCTGTTCGGCTTTGGCGCGCTCGATCCTGGCGTGGGCCGCTTCGGCACGCGCGATTCGCGCCTGGCGGGCATACGCCGCGAGGCCGCCGACCAGCCCGAGCGAGACGAGCGTCGCCGCCGAGACCGCTACCCGGTGACGCCGGACGAAGCGGCCGGTACGGTAACCCATGGTGTCCGGGCGCGCACGCACGGGGCGCCCCGCGAGGTGGCGACCGATGTCCGCCGCGAGCTCTGCCACCGAGGCATAGCGGCGTGAGGGATCCTTTCGGAGCGCCTTGAGAACGATCTGGTCGAGGTCGCCAGCGAGGACCCGCGCAAGGCGCCGCGGCTCGGGCATTCCCGGCGGCGACTCCGCAGCCACCATCACGGCATTCGAGGGTGAAGGGGGAACGTCCTCGCAGACGATCCGCATCGCGTCGGGCGGCATCGCACGGGCGAGCTCGTACGGATGTCGGCCCGTGAGGAGCCGGTAGAGGAGGACGCCGAGGGCGTAGACGTCGGTGGCGGTCGTGATCGGCCCGCCCGTAAGCTGCTCGGGGCTTGCGAAGGCGAGGGTCGCGTAACCGAGGGCGCGGGTCGCGGGTTGGTTCGACGAGCCGCCCTCCTCGAGAAGCTTGGCGATGCCGAAGTCCAGGAGCTTCACCGTGCCGTCCGCGTCGACCAGGATGTTCGCCGGCTTGATGTCACGGTGGACGATCAGGTTGCGGTGTGCCTCCTCGACGGCGCTGCAGACCGTCGAGAAAAGCGCGAGACGCGCCGCGAGCGGCAGGCGCCGGTCCGCACAGTGCTCCTCGAGAGGGACGCCCGCCACGTACTCCAGGACTAGGAAGGGGAGCCCGTCCTCGGTCGTCCCCCCGTCGAGGAGCCGCGCGATGTTGGGGTGGTTGAGATTGGCGAGCGTCTGGCGCTCGGTTCGGAAGCGGCGTACGAGGTCCGGGGAGGCGAGCTCGGGGCGCAGGAGCTTCACCGCCACCTGCTGGTCGAACGATTCGTCCACGCGACGGCCGAGGTAGACGGCACCCATCCCGCCGCGGCCGAGGAGTCGCTCGAGCCGGTACGCGCCGAGCCGCCGGCCGACGAGGCTTGCTCCCACCTCCTGTCCGAGCGCGCGCTGGTGCGCGTCGAGCCGCTCGGCGACGAAGTCGCCGGCAGCTTCGTGGGCGTCGAGAAGCGACTTCAGCTCTTCCGCGAGGCTCGCATCGGACCGTGCCAGCTCGGCGAGCAGGCTCTCACGCTCGGGCTCCGGCCGCTCGATCGCCTCGTGGAAGAACCCACGGAGGCGCCGGTAGCGCTCGGGGTCAGTTGCCACGGGAGAGGCCCAGCTCGCGAAAGAGCCACGCCTTGGCCATCGCCGCGTCGCGCTTGACGGTGCGCGGCGAGACGCCGAGGGCCTCGGCCGTCTCCTCGACCGAGAGGCCCACGAGGTAGCGCAGCTCGACGATGCGCACCTGCTGTTCGTCGAGCGCCTCGAGCCGGCGGAGGGCCTCGTCGAAGGCGAGAAGGTCGAGGATCCGGGGCGCGGCCGGAGTGTCGGCAAGCGAGAGCGTGACCTTGATCGCGCCGCATCCGCGCTTCTCGCTGGAGCGCGACCGGGCATGGTCGACGAGAATCTGGCGCATCGCCCGCGCCGCGGTCGCCAGAAGGTGCGCGCGGTCGACCGGCTCGTGCGTCGAGCTGGCGAGCTTGAGGTAGACCTCGTGCACGAGGGCGGTCGGCTGGAGCGTGTGGTCCTCGCGCTGGTCGCGCATGGCCCGCGCCGCGAGCCGGCGAAGCTCGTCGTAGGCCTCGGGCAGGAGGCGGTCGATTCCGGGCGCGTTCACGAAACCGATGGGATTACATCACGACGGTGGGTCCTGCGAAGCCGGCGCGTCGTTGACGGTCCCGGTGTTTATGCAACCTCCGCGAAGGCGCGGACGGGGAACGTCCCCATCCCCTTGACCTTCACCGGCACCGCGTAGAACCGGAAGCCGGAGGTGGGCAGCGCCTCGAGGTTGCAGAGGTGCTCGACGATCGGGATCCCCGCGCGAAGGAGGATCGAGTGGACGGGGCGCGTCCTGTCGTCCGTGTCGTCGATGTAAGTCCCCGTATTCCCAACCATCTCGATCCGGCCGATCTGGAACGACGTTCCGCCCGCATGGAGCGGGAGGGACGCCTCACGCGTGAGGTGATCGGCGATGACCGGGCCCGGCAGGCCCCTGTACGTGACCATCCCGGCGGTGACCGTGTGCGACAGGTCGAGCAGGTGCAGCATGCCCGGATTGTCTCGCGGGGGACTGTCCGGGGCGTTGCGGCATCGCGGCGAAGTGGCCGGAACGTCTCTCCGCCTTCTCCTTCGCCCGCTGGCGCTCGGCCGCTTTCCGGGCGCGGATCTCGGCGATCCGTTCGTGGATCGGAATCTCCAGCCGCTCGGTGGAGCGCGCCGCGTAGTCGAAGTCGGGAAGGGTGATCCGGAGGAGCCGGGTGCCGACGGCGCGCTCGATGGCGCGAAGGTCGGCTTCCTCGTCGGGTGCGACGAAGGTGAAAGCGTCTCCCGTCAGCTCGGCGCGGGCCGTCCGTCCGACGCGGTGGATGTAGTCCTCGGGGACGTTCGGGACGTCGAAGTTGATGACGTGCGAGAGCGCTTCGACGTCGATACCCCGCGCGGCGATGTCCGTCGCGACGAGAATGCGGAATCTTCCTTCCTTGAAGCCGGCGAGGGCCGCGGTTCGCTGCGCCTGGCTCCGGTTCCCGTGGATCCGCTCGCACGGGACGCCGGATCGCACCAGCTTGTCGGCGAGACGGTTCGCCCGGTGCTTCGTCCGGGTGAAGACGAGAACGCTCCGGACGTTGCCCCCCTTGAGGAGCGCGAGGAGGAGGTCGGCCTTCCGGTCCTCTCGGACGGGGTAGACGGCCTGCGTGATCCCGACGGCGGGAAGGGCCTGCCGCTCGATGTTCACCATGACCGGGTCCTTGAGCATCTCCTTCGAGAGCTGTGCGATCGGCGGCGGGATCGTCGCCGAGAAGAAAAGCGTCTGGCTCCTCGGGGGAAGGTGCTTCAGAACACGGCGGATGTCCGGCAGGAACCCCATGTCGAGCATCCGGTCGGCCTCGTCGAGGACGAGGATCTCGAGGCCGGCGAGCTTCGCATAGGGAAAGCGGAAGTGATCGAGGAGGCGGCCGGGGGTCGCGACGATCACGTCGACGCCACTCCGAAAGGCATGTTCCTGAGGTCCCATTCCGACGCCGCCGAAGACGGCGGCACTCGTGAGGGGGGTGTGGACAGCGAGTTGCGAGAAGTGCTCGTCGATCTGGGCCGCCAGCTCGCGCGTCGGCGTCAGGATGAGGGCGCGGGTCGTACGGCGGGGCTTCGCCATGAGGCGGTTGAGGATCGGCAGAAGGAAAGCGGCCGTCTTGCCGCTGCCGGTCATCGCGCAGGCGAGGACGTCCTTCCCCTCCATCGCCGGGGGGATCGCGTCTTTCTGGATCGGGGTGGGGCGCGTGAAGCCGAGCTCCTTGATGCCGCGAAGGAGGTCGGGGTGGAGTCCGAACGAGGAAAAGGCCATGGGGACAGGGTCTCTTTCTGCTCCGGGGCGCGTCGTGCGCGCCGCGCCGGGGCGACGCAGGGTCTCACGGATCAGGCGAAAGGTCCAGCGGGGACGTGCCCGCAAGAAAGGGTGGCGCACGGCGGCGAGCCGCCGTGCGCCACGGACGGGCTCTCCGGAGGTGCCTCTGACCGCGATGGGCGGGAGGGTGAGGCGGGGGGAGGCGTCCCCGGCGGCCCACGTCGAGTGCGGGAATCGGACTCCCCTCAAACGTAGGGCTTTTCCTGTTCGGGAGCCTGAGCCCGATGTATCAGAGGAGCGCCGGCCCCCCCCGGGCCTTGAAACAGATGAATCATGGACGGCCCCGGCGCTTCTCCGTCAGCGTCAGTCACCGTGGATCTCAGCACGAACTACCTAGGCCTTCGGCTAGCGCATCCGATCCTGCCCGGAGCGTCCCCACTCACGTGGGACCTCGACATGGTCCGGGCGCTGGAGGACGCCGGCGCCCCGGCCATCATTCTCCGGTCGTTGTTCGAGGAGCAGGTGCGACGCGACGAAGCGGCCCGGCGGGGCGGCCCGATCGACCCGGAACAGTCGCCCGCGGCCTATCTCGAGCGGGTTCGCCAGGTCAAGGAGGCGGTGGAAATTCCCGTCATAGCCTCCCTCAACGGGACGACCGACATCGGCTGGACGGGCTTCGCGCGCCTCATACAGGAGGCAGGGGCCGACGCGCTCGAGCTGAACGTCTACCACGTCTCCTCGAACCTCTGGACCCCCGGCTCGGCGATCGAGGCGCGGACGCTCGACATGATCCGGGCCGTCAAGCTCTCGGTCTCGATCCCGGTGGCCGTCAAGATCTATCCCTTCTTCTCGTCGATCGTCTGTTTCGCCCGGCAGCTCGACGAGATGGGGATCGCCGGGCTCGTTCTCTTCAACCGGACGTACCAACCGGAGATCGACCTCGAGTCGCGGACCGTCCGGCCGGAGCTGCGACTCTCGAGCAGCTCGGACCTGCTTCCGCGCCTCCACTGGATCGCCATGCTGGCCGGGCGGCTTCAGCTGTCGCTCTCGGTGACCGGCGGGGTCCACACGGCCCACGACGTTCTGAAGGCGATCTTCGCCGGGGCCGACACGGTGCAGATGGTCTCGGCCCTCCTGAAGAACGGCCCGGATCAGCTCGGGGAAGTCCGCGGGGAGATGGAGCGGTGGCTCGAGAAGCATGGCCACGCGTCGCTCGACGACGTGCGGGGCTGCATGAGCCTCGAGAGGCGGCCTGACGCCAACGCGTTCAGCTTCGCCTCCTCGATGCACCTTCTTCAGAACTGGCAGGACTCGACGGTCATCTAAGGGGCTGCGCGCTCCGGGCCACTCCCGGCCTCTCCTTCAGGTCAGCCCTTCCGTGCCAGTGTCTTTCGTGACGCCGGCCGGCGGGCCTTCCGTACCGGCGCCTGTTTCCCCCCCCTGGCGACTATGTCGAGAAGGTCCGAGACCGTGATGATGCCGACAAGCCGCCCACGGTCGACGACGGGGAGGCAGCCGATGCTCCACCCGCGCATCAGCCGGGCCGCCTGCTTCACCGTCATCTCCGGCCTCGTTTTCACGGCGTACGGCGTCATGAAGTTCAGGACCTTGTGCGACAGGCGCATCGCCTCGCGGTCCTTCCCGCCGAGATCCCGCTCGGAGAGGACGCCCACGATCTCGGAGCCGGAGAGGACGATCAGATGCCGGATCCGCCTGACGCGCATCCGGTTGTAGGCAGCCTCAGCGAACTCCTCCTGATCCACCGTCTCGACGTTCGTCCGCATGATGTCCCTGACTTTCATCCTCGCCTCCGCGGAGTAAACCTCCGTCGGTCAGAGATTAGGACCCCGGAAGCGCAATTTCATGATGCGCGCGCGTCATCCGGGGACGTTTGCATCATGGCGGTCCGGCGGGTCCGGGTCCGATCTTGGCAGCGGTCGGTGGGGAGCGGGCTTCCGCGCGGCGTGCCGCCCGGCCGGAGGTGTTCATGCTGTCGATCCGTCACGTCCTCTGTCCGACAGACTTCTCGACCTTCTCGGAGAGGTCCCTCCGCTACGCCACGCTCCTCGCGAAATGGTACGGCGCCGATCTGACCTGCCTCTTCGTTCTCGCCGGGCCTCTTGCACCCCTCCGGGAGGCCCCGACGCCCTGGGTGCCGATCGGGACCGATCCTTCTGCGAAAGAAAGGCTGCGGGAGCGGCTCCTCCGGTTTGCCGAGCCCGCGGCACTGGCCGGCATCCCGGTCCGCTCGACCGTTCTCGAAGGAGAGCCGGCTGCGGTGATCCTCGAGGAGGCGCGCCGGGTGCCGGAGTGCCTCGTCGTGCTCGGAACGCACGGCCACAGCGGCTTCGAGAACCTCGTTCTCGGGTCGGTGGCCGAGAAGGTTCTCCGGAAATCGCCCTGTCCCGTTCTGACGGTCCCCCGCGAGCCGGAAGAGGGCCCGGTCGCCACGATTCCCTTCGGACGGATCCTCGCGGCGGTCGACTTCTCGCGCAGCTCGGAGGCTGGGCTCGACGCGGCGCTCGACTTCGCGGAGGCGTCCGGAGCATCCGTCACGGCCGTGCACGTCGTTCGCGAAGTGCCCGTCGCCGAGGCTCCCGAGATGGTTCATTTCAACGTTCCGGAGTACCGGCGCGTCCTGGAGAAAGAGGCCCGGGACCACCTCAAGGCGTTCGTCGAAGGACGAAGCCGGGGGCACAAGGTCGAGACCCGGATTCTGGCCGGAAAGCCGTGGCGGCGGATCCTCCATCTCGTTCACGAGATGGAGGCGGACCTCGTCGTTCTCGGGGTGCAGGGAAGGAGCGCGGCCGACCTTCTCCTCTTCGGCTCCACCGCACACCACCTCGTCCGGACGGCGCCCTGCCCGGTCCTGACCGTTCGCACCGCGTGAAAAGAAAAAGGGCCCGGACCCTCCATTCCGAGGCGCCCATTGAGGTTGCCCGGCGACACCGGAATTTGGGGGGAGAGGGTCCGGAGCCATGTTCAATCTGAGGGAGCGGGCCTGCTAAAGCTATGGTGCATGCGTACTATGCGCCGGTGGTGGAGAGGGGAGGGCGGAGGCCCGTCGCCGAGCATTTCGAGCACGGGGCCGACGTCGGAGTCCGGGGACGGGGGGCGACGGCGGAGGAGGCCTTCGCCGGGGCCGCCGCGGCCCTGACGTCGCTCTGGGCGTCGGATCCCTCGTCCGTCCGGCCGGGGGTCGAAGCGGAGGTGGCCTGCGCGGCGGCGGATCTGGAGAGCCTCCTCGTCGCCTTCCTCGACGAGCTGATCTACCTCTTCGCGACGCGGAGGCTTCTTTTCGCCAGCCTCGACGTCCGGATCGAGACGCCCCCTGGTGCGCCGCTCGGCCTCACGGCGCGGGGGGCGGGCGAGCAATTCGACGCCTGCCGCCACGAGAGCACGGTGGAGCCAAAGGGGGCGACGCTCACGGCGCTCCGGGTCGCCCGGGAAGACGGCGGCTGGGTCGCCCAGTGCGTCGTCGACGTCTGATGGAGGCGGGAATGTTCCGCGAGACTTCCCCGAACGTCTGGGAGCTTCCGAAGACGAGGCGAATGCGGGTTCGGGGTCTCCTTTACGCAAGCCGGGGGCTCGTCGAAGGCCTCGACGAGAAGGTGGCCCAGCAACTCGCCGGGGTGGCATCGCTTCCGGGAATCGTCGGCGCGGCGTACGCGATGCCAGACGCCCACTGGGGCTACGGCTTTCCGATCGGAGGCGTCGCCGCGTTCGATCCCGACGAGGGGGGAGTCGTGTCGGCGGGCGGTGTCGGTTTCGACATCTCATGCGGTGTCCGGACCTACCGGACAGGTGTCCAGGAGTCGGACCTCGGCGACCGGCTGGAGCCGCTGATCCAGGATCTCTACCTCTCGGTCCCGGCCGGAGTCGGCTCGGAAGGGGCGCTCCGGCTCTCGAAGAAGGAGCTGGACCAGGTCCTCGTCCACGGAGCGCAATGGGCCGTCCGGGAAGGTTTCGGCGAGTCGGAGGAGCTGGCCTTCGTGGAGGAGCACGGCCGAGTTCGCGGCGCCGACCCGACGAAGGTGAGCGACCGGGCCAGGGAGCGGCAGCTGGGTCAGGTCGGGACGCTCGGCTCGGGGAACCACTACCTCGAGCTGCAGGTCGTCGACCGCATCTTCGAAGCCGCCACGGCCGAAGCGTTCGGCCTCGCCGAAGGAGACCTCCTCGTCTCGATTCACTGCGGGTCGCGGGGTCTCGGCCACCAGATCGGGACGGACTACCTGAAGGTGCTCGGCGAGGCGGCCCCCCGTCATGGCCTCGTCTTTCCGGACCGGGAACTCGCGGCGGCGCCCCTCCGGTCGGTCGAGGGACAGGACTACCTCGGCGCCATGCGCGCGGCGATCAATTGCGCCCTCGCGAACCGGCAGGTCGTCGGGCACCTCGTCCGCGAGGCCTTCGGACGGCGCCTTCCGGAGGCCCGCCTCTCGCTCATCTACGATGTCTCCCACAACACCTGCAAGGAGGAGACGCATCTCGTGGAGGGCCGGCCACGCCGCCTCTTCGTCCACCGGAAAGGGGCGACCCGGGCGTTCGGACCGGGCCACCCGGAGCTTCCGGAGCGCTATCGCGAAGCAGGGCAGCCCGTCCTCGTGGGCGGAACGATGGGAACCTGCTCTTTCGTCCTCGCGGGAACGGCCGAGGGAGAGGCGCGCGCGTTCGCCTCGTCCTGCCACGGCGCGGGAAGGCAGATGAGCCGGATGCAGGCCAAGAGGAGATGGCGCGGCGGCGCTCTGATCGAGGAGCTGGCGTCGCGCGGCATTCTCATCAGGGCCCATTCCGCCTCCGGAGCGGCGGAGGAGGCCCCGGGCGCCTACAAGGACGTCGAGGAGGTCGCGCGCGTGGCGGAGGAGGCGGGCCTCTCGGCGCGCGTGGCCCGCCTCCGTCCGATCGCCTGCGTCAAGGGCTGAGCCGGGTCACGCGGGCCAGCCCGCGAGCGCCGACTCGGCGACGTGGCGGGAGAGGACATGATAGCGGGGGCGCGCGCCGGCGTAGATCTCGCGGGCGAGTTCCCGCGTCCGGGACGAGGCGCCGAGCGCCTTGTAGAGCGGGCGGACGTACTTCATCCGGCCGACCGAAGCGAGGACCTCGCGGATCCGCGCGAAAGCCGGCTCCCAGTCCGACGCAGCCGCGATCGTGAGCCCCTCGACGAGCAGCTCGTGGTTTCCCCGTTCGAGGAACCCGGTCGCGGACTCGAGGTCCCCGACGACTCCGGGCGCGAGAGGCCGCGGGACGTGCTGGAGGAAGACGAGCATCTCCGCGGGCGTCATCCGCGCGA
>JBBIPB010000089.1:0-11148 GCA_037443065.1 Acidobacteriota bacterium | reverse complement strand
CTCTCGCTCGAGGACGAGAGCGGCATCGTCCAGGCCATCGTCCGCCCGGACCTCTTCAGGGAGAACCGGACCCTCATCGTCGGCTCCCCCGGCCTCGTCGTCGAGGGGAAGCTCCAGACGACCGACGGCACCCTCTCCGTCCGCGCCGACCGCTTCTGGCCCCTCCCCTCCCTTCCCGACCTCCCGAGTCACGATTTCCGGTGAGAGTCTATGGCGCGAAGAACTCCTGAAGGGTCTCGAGGAGGCGCAATCGGGTCTCCGGAGAGAGCGTGCCGAGCCGGCGGACGACGCGGGTCCTGTCAATGGCGCGCATCTGGTCGATGGCGATGAAGCCGGCCCGGCTCCGGAACCGGCACGGGACGCGGAACGGCCAGGACTTCTCGCTCTTCGTCATCGGCGCCACGAGAACGGTCCGGAGAATCCCAGCCAGCTCGTCCGGGCTGACGACGACGCAGGGACGCGTCTTGGCGATCTCGCTCCCCTCGACCGGATCGAGCCGGACGAGGACGACGTCGAACCGCCTCAGGCCCGAGCGGGCCTCACCAGCGCCACTCATCCCGGTCGAATCGGGTGCGGCCCGAGTCGTCGGTGAGAAGCGGCGCGTCGTCGCCCCGCTCCGACATCTCCTTCGCCGCCTCCGCCCACCCCTCGCGCGCCTTCCGTCCGGGGCGGAGGAGGAGCCCGCCGGAGACGACCCGAAGCTCGACGACCTCGCGGAATCCCGTCTCCTCGAGGACGCTCTTCGGAAGCCGGATCCCCCGTGAGTTCCCGATCCGAACGATCTGCGCCTTCATTCTCCAGAGCCTCCGGACGTAATTACATCGGATCTACGGCCGGAGGTCAAGGAGCCCCGCGCGCCGCTCCGGCCAGCAGCCCCGCCGCTTTGTCGAGCGCCTGCTCGAGTGCGGCGGTCGCCGCCTCGATTCGCACCGCGTCGCCGCTCCGGAGGGCGCGGGCGAGGCCGGGGAGCGCCTCGGCCGAGCAGCCGTTCGTCTCCGAGGGGCCGACGAGAACGTTCGAGTCTGCGAACGGGACGCCACTCTTCTGGAAGGATGCCCGGGCTGAGAGGAGAACTCTCTCGATTTCCCGGCTCTTCGAATCCGCCTTTACGTTTCGCCACGATTCCGAAGCTTCGTAGCCCCCTGCGGCTGTGCGAAGCCGACGCGCGGCTTCGTTGAGCCGTTTCTTCCCGTGGGAATCGCCGAAAGCCCGATGGTCTTTCGCCAGCCCCGCGAGGCTATCGTCGACCCACGCTGCAATTTCCGTGAACCGGAAGGGCAGGACCGGGGCCTCGGCGAGGCGCGAGACGTAGAGCGCGAGGATCTTCGTGAGGAGCGCCGTGTACCGGAAGCCCGGGTCCATGAGGCGGCCGTAGAGGTCCATCCCGTCGTAGACCGAGTGGTAGAGCGGGTAGGTCCTCCGCCCGAAGCCGACTTCGGCGCACGGAACGCCGGCGAGCCCCATGAAGGGCGATGTGTCGCCGGAGAAGCCGGAGAGGCCCATCTGGGCACGGACCTCCCAGAGCGTCTTTTCCGTCTGCGGGTCTCGGACGAGCGGGAGGATCTCCTCGAGGGGACCGCGAAGGCCGGGGGCGATGTCGGCCCCGAAGTCGAAGGCCCGGACGGCGGAATCCACGAACACGAAGGCGCCTGCGCCGGAGAGCGCGGGGAGCCGGTGCGTCACCCACGCCGTCGACCCGAGCATCCCGTACTCCTCGGCGTCGAAGAAGACAAAGACGACGTCGCGTGAAAGCTGAAGTCCCCGCTCCCTGAGACGGGTCAGCGCCTCGGCCGCCTCGAGCACCGCGGCCGCCCCCGAAACCGGGTCGACGGCCCCGTAGACCCACGCGTCGACGTGGGCGCCGACGATGATCGGCGCGGCTTCCGGCCGGGAGCTCCGAAGAGACGCCGTCACGTTCCGGAGGATCCGGTTCTCCAGTCTTTGTTTCGAAACGAGGCGGACCACCCCCGGCCCGGGGCCGAGCCGGTACGGCGCGTTCAGCGCGCCCGTGGCGTCCGCGGGTGCCGCCGGGCCTCCGATCCGGCGGAGCAGCTCCTCGGCGACGATCGCGGAGATCGGGAGCGCCGGGACGCGCGGGAGCGTCTCCACGCCGTGCGCCGCAGCCTCGCCCGGATCGCCCGGATAGAGGAAGTAGCCGAGCATCGAGCCGCGCTGCACGGTCCACGGATTCGCATGCGTCCCCTCGGGATAGGGTGGTTTCCGAAAGCCCTGGTCGCGGAGGTCGGGATAGAGAAGGAGGCCGGCGACTCCCTCCTCGGCCGCGATCAGTGCCTTCATCCCCCGGCAGATCCCCTGCGCGCGAAGGAGAACGACTTTCCCCGCCGGCGAGATCCCCGCCTTCTTCAGGCGGTCGTAGTCCTCTCGCGCCCCGAAGTTTCCGTAGACGAGAGGCGCCGTGACGTCGGCGTCGGGAGCCCAGGCGAAGAACGGGATCTCCGTATCGGCCGCTGCCGCGAGCGCCACCCCGGAGAGGGGCTTCTCGCGAAGGTCGAATGCGAGGTGATCGGGCGCGACGAGCGCCAGCGACGACTCGACCGGTTCCGGAAGGCTCGCGGGGACCTCTTCGGATTCCACGGCGAGGCCGAGAGCGCGAAGGCGCGCGGCGACGGCTTCGACCGCCCGGCCGTTCGCGGGCGTCCCCGCGCGATGCGGCTCCCGGGCGAGGCCGCTCATGACGCGCTCGAGGCGGTCTGGCGAGACGAGAGCGTCGAGGTCGCGAAGACGGCGGGCGAGCGAATCGGCCGGACGGAGCGCCCACCATCCCGCCCCTGCGGCTCCGAGCGCCGCCGCGAGCGCGAGCGTCCGGCGCGCCCCTCGCCCGATCACGGGCGTGTCGCGCGTGCGGAGCGCACCGGCTTGCCGGGACCGAGGGCGATCCACTCCGCGGCGCGGAGGAGCTCCTGGGCCTGCGAAAACGCGTTCGTCCGCTCCAGAGCTTCTTCGCGGATCCGGTCGAAGTTCCTCGAAAGCAGCGCCCGGGCGAGGCTCGCGTGCACCGCCGCGAGGCTCTCGTCCCCAGGCTCGGGACCGACCAGAAACGACCCGCGGCCCCAGAGGACCGACGGCCCGGCGGGCGGTCCGAAGGCGTCCATGGCCCTCTCGAGGATCCGGTTCGCTGCCTCCGCTTTCCGGGGCGAAAGACGCCGGAGGCGCGGCCTGCCCGCGTCCCACCGCTTCGCCCCCTCTTCGAAACCGTCAAGGGCCTTCTCCAGGCCCGGAAGCGTACCCACCCAGTCGTTCGCCGAGGCGGCGCGCGCCTCGAGACTCCGCAGCGCCGAGCGGGAGTCTTCCGCGATCTCCGTGAAACGGTACGGAACGACCGGGTCGGAAGCCATCGTCCCCGCGAAGAGCGCAAGGGCGCGGGCGAGAAGGGGCGGGGGGGCGGACCCCAGCTGCGCGACCGGCGTCGCGGTCAGGGCCAGGAACGGCACTGCAGTCCCCGCGAACCCGGGGAGGGGGAACGCCACCTCTCCCTCTTCGAGCGGCTGCTGCGCCGTCGGATCGGAGACCGCACGAAGGGCCTCTCCGAGAACACCGCGGAGGCCGGGGGTGGCCTTCGCGAGAATCTCCTTCCCCTTCACGGCGGAGTCGACATCGACGTAGGCAATCGGAAGAGGCGTGCGATCCCGGAGCGCCTGCTCGACGAACGCTTCCGAACCGGGGAAGCCGGCCTCCCCGCCGTCCCAGAAAGCGAACAGGATGGTCCGTTCGGGTTTCCACCCGCCCGACCCGATCGCCGCAAGGACCTCAGCCGTCTCGAGCAGGACGGCTGTCGCCGAAGCGGAGTCCGCCGACTCCGGATCCGCGGTGTCGTAGCGCGTCCCGACGAGGACCGGTCGCGCGTCGGAGGCGCGCCCGGGGAGGAGCGCGAAGAGATTCCGAAGCGGGCGGCGGACGGACTTCGCCTCGAAGACCGCATCCCACGTCTTCAGGCCGGTTCGCGCGAGGCGTTCCTCCACGAGCCTCGCGACCCCGGCATCGGCGGAGCTCCCGGCGGGCTGAGGCTTCGCGCAGAGGAGCGCCGTCTGGCGGTCGATCCGGGAGGCGTCGACGAGGCGCGCCACGAGAGCCCCCTCTCGTGCGACGAACCCGGCATGGGACCGGGCCGACCAGATCTCCGCCGCGACGGCGGCGAGGACCGCCGTCAGGGCGAGCGCGGCCGCCGTCGATTTCTTCAGCGCGCCTCCGAAGCGGGACGCCCGATGTTAGCAGCGGCCTCCCGCCCCCCCGGGGGGCGCAGGACCGACAGGACGTAGAGGAGATAGAACGGGAGGAGGTGGATCGTCATCCTCCCGAGGCCGACTCGGACGAAGTTCCGGTAGCAGAGGCGGTAGTCGGTCCACTCGTAAGGCTGGACCGCGGCCACGGGATCCGAGATGAACGGGAAGAGGGCGAAGCAGGCGACGACCGCGGCGAGCGACGCGAGCGTCACGAGGCCGTAGACGTTCTTCTCCCCCTCCGCAGAGCGCCCGGCTCCCTTCTCGCGGAACGAGAGCGCGAGGTCGACGCCCGCTGCAGCCAGAAGGGCATAGAGCGTCGCCCCGAGCCCTTTGTGCGAGAGCCACTGTCCCTGCCACGAGGAGAAGAACTCCGAGAGGACGACGCCCGCCGCGGCGAGTGGTGTCGGAGCGAGACTTCGCCAGCCGTCCGCCGCTTGCGAGAGGAGTCCGGGGGCTTTCAGAAATCCGGGCCTGAGGAGCCACGTCGCCCAGGCGGCTGCGGCGACCGCAAGCGGCCCCGCCGGGAAGCGCGGGCCGCCGAAGAGACGCGCCACGAGAAGAGCGAGGGCTGCTGCGGCGAGGTAGTAGAGACCGTCCGGCCGGACGAGGACCGCCGCCGAGAGGCAGAGTGTCCCCGCGACGAGCTCTCCCCGCGCCGGACTTCCGTCATCCGCCCCGACGCCCGGAAGTCCGAGCACGAGGAGCAGCCCCGCCGAGAGAAACGCCATGAGCGGCGCGTTCGCGTAGTACATCGCCGTCCCCTGCCAGACGTGGACGACCGAGAGAAGGAAGACGAGCGCGAGCGTCGCGGCCGACGGCAGGACGCGGGCAAAGCGGTCGCGGACGAAGAGCGCGAAGAAGACGAGGATCAGCGTCGCGACGAGCCGCCCCTCGAAGAGGGGGTCCCCGGCTCCGAGCCCGAGGAGGATCGAGAAAAGCGGCGGGTATTCCGGGTGAATGCAGGGGTCGAGCGCGCCGAAAAAACCTCGCGCTCCGAATCCGGACGCCCGGCAGCCCCAGATCTGGACCGCGTCGAAGTGGAAGTACGGGAACACCGTCGGGACGAGGAGCGAGAGGAGGACCACGGCCGAGATGCCGTCCGCAAGGGACACCTTCGGAGCGAGGAAGACCGGCGGGGCGGTGGCAGCCTCCCGGGGCAGTAACGCCGCCAGAAGTGCGGAAACGGCGAGCGCGACGCCGGCCGAGAAGACGACGAGGCGACCCGTGACGAATCCGGCGGCGTAGGCGGCGAGGCCCATCGTGGCGAGGTTCGCGAGGCCGGCGGCTCCGAGCCGCCCCGAGAAGCTTCCCGAGCCGCCGCGACGCGCCCAGAGCCATGCGGTGGCGGAGAGGCCCGCGACGAGGAGGAGCGAGCTTCCGGGGGTCCCGGCCGCCTCCGCCGCCTTCCGGGGGGCGGCGTCGAAGAGCTGCCCGAAGAAGGTCCTCTCCTGGGCAGCGAGGATCACGACCTGTGCCGCGAGGGCGAGGAGGAGGAACCCGCGGAGGCGCGCCCGGAGGCGCCCCGCACCGGACGCCGTCAGACCCTCTTCATCAGGAGGCACGCGTTCGTGCCTCCGAAGCCGAAGGAGTTCGAGAGGGCCACGTTCACGGCCCTCTCGCGGGCGGCATTCGGCGTGTAGTCGAGGTCGCAATCGAAATCCGGGGTGACGAGGTTGATCGTCGGCGGGATCACTCCGTGACGGATGGTGAGCGCGATGACGCCGGCCTCGAGCCCTCCCGCGGCGCCGAGGAGGTGGCCCGTCATCGACTTCGTCGAGGAGACGGCGAGGCGGCCCGCATGGTCGCCGAAGGCCCGCTTGATCGCGATCGTCTCGATCCGGTCCCCGTGCGGCGTCGACGTTCCGTGCGCGTTGATGTAGTCGACCGCTTCCCCCGGAAGATCCGCGTCGCGGAGAGTGTTTCGTATGACGCGGTAGGGACCGTCGCCGTCGTCGGACGGGGCCGTAATGTGCCAGGCGTCGCCGGACATCCCGTAGCCCGCGAGCTCGGCGTAAATCGCCGCGCCCCGCGCCATGGCCTGCCCCATCTCCTCGAGGATCAGGATTCCTGCCCCTTCGCCGAGAACGAAGCCGTCGCGGTCCTTGTCCCATGGGCGCGAGGCGGTCTCCGGTTCGTCGTTCCGGGTCGAAAGGGCCCGCATGGCGGAGAAGCCCCCGATGGCGAGCGGCACGACGACGGATTCGGTGCCCCCGGCGATCATGACGTCGGCGTCCCCCCACCGGATGATGTTCGCCGCATCGCCGATGGCGTGCGCCGACGTGGCACAGGCCGTCGCGACGGCCGTATTCGGTCCCTTCGCCCCCGTCATGATCGAGACGAGGCCGGAGGGCATGTTGACGATGAGCCCCGGAATGAAGAACGGGCTGATCCGGCGCGGACCCTTCTCGAGGACCGTCTTGTGCATCTCCTCGATGAGGGGAAGCCCGCCAATCCCGGCACCGATGCAGACCCCGACCCGCTCGGCGTTCTCCGCGTCGACGACGACGCCCGAGTCGGCAAGGGCCTCACGGGCCGCCGCCACGGCGTAGTGGATGAACGTGTCGAACTTCTTGATGTCCTTCTTTTCGAAGAACTTCGCGGGCTCGAATCCCTTCACCTCGGCCGCGATCCGGCAGGCGTAGGCCGACGCATCGAAGCGGGTGATCGGGCCGGTCCCCGGCCGGCCGGCGAGGAGGCTTTCCCACGTCTCTCGAGTCGTGAGGCCGACCGGGGAGACGAGGCCGACGCCGGTCACGACGACCCGCCGGCGGCCCCGGCCGTCGAGGAGCGGTGGGGTCATTTCGAAGGGCCGGCTCAGGCGGGCTTGGCCTTGCTCTCGATGTAGGCGACGGCGTCCTTGACCTTCTGGATCTTCTCGGCGTCCTCGTCCGGGATCTCGATTCCGAACGCCTCCTCGAATGCCATCACGAGTTCGACCGTGTCGAGGGAATCGGCGCCGAGATCATCGACGAACGAGGCTTCGGCCTTGACCTCATCGGCCTGGACGCCGAGCTGCTCCACGATGATGCTCTTGACCTTCTCTTCAACCGCGTTCGACATCAATTCCTCCGTTCAAGCAACGGGAGCGGCCCTGGACATTGACCGCCTCCCCTTCTGATTCGTCAACCGGGCGGGAAGTCTACCCGATGTAGAGTCCCCCGCTCACATTCAGGCATGTACCCGTCACGTACGCCCCCAGGTCCGAGGAGAGGTAGAGGACGGCGTCCGCCACGTCGTCCGGCGTGCCGAGCCGTCCGAGGACGATCCGGCCGAGCAGCATCTCCCGGGCCTCCGGCGTCAGGGCCCCCGTCATGGCCGTCGCAATGTAGCCGGGCGCGACCGCGTTGACCGTTATTCCCCTCGAACCGATCTCGCGCGCGAGCGCCTTCGTGAACCCGACGACCCCCGCCTTCGCGGCGGCGTAGTTCGTCTGGCCCGGGTTCCCCATGAGGCCCACGACCGACGTGATGTTCACGATCCGTCCGGCGAGCTTCTTCCGGACCATCACCTTCGCCGCCTCCTGCGCCGCGAGAAAGACGCCCGTCAGGTCGGTCGCGACGACCCGGTCCCAGGCCTCTTTCGCCATCCGGAGAATGAGACCGTCCTCCGTGACGCCGGCGTTGTTGACGAGGATGTCGAGCCTCCCGTGCCGCTCGACGAGGGCGCGGAACCCTGCGCAGACCGAGGCCGGGTCGGACACGTCCATCCGGAGCGGCTCGGCCGAGCCGCCGGAGGCCACGATCGACTCCGCGACCGACCGCGCCTTCTCCTCAGCGCGCGCCGCGATGACCACGTGTGCCCCGGCGGCCGCGAGCCGCCGCGCGATCGCCTCGCCGATCCCCTGCGAGCCGCCCGTCACGAGCGCGATCTTTCCGTCGAGCGAAATCGGGATTGCCATCTCTTTCCTCCGACGCGAGACGACGATATCAGGACGACAAGGGGCCGCCACCTCGGGACGCGAGGAGCTTCGCGATTCCGGCCGCGTCGGAGGTCGAGACGACCGGCCACTCCTTCGCGATCCTCTTCGCGAGCCCGGCGAGGACCGATCCCGGCCCGCACTCGACGGCGGACGGCGCCGAAGCCGAGAGGACGCGGACGCTCTCGACCCAGCGTACCGGAGAGCAGATCTGCCGCTTCAGGGCCTCGCGCGCGGTCCCGGGGTCCAGGTTCGGAAAGGCGTCCACGTTGGTCACGACGGGAAACGCCATCGCTCCGAAGGGCGTCGCGTCGAGAAACGGCGTCAGCTTCTCTTCCGCCGGCTTCATGAGCGCACAGTGGAAGGGTGCGGAGACGGGAAGAGGGAGGACCCGCTTCGCCCCCGCGGCTCTCAGAAGAGAGGACGCCGTCTCGACGGCGCGCCTCGTCCCCGCGATGACGGTCTGCTCGGGCGCGTTGAAGTTCGCCGCGGCGCACGGCTCACCGGCCGATACGGCCGCTTCGGCGCAGGCCGCGGCCACCGCCTCCGGTGCGAGGCCGATCACCGCCGACATCGCGCCCGCGCCCGCCGGGACCGCCTCCTGCATGAAGAGGCCGCGCCGCCGGACGAGGACGACGGCGTCCTCGAGCGTCAGGACGCCAGCCGCGACGAGCGCCGCATATTCGCCGAGGGAATGCCCGGCCGCGATCGAGGGGGAGGCACCGCGCACTCTCAGGACCTCGAAGACCGCGACGGAGTGCGTCACGATCGCCGGCTGCGTCACGGCCGTCTGTTTCAGCTCTTCCTCCGTCCCTTCGAACGAAGCCTTCGAGACGGAAAGCCCGAGCGGCGCGAGGGCGGCGTCCGCCCGGTCGTAGACCTCGCGTGCCTCCTGATACGCGGCGACGAGATCCTTCCCCATCCCCGGGAACTGCGAGCCCTGCCCGGGGAAGAGGAACGCCCCCGTCACCATCGGACGAGGGCCGCGCCCCAGGTCAGGCCCGCGCCAAAGGCGGTGAAGAGGATCAGGTCTCCCCGCCGGATCTTCCCCTCGCGCACGTACTCGTCGAGGGCGATCGGGATCGAGGCGGAGCTCGTGTTCCCGTACCGGGCGATGTTCACGACGCAGCGTTCGGCCGGCATCTCCAGCCGCTCGGCGACAGCCTGGATGATCCGGTCGTTCGCCTGATGGGGGATCAGCCACTGGACGTCCGCGGGCGTGAAGCCGCCCTCGGCAAGGACGTCGCGACAGACCTCCGTCATCGCACGCACGCCCGTCTTGAACGTCTCGCCCCCCATCATCTTGATGAAGGGGAGGCGCTGCTCAAGCGTCTCGCGCCGGCTCGGAGGCGCGTTCGACCCGCCGCCCGGCATCGAGATGAAATTCGCGCCCTCACCGTCGCAGCGGATCCGCGTCGCAAGGACGCCGTGGTCCGCCTTCGTCGCCTTCAGGACGGTCGCGCCCGCTCCGTCCCCGAAGAGCACACAGGTGCTTCGGTCCGTGTAGTCCGTGAACCGCGTCAGGAACTCGGCGCCGATGAGGAGAATGTTCTGCGACTTGGCCGACTGGATGAGCCCGTCGGCGACATGGAGGCCGTAGAGCCAGCCGGAGCAACCGGCGTTCTGATCCCAGGCTGCCGCCTTCTTCGCCCCGAGCTTCTGCTGGACGAGGCAGGACGCCGCCGGCACGAGCTGGTCGGGAGAGACGGTGGCGAGAATGACGGCGTCCAGCTCGCGAGGCAGAACCTCGGCCGCCTCGAGCGCCTTCCGGGCGGCGGCGACGGCGAAGTCCGACAGGACCTCTCCGTCCGCCGCCATCCGCCGTTCGCGGATTCCCGTTCGCGTCCGGATCCACTCGTCGTTCGTGTCGACGAGCTTCGCGAGGTCGGCGTTCGTCAGAATCCGTGACGGGACGGCCGCGCCCGTCCCCGCGATGGTGGCATGGAACATTCGGTCCCCCCTCGACCCGAAAGCCGGGATGTTAGCGGGAGAGCGGCTCCGGCGCGAATTCCACGGCCTTCTTCCGGATCTTCTCCGGGATGCCGTGCGCGACGAACTCGTGCGCGGCCCGGATCGCGTTCCGGACGGCCTTCCCCGTCGACCGGCCGTGCCCGATGAGACAGGCGCCGTTCACGCCGAGGAGCGGCGCGCCGCCGTACTCGCTGTAGTCGAGCCGCTTCTTGAACGCCCGGAAGGCGTCCTTCGATAGCAGAAAACCCATCGAAGCCTGGAGGCTCCGGCTGATCTCCTGCTTGAGCGCCTCCTCGACCATGTGGGCGAGGCTCTCCGAGACCTTGAGAATGACGTTGCCCGTGAACCCGTCGGTGACGATGACGTCCACGTCGCCCGCATAGACGTCCCGTCCTTCGACGTTCCCGACGAAGTTGAGACCCGACGCCTTCAGAAGAGCGAAGACCTCCCGCGTCGTGTCGGTCCCTTTCCCTTCCTCTTCCCCCACGGACATCAGGCCGATCCGCGGCCTGGCGATGCCGAGGACCTCCTGCGCGTAAAAGTGCCCCATGAGGGCGAACTCCCGGTAGTGCTCGGGGCGGCAGATGACGTTCGCGCCGACGTCGAGAAGGACGCGCTTGCGCCCGAGGCCCGGCAAGACCGTCGCGAGCGCCGGGCGGTCGATCCCCTCGAGAACCCCCATGATCATCTTCGCGACGACCATGCCGGCTCCCGTGTGCCCCGCCGTGAACATCCCGCGGGCCCGCCCATCGCGGACGCACTCGGCGGCGACCCGGACCGAGGCGCGGCGTTTCTTCCGGATCGGCGTGATTGCGGGCTCGTCGAACTCGACGACCTCGTCCGCGTCGACGATGCCGATCCGGCTCCCCGTGTAGGCCTGGCGCTTCAGCTCGGACTCGATCTCCCGCCGGCGTCCGACGAGGAGAGTCTCCAGCCCGAGCTCGACGGCTGCGGCCACGGCGCCCTCCACGACGGCGCGGGGCGCGTGGTCGCCGCCCATCGCGTCGACGGCAATCGTCA
>JBBIPB010000088.1:0-11168 GCA_037443065.1 Acidobacteriota bacterium | reverse complement strand
GGTGCCCCGGGTCGACGACGAGCGGCGTCAGGACGGGGAGGACGTGCTTCCGGAAAAAGGCGCTCGCGGCCTCGCGGGACACCTCGGAGAGCGCCGACGCGGCGAGGACCGAGATCCCGGACGCCGCGAGCTTCGGGAGAATGTCGCCCGTCAGACACGCCGACTGGCGCATCTCCATCTTCAGGACCGCCTCGCGGATCTTCCGGAGCTGCTCGGCCGGCGTGAGGCCGTCCTCGCTCGGGTCGACTTTTCCCGACCAGACCTGGTCGAGAACGCCCGAAACGCGGATCATGAAGAACTCGTCGAGGTTCGTCTCCGAGATGCAGAGAAACTTGAGCCGCTCGAGGAGCGGCCAGCGCTCGTCGAAGGCTTCGTCGAGCACCCGCTCGTTGAATTCCAGCCACGAAAGCTCGCGGTTCAGGAGCGGCAGAGCCGGAGCGGGCGAAGACGCCGGGTAAGGGGGCGCCGCCGTCTCGGCTGCCGGCTCGACGAGCTGGAGGTTCCGGCGCCTGCGAGGCCGGCTTTCATGGTGGATCATGGCGAGGTCTCCCCACCTTGGGGGGCCGACAGGATACCGGAGGCAGGGTGGGCGCGCCCCGGCCGGCGCCGGCACCGCCCGATTAGCCGAAAAGACTCGTTTTCGGAGAGGATTGGGTCCGGAATGGCGAACGACTGCGACGGTCCGGCGCACCTCCGGCAGATCGCCGGGGAGCTCGGGATCCCGGCCGCGAGGCGGCACATCTTCCTCTGTGCGGATGCGACGAAGCCGAAGTGCTGCGAGAGGGAGCGGGGCCTGGCGGCCTGGGAGTATCTGAAAAGGCGCCTTTCCGAGATGGGCCTCTCGGAGACGGGCGGGATCGCCCGGACAAAGGCGAACTGCCTCCGGATCTGCGCCGGCGGACCGATCGCCGTCGTCTACCCTGAGGGAGTCTGGTACCGGGCCTGCGACCCGCCGGTCCTGGAGCGGATCCTCAGGGAGCACCTCGTCGGCGGGACCCCGGTCGCCGAGTACGTCATCACGGTCCGACCCCTCGGCGGCGGCTCGTGAGGTCGCGTGCGTCTTCTCACCCTGAGCCGGAGTGGACTAATCTCGGGGCCGGCCCTTCGGAGGTGTCCAGATGAAGAAGTCCCGAATCGTCCCGCTCGCCGTTGCCGCGCTCCTCGTCGGAAGCTGCGGCCCAAAAGGGGAGCTCCCCGCGATCAACGTCGGCCTCATCGCCGAACTGTCCGGCCCCCTCTCCGCCATCGGCGCCTCGTGCCGGAGCGCCGCGGAGATGAAAGTGGCCGAGATCGGCGACAAGGGAGGGATCGACGTCGGAGGAAAGAAATACAACCTGAAGCTCGTCATCGCCGACAGCCAGAGCACGCCCGAAGGAGCCGTCGCGGCGGCGAAGGGCCTCGTGAAAGAGGACGCCGTCGTCGGCCTGATCGGCCCCAACGCGAGCCTCGAGGCGGTCCCGGTGGCCGAAGAGGCCGAGGCGGCAAAGGTGCCGATGATCACGCCGTGGTCCACCGTCCCGGAGA
The DNA here is from genome assembly GCA_037443065.1 of Acidobacteriota bacterium. Classification (GTDB taxonomy): domain Bacteria; phylum Acidobacteriota; class Thermoanaerobaculia; order UBA5066; family UBA5066; genus DAOMFB01. Next base: position 9,644 of record JBBIPB010000088.1, on the reverse strand, counting down.
CCACGATGGACACCAAGACGGGCCAGCCCAAACAGTGGGTCTTCCGGACCTGCTTCACCGACGCCTGGCAGGGCCAGGTCCTCTCGAAGTTCGCCGACGGATACTTCCACGCGAAGAAGGCGGCCGTTCTCTACGACCCGGACTCTGAGGCGCCGAAAATCCAGGCCGAGCTCTTCAAGCAGGATTTCGAGAAGACGGGCGGGAAGATCGTCGCCTTCGAGACCTTCAAGAGCGGAGACAAGGACTTCGCGGCGGTCTTCGCGAAGATCAAGAAGGCCGGGCCGGACGTCGTCTTCCTCTCGGGCTACTACAACGACGTGGCTGTCCAGCTCCCGCAGGCGCGTGCCGCGGGGATCGCCGTCCCCTTCCTCGGGAGCGACAACTGGGGGACGTCGGCCTTCCTCAAGCTCGCCGGGAAGGAGGCCGAAGGCTCCTTCTACAGCGCGCATTACAACCCGGACCGGCGGAACGAGGTGACCGGGGCCTTCGTCATCAGCTACAAGAAGTCGCACGGCGACGCCGTACCCGACGACGTGGCCGCCCTCACCTACGACGCGTTCGGGCTCCTCGTCGAGGCGCTGAAGAAGGCGGGGAAGCCGGACCGCCAGGCGCTCCGCGACGCGCTCGCCGGGATCCGGGAATACGACGGTGTGACCGGGAAGCTGAAGTTCCCCGAGGGCTCGCGCGACCCGGTGAAGACGGTCGTGATGTTCAAGGTCGAAGGGGGCAAGCCCTCGTTCGTCACGAACATCGAGCCATAAGGAAAGATAGAGCGTCAGCCGGCCGCGGCCACGAGGTCCTCGAGGGCCGCGTCCACGCGGTCCCGGTGCGTCCGGAAGGAGAGGACGCAGATCCGGAGGAGGGTCTTCCCCTTCGTCGTCGTGGCGGTCAGGTGGACGCGCCCCCGCGCGTTGACCGCGTCGAGGATGCGGCGGTTCCGGGCCGCGAGCGCTCTCTCTCCCTCGCCTGGGCTGGAGAAGCGGAAGGCGAAGAGCGAGAGGGCGGGCGGGGCGACGATCTCGACGTCGGGACGCCGGGCCAGCGCCCCGGCCGCGTAGGAGGCGAGGCCCAGCTTCTCGTCGAGGTTCCGCCGGAACGGCCCGAGGCCGTGCAGCTTGAGCGGAAGCCAGGCGGCGAGGCCGCGGTAAGGGCGCGACAGCTCGGGCGAGATCTCGCAGAAGTCGACGAGGTCGGGGTCGCACTGCATTCCGGGGAGGTACTCGCCTCCGGACCCGTGCGCACGCCGGAGCGTGGCCGCGTCGCGAACGAGGAGGCACCCGGTGCCGTAAGGGAGGAAGAGCCCCTTGTGGGGGTCGAGGACGATCGAATCGGCCCGCTCGATCCCGGCCATCGTCCGGCGGCCCCGCTCCGTCAGAAGGAAGAAGCCTCCGTAGGCCGCGTCGACGTGGAACCAGAGGCGCTCGCGCGTGCAGAGCGCCGCGAGGGCCTCGAGGTCGTCCACCGCACCGGTGTTCGTCGTCCCCGCGCTGCCGACGACGAGGAACGGAGAAAGTCCCTTTTCCCGGTCCTCGGCGACGGCCTCCTCGAGACGGTCGAGCCGGATCCGGAATGAATCGTCTGACGGGATCTCGCGGACGCGCCGGGCCGGGAATCCCGCGAGACCGGCAGCCTTCGCGACACAGTGGTGGGTCTGGTCGGAGACGTAGAGGACGCCCGAGAGGAACTCCTCGGGGAGCCGGTCGCGACGGGCCGCCACGATCGCTGAGAAGTTCGCGAGCGATCCGCCGCTCGTGAGGAATCCGCCGGCGCCGTCCGGAAGACCGGCGAGACGGGCGAACCACCGGACGACGTTCGTCTCGAGCTGGACGAGAAGCGGCGCGGCCGCAAAGACGCCCGTGTACCGGTTCGCCGCGGCGGCGACGAGGTCGGCGACGGCCGACTGGAAAAGCCCGCCCCCGGGGATGTAGGCGAGGTAGCCGGGGGAGGCGGCGTTGAAGCTTCTCGGGATCGCCTGGTCGAAGAGGAGGTCGAAGAGCTCCGCGGCCGGCGTCCCCGTCTCGGGAGGATCGCGCTCGATCAGCGTTCTGGAAAGCGCCGCGGCGCCGTCCGTGTCGGCGGCGCGCTGTGCGGGAAGCGAGTCGACGTGCGGGACGATCCTGTCCATCGCGAGCCGGACGAGCCGCTCCATCTCCGGAGGCGAAAGCTCGAGGGAGGTGTCCGCGGGAAATGTGGGCGGGATCCGCGACGACACGCCGTCACGCTCCGAGGGCCGCGCGGGCGGTCTCCGCCAGCTCGCTCGCGAGGCTCTCGACGAGACGCGGGTCCTCTCCCTCGACCATCACGCGGAGAAGCGGCTCGGTTCCGGAGTAGCGGATCAGGAGCCGGCCGCGGCCTGCGAGGCGCGCTTCGGCGCGGCGGATGCCGTCCACGAGCGCCGGAACCTGATCCACCGGGACGCGCTCCCGGACGCGGACGTTCCGGAGAAGCTGCGGGGCCTTCGGAAAGCGCGGCTGAGCCGCGAGCGGTTTTTTCGAGAGGGCCACGAAGGCCGCGAGGTGGAGGCCGGTCAGCGTCCCGTCCCCGGTCGTCGAGAGGTCCCCGCGGATCAGGTGGCCGGACGGCTCGCCGCCGAGAATCGCGCCGCTCCTCTCCATCTCCTCCACGACGTAGCGGTCCCCGACGGGCGCCCGGAGGAGCGCGACGGAGAGGTCCGCGAGGGCTCGCTCGAATCCGAAGTTCGACATCAGCGTCCCGACGACGGCCGCCGGCCGCCGCCCTTCGCGGATCATCTCGAGCGTCCAGAGGTAGAGAACGTCGTCACCGTCGAGGAGGCGTCCTTCGCCGTCCGCTACGACGATCCGGTCGGCGTCGCCGTCGAGGCCGATTCCGAGGTCGGCGCCCGTCTCACGCGTCGCACGGGCCATCACCTCGGGGTGCAGGGCGCCCGACCCCTCGTTGATGTTCCGCCCGTCCGGTGCGACGGCGAGAGGAACGACGCGGGCGCCCGCCGCGCGAAACGCCGCAGGCGCGACCTCGTGTGCGGCGCCGTTCGCCGCGTCGAGAACGACCGTGAGGCCGTCGAGCCGCCCCGGAAGCCCCTCGAGAAGGTGCTCGATGTAGATCAGCGGGAGAAGGGGGTCGGGCGTCACGGCCCGCGGGGGCGCGGGCGCGCTCCTGCCGATCCGCCGCTCGATCTCGGCTTCGACCCGGTCCGGGAGCTTTCGCCCCGCCGCCGAGAAGATCTTGATCCCGTTGTCCCTCCATGGATTGTGCGAGGCGGAGACGACGACGCCCGCCTCGGCCGAGAGCGCGCGGACGAGGTGTGCGACGGCGGGGGTGGGGACGACGCCCGCGCCGGTCACTTGTCCTCCCGCTGCGGCGACCCCGCCGGCGAGGGCGGCGACGATGCCGGCCGTCGACTCGCGTGTGTCGCCTCCGACGACGAGCCGCGGCCGCACGGCGCCCTCGTCCACGAGGCAGGAGACGAGGGCGGCTCCGACGCGGGAGACGGTCGCCGCGTCCAGCGGGGGCTCGCCGGCGGTCCCCCGGATGCCGTCCGTTCCGAAGAGGCGCCGCATCTGAATGCGAGCTTACCGGAAGAGCGCGGGACGGACCCGTCGTACGCGACTTTGTGAGGCGGCGCTCAGGCCTGAGCGCGTGCAAACGCGGCGAGAAAGCGGATCGTCTCCTCGACGTCGTGGACGCGGAGGAGGACCGGGTGCGTCGCGGAGGCGCGGGCGGCGGCGGCCGCGGCCGCGAGCGACTCGGGTAGACGGTCGGACGTCGGACGCCCGGCCACGGAGCCGAGAAACGCCTTGCGCGAGGCGCCGGCAACGAGAGGCGTCCCCGCGGGGGCGAGATCCGCGAGGTGCGCGAGAAGCGCGAAGTTCTCGTCGGGCTTCTTCCCGAAGCCGAAGCCGGGGTCGAGAAGAATCCTCTCGGCGGGGATTCCGGAGGAGATCGCGCGAGCGCGCGCGTTCTCCAGATCCTGCGCCACCTCGAGGGTCACGTTCTGGAAGGAGGATTCTTCGAAAGTGGTCGAGGGAGTTCCGCGGCAATGGCTGAGCACGATCGCCGCGCCCCGGCTCGCGACGAGCTCGAGAAGGTCGTCGGGGGCGTCGAGGCCCGTCACGATGTTGACGACATCGGCGCCCGCTTCGAGCCCGGCGCGGGCCACCTCGGCCCGCCGCGTGTCGACGGAGATCGGGAGGGAAGGCCGCTTTCTTCGAAGGGAGGAGACGACAGGGAGAACGCGGGCGATCTCCCCATTCGAAGGAATCTCCCGTGCTCCCTCTCCGTATGCGCTGCCCCTCGGCCGCGTACTCTCGCCTCCGACGTCGACGATTGCGGCCCCGAGGTCGGCGTACCGGGCGCCTTCCTCCGCGGCGGACTCCGCCGAGCAGAAGCGCCCGCCGTCCGAAAAAGAGTCGGGCGTGACGTTCAGGATCGCCATCACGGCGGGACCCTTGTCCGTCGCGAGGATTCGTCCGGAGGGGAGCGGAAGCCGCCAGCGCACGGGCCTATTATCCGGGCGGGGGGAGAAGGGAGGTCGCGATGGGGAGGAAGATCTACATCGCGGCGTATCACCAGTCTCCGTTCGGGAAGCTGTTCGATCTGGGGGTCCCGGAAATCCTGAGGAGGGCCGTGACGGAGACGTGCGCGGAGATCGGCGTGGACGCGTCGGTCCTCGACGTCGCCACGGTCGGCGCCACGTGCCATCTCACGCTGAACCAGCAGGGGCTCCTCTCGGCCCTCGTCGCCTCGGTGCCGGGCCTTGGAGGCAAGCCGGTCGAGACGGTCGAGAACGCCTGCGCGTCCGGCGGGCAGGCGATCCTCTCGGTCCTCGGGAAGCTCCTCCTCGGCGACGGGGAGACGGGAATCGCCGTCGGCTACGAGAAGATGCGCGACCGCGAGGGGAAGATGGACGGAAAGGAGATCGGCCGCGCGCTGGGCCTCTACTCGCACCCCGACGAACGGCCCGGGAAGGTCTTCGTCTTTCCCCACCTCTTCGCCGAGATCATGGCGGATTACATGAGGGCGTACGGCGTGACGGAGAGAGACCTGGCGCACGTCGCCGTCACCGAGTACGCCAACGCGAGGCACAACCCCTATGCCCAGATGAAGGGGGTTTCGCTCACACTCGAGCAGGCGGTGAAGATCGAGGGGATCAACCGGTACATCGTGGACGGCCTTCCGCTCAAGACGTACGACTGCTCGCAGATCTCCGACGGCTACGCCGCGATGATCCTCGCGACGGACGAGGGCCTCGCGCGTCTCGGCGTGACGAAGGCCGACACCGTCGAGATCGCCGGCTGGGGCCAGGCGACGGACCCGCTCAGGAAGGAGGGACGTGACGTCCTCCGTCCCGATGGGGCCTGCCGTGCCGTCGCGCGGGCGTACGCCCGCGCGGGCGTGACGCCGGCCGACATCTCGGTCGCCGAGGTTCACGACTGCTTCAGCGTCATGGGAGCGTTGGGGGCCGAGGTCCTGGGCCTTGCCGACTTCGGCCACGGCGCGGCCTACTGGGTCGACGGAAAGGCCGCCGTGGACGGAAAGGTCCCGATCAACACGTCGGGCGGCCTGATGGCCAAGGGGCATCCGATCGGCGCGACGGGGATCTCGATGGTCGGCTGGTCCGCCTGGCAGCTTCTCGGCAAGGTGCCCCGGGAACTGCAGGTGAAGAGGCCGCGCGTGGCGGCCACCTTCAACATCGGCGGCCCCGTCTGCGCGACCGTGGCGACGGTATTGAAGCCCGCCGCCTGAAGAGAGAACGGGGCCGCGCGCGCGGCCCCGTTTCGAGCGTCCGGAATCAGCGAGGAATCAGCCCTTGGTCGCGGGCGCCGCGGGCTTGGCGGCCGGCCGGGTCTGCTTCTTCGCGGGGGCCTTGGCCGGGGCTGGCGGGACGTCGGGGGCCGTGAAGCCGCCCGGCGTCGGCTCGATCACACCCTGTGCGAAAGTCAGCTCGACCCGGCGGTTCTTCGCGCGTCCTTCCCTGGTCGCGTTGTCGGCCACCGGGTTGGCCGGGCCGTAGCCGGCGTGCGAGAGCCGCGCCGGGGCGATTCCCTGCGCCGTCAGGTAGTCGTAGACGCTCTTGGCGCGGTCGGCCGAGAGAACCTTGTTCCGCTCCGCGGTACCCGTCGAGTCGGTGAATCCCTCGATCCGGATGTTGATGTCGGGGAGCATCAGGAGAACGCCGGAGAGCTTGGCGAGCGACTCGCGAGCGCCGGCCTTCAGGGTCGCCTTGTTCACGTCGTAGAGGACGTCGCCGAGGTCCATGACGATGCCGCGGGCGCTCTGCCGAACCGCCATGATCTTCTCGAGGGCCCCGCTCAGCCGCGCCGCCAGCGCGTCGCGCTCGGCCTTGACGACGTCGCGCTCGGATTTGACGAGGTCGCGCTCGGATTTGACGAGGTCGCGTTCGGCCCTGACGGTCGCGCGGTCGGCCTCGACCTCGGCCTTCTCCCTGCGGACCTGGGCGAGCAGCGCCTCCACCTCGGCTTTCGCCCTGGTCGTGGCATCGAGCTGCGCGGAGGTCGTCGCCAGGCCCTGCTGGAGGGCGGCCTTCTCGGCGGCCTTCTTCGCCTCCGCGGCGGCCACCATGGCGTCGTAGTCGGTCTGGACGGTCTTCCGTATCGCCTCGCTGGAGAGGGACGCGGAGCGGGCGGCGTAGTCCACGATGACCTTGGAGCTGCCGCCGGCGGCAGCCGTATTCGACGCCTGGCTCAGAGCGATCCGGGCGTCGCGGATGGTCTTCTCCGTGCCCGGCGTGAGCTTCATCCCCTCTGCCATCTCCAGGAGCTTCCGGGCCTTGATCAGCTGGATCGGCTCGCCTCCGGCCTGGTAGGGCGGGAGGTTGGCGATGGAAGCAATGCCCGGCTTGAGCTGCTTCTGCCAGAACTCGCCGATGAATCCCGAGAAGGCGAACGTACTGCTCTTGGCCTCGACCTTCCGGGAGGGGCCGGAGACGAAGACGACGAGGTTCGACGGCTTCGGGGTGCCGGTGATCGCCTCCGCCGTGATGATCATGGCGAAGTCCTTTCGGCCCGTCCGGAACTTGCGGCTGCCGCTCGCGTCCGTCACACCCAGCTCGCCGAGGTAGTCGGCGACGCCGTCCCTGGTGATCGCCCAGACCGAGTAGTCGGTGATGTTGCCGGAGAAGAGGATGGCCGGCTGCATCTCCTCCCAGGAGATCTTGATCTCGGACTGTCCGCCCTTGCTGTAGACCGTGGCCGAGACCGTGGAACTCTTCGGTCCGATCGCCGTCGCCGTGAAGGGGATGTCGATGCTCTTCTTCTCGGGGTAGAGGACGGACGTCAGGGTGATGTCGGCGGCCGCGGCCGCCGACGCGAGGACGAGGAGCGTGGCGAGCGCCAGCTCTTTGATCGGAATCGGTCTCATCGTTGGTCCTTCTTTCGGTTGTCTGGTCCGGAGGGTCAAACCGGTACGGGCACGAGGGAGCCCGGGGCGCCGACGGTCCCCTCCTCGGGTTTGGTGGCAACGGTCGCCGGTGCTGTCGGGCCGGGGGGCTTGATCGGGGTGGAGAGCCGCCGGGACAGTTTCTTCCCGGTCACCCTCTCGATGATGTCGTAGATCTCCTCGCCGTCCAGCGACTCCTTCTCGAGGAGCTGCTTCGCGATCTCCTCCAGCGCCGCGCGGTATTCGACGATGATCCGCTTCCCGCGGCCGTAGGCCGCCGTGACGATCCGGTTGACCTCGTCGTCGATCTTTCGCGCCGTGTCCTCGGAATAGTCGGGCTGCCGGGCGAAGTCGCGGCCGAGGAAGATCTCGCCTTCCCCGCGGCCGAACGACATTGGCCCCATCTCGCTCATCCCCCACTCGCAGACCATCCGGCGGGCGATTCCGGTCGCCTTTTCGAAGTCGTTCGAAGCGCCAGTCGTGATCCGCCCGATGCAGATCTCCTCGGCGAGGCGCCCCCCCATCATGACGGCCAGCTCGGCCTCGATGTACTCCTTCGAGTAGGTGTATTTGTCCTCGAGCGGGAGCTGCTGGGTGACGCCGAGGGCGCGGCCGCGCGGAATGATGGTCACCTTGTGGAGCGGATCGGTGTGCTCCTCCATGGCCGCGATGATGGCGTGGCCACCCTCATGGTGGGCGGTGACCCTCTTCTCCTCGTCCGACATCACCATCGACCGCCGCTCCGCCCCCATGAGGACCTTGTCCTTGGCGAAGTTGAAGTCGGTCATCGCGACCTTCTTCTTGTCGACGCGCGCCGCGGCGAGGGCGGCCTCGTTCACGAGATTCGCGAGGTCGGCTCCGGCGAAGCCGGGGGTTCCGCGTGCGATGACGGAGAGGTCGACGTCGTCCGAGAGCGGGATGCTCTTCGTGTGGACCTTGAGGATCCCCTCGCGCCCCTTCACGTCGGGACGGTCGACGACGACGCGCCGGTCGAAGCGCCCCGGCCGGAGAAGCGCCGGATCGAGGACGTCCGGGCGGTTCGTGGCGGCGACGAGGATGACGCCGTCGTTCCCTTCGAAGCCGTCCATCTCGACGAGCAGGGCGTTCAGCGTCTGCTCGCGCTCGTCGTGACCGCCGCCGAGTCCGGCGCCCCGGTGGCGGCCGACGGCGTCGATCTCGTCGATGAAGATGATGCAGGGGGCGTTCTTCTTCCCCTGCTCGAAGAGGTCGCGGACGCGGCTTGCGCCGACGCCCACGAACATCTCGACGAAGTCCGAGCCGGAGATCGAGAAGAACGGCACGTTCGCCTCGCCGGCGACGGCGCGCGCGAGGAGCGTCTTGCCCGTGCCCGGGGGGCCCATCATCAGGACGCCCTTCGGGATCTTCCCGCCGAGCTTCTGGAACTTGGACGGCTCCTTCAGGAAGTCGATGATCTCGGCCAGCTCCTCCTTGGCCTCCTCGCAGCCGGCGACGTCCTTGAAGGTGACCTTCTTCTGGTTCGGCGTCAGGAGCTTCGCGCGCGACTTGCCGAAGGCGAGGGCCCGGTTCCCGCCCGTCTGCATCTGACGCATGATGAAGATCCAGAGGCCGATCAGGAAGATGATCGGCGCCCACTGCAGCAGGATGACGAGGAGCGAGCCTTCGCGCGGCTCCTCGGCCGTGATCTTCACGTTCGCCTTGCGCAGGTCGCTCACGAGGTCGTTGTAGGCGGGGGCGTAAGTCCGGAGGTTCGGCTCGCGCCCCTCGGGCGTCCCCTTCGTGAAGGCGCGGATCTCCTGCCCGCGGATGTTGACGCGGTCGATCTCGCCCTTCGAGACCTTCTCCATGAAATCGGAGAAGCCGACGGTGGTGGTCGCCCCCTTGCCGTAATCCACGACCTTGAAGAGGAGGAGGATGACGACGAGGATGACCATCCAGAGGAGGATGTTCTTGACGGTGGTGTTCACGATTGTCCCCGTTTCGTAATACGCGCCCCGCGCGAGAGGAGGTTCAGCCCTTCCGGGACCCGGGGTCGCTGGCGTCGAAAGGCGCCTCCCCCTCGGTCCGCACCTGGGCGATGAAGGGGAGGTTACCCCCCTCCCCCTGGAATTCCATTCCATATCCGACGAGGATCCCCTCTTCGGATGGGAAGAGAACGTAGTCGACGAGGAGCGGGCATTTCCGCTCCTGTGGGCGGTCCACCAGCGCGGCGAAGCGGATGGAGCGCGGCGAAAGCTCGAGGAGCTGGTTCACGAGGTACGTCTCGGTGACGCCGCTCCGCGTGACGT
>JBBIPB010000087.1:0-11202 GCA_037443065.1 Acidobacteriota bacterium | reverse complement strand
GTCATCGCCTCGGCGAACCGGTTGATCGAGGTCCGCCACTGCTGCCGGAGGAGGAGAAGGATCGCGCTGATGAGCGTCCCGGCGTGGCCGATGCCGATCCACCAGACGAAGTTGATGATGTCGAAGCCCCAGGCGACCGGGATGTTGATCCCCCAGATGCCGACCCCCTTGACGAAGAGGTACGTGACGGCGTTCAGGAACATCAGGAGGATCAGGAACGAGACGGCGAACCCGAGGATCCACCAGCGGGGCGTCTTGTCGAGGACGGTCGCCGCGATCTTGTCGGTGACGGTGGCTGGGGTGTGCCCCGGCGCGATGACCGGCGGGCGCGGAAGGACGGCGGACATCAGGCCGGGCCTTCTTTCCCGTGGGCGGGCGCCTTCGTCCTCTCCTCGAGCACCGGATCGGGGTGGGACAGCTTCGCGAGATACGTCGTCCGCGGCCGCGTGTTCAGCTCGCCGAGGAGGGCGTAGTTGAGGGGCTCCTTCTTCAGGGCGGCGACTTTCGAGGAGGGGTCGTTGATGTCCCCGAAGACGAGCGCCTCCGTCGGGCAGACCTGCTGGCAGGCCGTCCGGATCTCGCCGTCCCGGAGCGGCCGGTTCTCCTTCTCGGCGGAGATCCGGGCGCGGTTGATCCGCTGGACGCAGTAGGTGCACTTCTCCATGACGCCGAGCGTCCGGACGGTCACGTTCGGATTCGCCATCGCCGTCAGGCTCGGGAGCTTCTTGTCCTCGTTGAACTCGTAGAAGTTGAACCGCCGTACCTTGTAGGGACAGTTGTTCGAGCAGTACTTCGTCCCGACGCAGCGGTTGTAAGTCATCTCGTTGAGACCTTCCTCGCTGTGCGTCGTGGCGGCGACCGGGCAGACGACCTCGCAGGGCGCTTTCTCGCAGTGCATGCAGAAGACGGGCTGGTTCAGCGCCGTCGGATTCTCCGGCGAGCCCTCGAAGTAGCGGTCGATCCGGATCCAGTGCATTTCGCGGCCGCGGCGGACCTGGTCCTTGCCGACGACCGGAATGTTGTTCTCGGACTGGCAGGCCACGACGCACGCCGTGCAGCCGATGCAGGCCGAGAGGTTCACCGCCATGCCCCAAGCGTGATGCTTGTATTCGAAACCCGGGTAGAGAGAAACGTTCGCGGGGACGGACTCGTTCATCTCCGCGACGAAGGAGGCGTTCTTTTGGTACTCGGCGAAGGTGCCGGCCCGGGCGAGATTTCGCCCTTCCATGTTGAAGTGGTGCTGCGTCGTCGCGATCTCGTACGTCCGTCCGGTTCGCGTCGCGGTCGCCGGCGCCTCCCAGAGGGCGGCGGAGGTCCGGACGGGGTAGACGTCGAAGCCCGTCCCGTTCCCGACGCGCCCGGCGCGGGTCCGCCCGTAGCCGAAGTGGAGCGTCAGCGTCCCGTCGGGCTGGCCGGGGACGACGACGGCCGGGATCTCGAGTGGTTTTCCTCCGACCGTGAGGGAGAGGACGTCGCCCGTCTTCACGCCGAGCTTCTGGGCCGTGGCAACGGAGACGTGGACCGGGTTGTCCCAGACGATCGTCGTTCGCGGACGAGGGAGCTCCTGAAGCCAGGCGTTGTTCGCGAAGCGGCCATCGAAGAGGCCCGGGTCGGGGCGGAAGAGGACCGTGAAGGCGTCACCGGGGGCACGGAAGGCACGAGAGGGCGCTCCGAGAGCCGCGAGCGCGCGCGCGGCGGTCTCCGGCTTTGGCACGACGCCTTTCGGCGCCAGCGCGCTCCCGGCGACGACGCCATCGTGGAGCGACTTCCGGAAAAAGGCCTCGAAGTCCGCGCCGCCGCGGCTCTTCTGCCAGTGTGTCTTCACGATCTCGAGCGGGGACTTCGGCGACGCCTCCGTCCCGGCCATCTCGAGGAGCTGGACGATCTCGAGCGCCGACTTGCCGCCGTAGAGCGGGTCGACGAGAGGCTGCTGGATGGCGACCGTCCCGTCGTGGCCGCGCGCGTCGCCCCACGTCTCGAGGTAGTGGGCCTCGGGGACGTGCCACTCGGAAAACGCGCTCGTCTCGTCGGCGTAGAGGCCGAGGTGGACGACGAGAGCCGCCTTCCTCATGGCCGACGCGAAGCCGAGGTCGGCGGGAGCGTCGAAGACGGGGTTCACGCCGAGGAGGACGAGGAGGTCCACCTTCCCGGCGGCGAGGTCGGCCGCGAGTTCCTTCAACGAAGCCGATTGGTCGAGAGGAATCGCCTCGACCGGCTCGGTGACGAGGACCGTCGTCCCGAAGGCGCCGATCTCGCGATTGATCGCGTGGGCGAGTGCCTGAACGCCCGGTGGCGCGTACTCGCCGGCGACGACGACCGCCCGGCCCGGGCTCTTCCGGAGATCGCCGGCGGCCGTGGAGACGAGCGTCCGCGTCGCTTCGTCGAGGTCGGAGGGAGCCGCCGCTCCGGGGACTCCGGCAGCGGCCGCGAGGGCAGCCGCGACGGCGGGGAGATTCGCCGCAGAGACAGGCACGCGGTGGTCGGCGAGGACGCCCCCCGCGGTCGGGGCGGTCTCGAACGCAAAGTAGCGGACCGCGGGCGTCTTCGGGTCCTTCGCCATCGCCCGCCGCCGCCCCGCGAACTGCCGGGCGTTCGAGAGCTTTCCGGGCCCTTCCGTGAGAGGGTCGGCGTCGAGGGTGACGAGGACGTCGGCCATCCCGAAGTCGTACCGGATCTCGACGGGCTGTCCGAAGGCGATCCGGGCGCCTTCGCGGACGCGGTCCCGGCCGGCAGCTTCCCACTGGTGCCACTTCGCTCTCGGGAGGGAGGCAAGCAGAGCCTTGATCTGGCTCCCGAGCGTCGGTGAAGTGACCGACCCGGTCAGGATCCGGAGGCCGTCCCCCTGAAGACCCCGAAGCGACTTCATCCGGGCGCCGACCGCCTCGGTGAGCGCCTCCCACGTCCGGATCCGCCCGAACTGGGTCAGGGTCTGCGAGCGGTCGGGGTCGTAGAGGCCGAGGATCGAGGCCTGGGCGAAGACGTCGGTCGCGCCGAGGCTGGAGGGGTGGTCCGGGTTCCCTTCCACCTTCGTCGGGCGGCCGGTGTAGCTCTCGACGAGGAGGCCGGTCGCGTACCCCGCGAGGGGAAACGCCGTGGCGAAGAAGAGGGGATTCCCCGGGACGACCTCCTCGGGCTGCTTGACGTACGGGACGATCTGCTCGCGCGGCTGCCGCGTGCAGGCGGCGAGGCCTCCGAGGGCGAGCGAGGCTCCGGCCAGCTCGAAGAAGCGGCGCCGCGAGAGCCCGTCTTCCCACTCGGCGGCGTAGCTCGGGAACTCCCGCTCGAGGAGGCGGCCGAACTCGGGGGATCCGGAGAGCTCCTCGAGGCTCCGCCAGAAAGCGCGCCCCGGCTGCCCGGCGAGCTTCGCCTTCAAGGCGCCGAGGTCGGGGACGGCCGGCGGGATCGCCGCGTCGACCCGCCCCGACACGTCCGTATCTCTCTTCGTGGACATCCTCCGACTCAGACCCTCTCTCGCCTCAGCGATGACACGTGCTGCAGTTGGTCAGTGCGAACCGCGGACGAAGGTCGTATTCCCGGGCCAGCCTCGCGCCGAGCGCCTGCTGGTCCGCGGCCTTCCACGCGAAGTTGAAGATCTCGCTCTTCGGCCTGAGGGCCTTCTCCGGATTCCGGTGGCAATCGAGGCACCAGGACATCTGAAGGGATTCCGCCTGCTGGACGAGCTTCATCCGGTCGATCCGCCCGTGACAGGAAACGCAGCCGACCCCCTTTGCCACGTGGATCGAGTGGTCGAAGTAGACGAAGTCGGGGAGGTCGTGCACGCGGTTCCAGACGAGGGGCTTCCCCGTCCGGTTGCTTTCGCGCACCGGCTCGAGCATCGACGCGTCCTTCCAGATGATCTTGTGGCAGTTGTAGCAGGTCGCCGACGGAGGAATGCCGGCGCAGGAGGAGACCTCGACGGAGGTGTGGCAGTAACGGCAGTCGATTCCGAGGCCGGTCACGTGGTGGTCGTGGCTGAAGGGAACGGGCTGCGGCACCGTCACTCCCTGTCCGGTCACGAACCCGGAGCGGGCGATCTCCCATCCGGCGCCTCCGAGGGCCCCGGCGATCACCACGACGCCGATCAGCGACGTCCGGACGAGGGCGTTTGCGCTTTTCGCGAAGATCTGGGCCATGGCGGGCGCGCTCTTATACTACGAAAGCGGCCGTTTGTGAGCGCGTCCGGTGCCGGACGCCGCGCCATGCGAGACTGAGTCTGTGTTCGAAAAGTTGAGACGGATTTTCAAGGCTTTCACGTACCGCGACTTCCGCCTCCTCTGGATCGGCGCGTTCACGTCGAGCGTCGGGACCTGGATGCAGGCCGTCGCCCAGAACTGGCTGATCCTGACGCTCACCGGATCGGCCTTCTACCTCGGCCTCTCCGCCTTCCTTCAGGAGGCCCCTTTTCTCGTCTTCTCGCTCTTCGGAGGCGTCCTTGCGGACCGGGTCGACCGGCGCCGGATCCTCCTCGGCTCGCAGGTCATCCAACTCTCTTCGGCCTTCCTGCTTTCAGGCCTCGTCGCTTTCGGGAAGATCCACGTCTGGCACATCCTCGTCCTCTCATTCGCCGTCGGCCTCGCCCAGTCATTCGGGGGGCCGGCCTACCAGGCGCTCGTTCCCACACTCGTCGACCGGGAGGACCTGCCGAACGCCGTCGCCCTGAACTCGATCCAGTTCAACCTCGCCCGCGTCATCGGCCCCGTTCTCGGCGGCTGGGCGTTCTACGCCCTCGGCGCCGCGGCCTGCTTCGCCCTGAACGGCGTCTCCTTTCTCGCCGTCATCGCGGCCCTCCTCGTCCTCCGGCGCGGCGCCCTGCTGGCGCCTCCCGAGGTCGGCTCCGTCCTCGAGAGCCTCCGGGTCGGCGTCCGGGCGGTCCACAATTCGAAGGCCCTCCGGGGCCTCGTCGGGATCGCGTTCCTCTCGAGCTTCTGCGCCCTTCCCCTCGTCACCTTCCTGCCGGTCTTCGCGAAGGACATCTTCGGCGGGGACGCCAAGGGCTACAGCTATCTCCTCGCGGCCTTCGGCCTCGGGGCCGTCTTCGGGGCGCTCACCGTCGCGGCCCTGGCGAGCGTGAAGCACCGCGGGCGTGTGGGAGTCACGATGCTCGCCGTCTTCGGCGGCCTCTCGATCGCCTTCGCGGCCTCGCGGATCCTCGCCTTCTCCTACGTCGTCCTCTTCCTCGCGGGGGCCTCGATGGTCGCCGTCTTCGCGACCTTCATGACGCTGGTCCAGACGAACGTCGAGGAGGCGATGCGCGGGCGCGTCGTGAGCGTCTATTCGCTCGCGTTCCGGGGGGCGATGCCGCTCGGGAACCTCGCGGCGGGGAGCCTCGCGGCGGTCGTCACGGCGCCGTGGGTCCTCGTCGGGAACGGCCTTATCCTCATTCTCTTCTGCAGCGGCGTCCTCCTCCGGAGGAGCCGCGCGGGAGTGCTCTCCCTCTAGGGCGAAATGTCCCGGATCACGACCGGCGTCTTCTTCCACCCCTCGTACGCCCGGCGCAGCTATCTGACGATCGGGACACGTCTGGCCGACTTTCCGGGGGCAATTGACGAGATCCTCTCGGGCGGGAAGGTCAGGTTGTACGAACCGGAGAGCGTCCCCGAGGAATTGCTCCGCAGGGTGCACACGAAGGATCTCCTCGAGAGAGTGGGACGGGATCCTCTCTGCTCGACGGCCTGGCACTCGGCCGGGGGGGTCGTCTCGGCGGGCGAGAAGATCGCCGAGGGGGAGATCGTCAACGCGTTCGCCTTCATCGGCGCCGGCGGACACCATTCGGGGAGGAACGACTTCGGAGGCTACTGCTGCTTCAACGACGTGGCCCTCTCGATCGTCAACCTTCGGGAGAGGCACGGCCTTTCACGATTCGCGATCGTGGACACGGACGCCCACCACGGCGACGGGACCCGTGACCTCTTCCGGGGCGACCCGGACGTTCTTCATCTCTGCTTCTGCGGCACGGATTACGAATCCCCCGACGGGACGAAGGTGGACGTGGCCTGTCCGTCCCCGTGGGACGAAGAGAGACGCGGGCGGCCGATGAACGACGTCTACGGCGATCTCGTCGCCCGGAACGTTCCCGCCCGCGTCCGCCGCTTCCGGCCGGACCTTCTCTTCTGGTACTTCGGCTTCGACACCCACGAGGGGGACTACGGCGACATCGGCCTTTCGGGGCCCTGCTACTTTCGGATCGCCGAGCTGATGCTGGGTCTGGCCGGAGAGGTCTGCGAGGGAAAGCTCGCCGTCGTCCTCGGCGGAGGCTCCCGACGGGAGGTGGCGACGTATCTGATCCCGCCTATCATCCAGCGGCTGGCGGGCCTCCTCCCGTGAGGTTTCGACCTTCCGGAGCCCCGGCGGAAAGCCGCCGAAGTTCGGTCCACGCCTTCCGGAGAGCCTCCGGCGGCAGGGTCCTCAGACAGACGTTGTCACGGCATGTCTTGTAGAGAGGAGTGTCGTGACAGAACTGGCACGGCGCCGAGCCGAGAACGGGGACGACGGGGGAGTCGCTCCGAGGCAGGTAGATCGAGGGATCGGTCGGTCCGAACAGGTCGATGAGCGGGCAGCCGACCGCGGCGGCGACGTGGGCCGGTCCCGTGTCGACCGAGACGAGCGCCGACGCGCAGGCGAGGTACGCCGGCAGGTCGCGCAGGGGGATGCGACCGGTCACGTCGTGAACGCGGGACTGGAACGGATCGGGAACGAGCCTCCGGATCGCCCGCGCCTCGCGATGCTCGGGCGCACCGCCGGAGACGGCGATCGCGTCGCATTCGCCGGAGGAGAGGAGCCAGGATGCGAAATCAGCCCACTGCGCCGGAGGCAGACCCTTGAGGTGCGGCCGGCTGCGGAATCTCTTGCGCGTCCGCGCCGACCCGGGATGAAGAAAGACGACCCGCTCCCCCAGCTCCACCAGAGCCTGGTGCGCTCTTTCGCGCGAGGGGTCCGAGACCACCAGGGACGGCACGTGCGTGAGCCGCTCCATGGCGAAGCCGCCACTTCGGAGCGCCTGCTCGCTCGCATAGGTCAAGGAGAGGCGTCCCGGGCCGGGCGAATATTCGCAGACGCGGATGCGCGCCGGGCCTTTCCAGCCCTCGATCCAGTCGACGACGACCTGCCTCTCCCGCGCAAAGAGGACGATCTCGTCGTAGAGGCGCGCCGACAGCAGCCGCGCGATCCGCCGTCGCTCCCCGCCGAGGAAGAGGCGCGCGAGCGCCCCGCCACGCCGGTTCGGTTTGCGCATCCAGAAGCACCTGGCGACGAAAGGTTGCTCGGAGAAGAGATCGTGCCCCCAGCGACGGGACAGAAGGTCGAAGTCGCCGTCTGCCGCCAGAGCCCGCATCATCGGCGTCAGCATGACGAGGTCACCGATGCCGGCGAAGTGGACGAGGAGTCGGCGCACGAAAGGCCGAGTATAGGTTCCTGACGCGGCGCCCCCGGGGAGAGCTTCCGCGTTTCAGGCGGTCACCGCCACGTCCTCCAGTCCGACGTTTCCATCTCGAGCGTCACGCTGTGGCCCGCGCGGCTCATGTTCAGGAAGATCTTCTTCGGGGCGAGGACGGCCGGTGACTCGGGGGAAGCCGGCGCGAGTGGCTCGAAGGTGGCCCGGATGAAGGCGATCTCCTTCACCTCGGCGCTGACGGTGGTCTTGACCTCGATCTCGGCGGCCCGGCGGGTCTTCGGGTCGAGGGAGACGACGGCGTCGTCCTGAGGCCGGCCGAGGCCGCGCCCCTCCATCCGTAGGAGGCCCGGCCGGTCCGGGTCCGGCGGGAGGAGCGTCGCGTGGCCCTTCCACGTGCCGACCTGCTCTGGGGAGAGGCGGGCGTAGAGCTCCATGAGGTACTGCGCCGTATCGAAGAACCGGTCGTCGTCCGCCTGCGAGGGTGACAGCCTGCCAAACCGGGGATCGCTGTAGGCGACCGGCGTCGGCTCGGGAGCGCGCTCGAACTTCACGAGCTTCTTCTGGAACCCCCCGGACGGCCCGAGGTTTACGTCCTCGAGGCGGGTGAGGCGGAGGATGCCGTCCACCTTCATCTCGGTCTTCATCCGCCAGCGGTAGTTCGCGAGGCGCTCGCGCTCGCGCTGAAGCCCCTCGCCGGCGCTCTTCTCGTTCGTGGCGGGCGCTTGCAAAGCGGAGAGGGGACCTGTATGAGCGAGAAGAAGGGCGGCGAGCGCGCCGCCGAGAATCCGGTCTCTCACGCCCGGATTGTTCCACGGCCGGCGCGCGTCCGCTCGGGGAGGACACGTGCGCTTCGAGACGCTCGCCGTTCATGCCGGCCGGACCCCCGACGAGACGGGGGGGGTGGCCCCGCCGATCCATCTCGCGACGACGTTCGAGCGGAACGAGGCGGGCGTGCCGCTCGGCGGCCACACCTACGTCCGCGAGTCGCACCCGATGCACGAGCTGCTCGAGGCGGCACTCGCGCCCCTCGACGGCGGCGAGGCGGCGCTCGCTTTCGCGTCGGGGATGGCGGCCGGGATCGCCGTCTTGCAGGCGCTTCCGCCGGGAGGACGCGTCGTCTTCCCGGAGGACGTCTACTACGGATACCGCGCGGCCGCCCGCGAGTTCCTCCCGTCGTGGGGGCTTTCGGCCTCGTTCTGCGACATGACGGATCCGGCGTCACTCGATCGCGCCCTGGAGGGAGGCGCCGCCCTCGTCTGGCTCGAGACGCCGTCGAACCCGCTCCTCGCGATCACGGACCTCGAGGCGGCTTCGCACCTCGCGCACGCGGCGGGCGCGCTCGTTCTCACCGACGGGACCTTCGCCACCCCGGCCCTCCAGAGGCCGATCGCCCACGGGGCCGACATCGTCCTGCATGCGACGACGAAGTACTTCGGCGGGCACAGCGACGTCCAGGGCGGGGCGCTCGTCTTCCGGCGCCGGGACGCGCTGGCCGAGAAGGTGCGCCACGTGCGGCATCTCCTCGGCGCCGTGGCGGCCCCGTTCAACTCGTGGCTCGTCCTGCGCGGCCTCCGCTCGCTCGCCTGCCGGATGGTGCAGCACTCGGAGGGCGGCCTCGCCGTCGCCCGGGCACTCGAATCGTTCCCCGCGGTCTCGGCCGTCCATTACCCGGGACTTCCCTCCCACCCCGGGCATGCCGTCGCCTCGCGGCAGATGAGCGGCTTCGGCGGGATGCTCTCCTTTCGCGTGGAAGGGGGGGAAGCTGCGGCGCTCCGGTGCGTGGCTCGGGTGCAGCTCTTCACGCGGGCGACCTCTCTCGGCGGAGTCGAGAGCCTCATCGAGCACCGCGCCTCGAGCGAAGGAGCGGGCGGGACGGCGCCGCGCGACCTCGTCCGCCTCTCCATCGGGCTCGAGCACCCCGACGACCTCGTGGGGGACCTCCTTCAGGCCCTCTCGTGAAGCGCCAGGCTACTCGGCTCGGCCGATCGGGCGGCCTTCGCCGTCCCGCACCTCGGCGCCCGGCGCCGGGATCGTGTCGAGGCGGGCGGCAAGGCCGCTGATCCCGACGAGGTCCCACGTCAGCGTCGCCTTCGACGAGCGACCGCCTCGGACGACCATCGTAGGCCAGGACGCCGATCGCAGGCGGAAGACGAGCCGTCCCGTCGGCGCCGGCACGGTCGCCACGCCGCCCCGGAAGACGAGCCCGCCGACGGTCAGCGGGTCGACGAGAACCGGGTCGCGGGGAGCGAGCCGGAGAAGGATGCGGTCCTTTCGTCGCTCCGCCCGGGTGGCCCCGACGAGCGAGGGGTCGGCCGCGATCTCCTCGGCCTCGCGGTGCCTCCGCGGATCGAGGTCGGAAAGGACGATTTCGAGGGCTGTCGCGCCGAGCTCGCGGTAGGTCTGCAGCGTCTCTCTCACGGATGCCGACACGGAGCGCTCCGAGACCCAGTAGTGAATCGGTGGTGGAAACGTCTGGTATCCGGTCAGGACGCGGCGCTGGTGGTAGAGCTGCTCGGCCCATGCCCGCTCGGACGTCGGCCGGTCGAACGGGTAGGCCGCGACGATCGCATCCCGGGGCAGCTCGAGGAACAGGTCGTTGAAGGGCGATGGGGGCGGAACGGGATCGGCCACGACCGTCCGCGGCCAGAGGTCGAACGCGAGGAGGGCGGCGGTGGCGGCGGCGACGACGCGGCCCGCCCGCGGGCGGGACCGGAGGAGCGCCGCGAGGGCGAGCGCAGTCGCGGAGAAGAGCGCGAGGTCGTACCACTGGTCCCAGCGGTGGATGCCCCGCATCTCGTCGAGAACGGGGAGCCTGCCGAGAAGACGCCACGGTCCCGGAGCGAGAGGCCGGCCGAGGAGCGTGATCGTCGGGCCGAGCGCGAAGAGAAAGGAAAGAAGCGCCAGCCCCAGCCAGAAAAGGACCGACTGCTCCGGGGCTTTTTCTTTTGCGTCGCGCGCTCCCTTCCTCCGGAGAAGTGCGAAAGAAGAGAGAGCGAAAAGGGCTCCGATCGTCGGAAAGAAGGCGGCGGCGCCCTCCGGAAACCCGGGGACGAGCTTCTCGAGCAGGTCCCGGGAGGGGCCGCTGAAGGCTCCCGTCTTCAGAATCGACGCGAGATCCGCGGCGTGCCCCTCCTGCGTCCGGAGGGACGCGCGGGCGTCGAAGTCGGAGGCGAGGCGGAAATAGGGGAGAAAGCTGATCGCGAGGAGGGCCGCGGCGGCGAGCCCGGCGGCTCCGAGGGTGAGCAGCCGCCGGCGGCGCGCCGCGGTGGCGAGACCGGCGGTCCCGAGCGCCATCGCCGAGAAAAGCCCGCCCATCGTCGTGCCGTAGAGGCAGGAGAACCCGACGACGACCCAACTCGAGGCGAAGAGGAGGAGACGGCTCCTCTGGCCGCCGCGCAGGTAGTCGAGGCCGAAGGAGAGGGGGAGGAGGACGAGTCCGCCCCAGAGGGTGACGTCGACGCCGAGGTTGTTCAGGCGGGCCGGGGCCCAGGTGAACGCGACCGCGGCGAGGAGGGCGACCCAGCCCGTTCCGGCGAGCCGGGAGAAGAAGCCTCCCGCCGCGAGCGTCGTCAGGACGCAGGCCAGAAAGTACTCGACGTTGTAGCCGAGGGCGAACGAGCCCGTGCCTCGCGCGACCCCATAGGTGATCAGCGCCTGGAGAGGCCGTCCCTCCCCGAGTGCCCAGGTGTCGGGATACGGGGCGAAAACCCGGTCGTCGCGGTTCCACGGCTCGCCGCGGTCCATCCGGTCCCAGGCGCGCCCGAGGACGGAGACGCCGATGATCGGGTCTCCGAGCCGGCAGTCCGGGAGCG
>JBBIPB010000086.1:0-11277 GCA_037443065.1 Acidobacteriota bacterium | reverse complement strand
TCCGCGGCCAGCTTGGACGAGGCGAGGTACGCCTCGCCGTGCATGAGGCTCGTGATCGCCGCCGCGTAGTGGCGCCCCTCGTCGCTGTCGTAGGGAAGCCCGTTATACATCAGGAGCGCCCCGAGGTTCGCGTAGCCCAGGCCGATCGGGCGGAAGTCGTGCGAGTTCTTCCCGATGGCCGCCGTCGGGTAGGAGGCCTCATCCACGAGGATCTCCTGCGCCGTGAAGACGACGTCGACGGCATGCCGGAACTTCTCGATCTCGAGCCCGCCGTCCTCGCGCGCGAACTTCATGAGGTTCAGCGAGGCGAGGTTGCAGGCCGAGTCGTCGATGAACATGTACTCGGAGCAGGGGTTCGAGGCGTTGATCCGGTGCGTCGCCTTGCAGGGGTTCCAGCGGTTGATCGTCGTGTCGTACTGCATCCCCGGGTCGCCGCAGACGTACGCCGCCTCGGACATTCTCCGGAAGAGCGTCCGCGCGTCGAACGTCCCGAGGGGCTCGCCGGTCGTCACGGCGTGCGTCGTGTGCGACCCGCCCGTCTCCACGGCCTGCATGAAAGCGTCCGTCACCCGGACGGAGTGGTTCGCGTTCTGGAAGCCGATGTGGTTGTAGACCTCTCCGCCGAAAGAACCGTCCCACCCCGACTCGATCAGGTCCCAGGCCTTCCGCTCCTCCTTCGCCTTGCACTCGATGAACTCCTCGATGTCCGGGTGGTCCACGTTCAGGATGACCATCTTCGCGGCGCGGCGCGTCTTTCCACCCGACTTGATCGCCCCGGCGAAGCTGTCGAACCCTTTCATGAAGGAGACCGGCCCGGAGGCGATCCCGCCGGAGGAGAGCGACTCGGTCGAGGAGCGGAGGGAGGAGAGGTTCGAGCCGGTCCCCGACCCGAACTTGAAGAGCATTCCTTCGGTCTTCGCGAGGTCGAGGATGGAGCCCATCGAGTCGCCGACGGAGTTGATGAAGCAGGCCGACGCCTGCGGCTTCGTCTCGACGCCGACGTTGAACCAGACCGGGGAGTTGAAGCTCGCGACCTGGTTGACGAGGAGGGCCGCGAGTTCGTCCGAGAAGACGTCCCGGTCGGCGGCGGTCCGGAAGTAGCCCCCCTTCCAGCCCCACCCGGTGATCGCGTCGACGACGCGCGAGACGAGCTGCCGGACCGAGCGCTCGCGCTGTGGCGTTCCGACCTTCCCGTGGAAGTACTTCTGCGCGACGATGTTCGTCGCCGTCATCGACCACGGCTTCGGAACCTCGACGTCCTTCTGCTCGAAGAAGACCTCTCCCTTCTCGTTCGTGATCGCGGCCGTCCGGAGCTCCCACTCCACGGCTTCGAACGGCGGCGTGATGCCGTCCGTGTAGAGGCGCCGGAAAGTGAGGCCCGAAAGGCCCGTTCCGGCCGCGGCGGCCGCCTTCGTCTTCGTCTCCCGGCTCGTCGCGTCTTTCTCGCCTGCGCTCATGCAGAAACCCCCACCGCGTCGCCCGTGATGGCGATTCCTCTCACCCGCCGGGGAGTCGGGGGATCCCCGTTCCCCGTGGGTTTCATCGCATCAACCGGATTTAGCGGACGTTTCTCAAGGTAGTCCCGCGCTTTCGAATTTTCAAGGGGAAAATACAATCCATAGTGTGCTTGTAGCCAGGAGGCACTAGATACTGTGGCCCGAAGCGTGCTTCGACGGCAAGCCTCCGGACCCCATCCGGTTGACAGCGCCGAGCGGAACACGTGAAGATGCCCGGAGGGGCGGGGGGCCCGTCCACGGAGGTTGTCGATGTCATCCACGCTCACCGAGAACAGTTCTGCCGCGCCCGCCGGCGCGTTCGTCCTCACGCTGACCGACCGGGCGGTCGACAAGGTGAAAGACTTTGCAGCGAAGATGCCCGACGCCGCCGGAAAAGCCCTCCGCGTCTTCATCCAGGGGGGCGGTTGCTCAGGCTTCCAGTACGGCTTTACGTTCGACGACCGGCGGCCGACGGATCACGTCGTCTCGGTCCGGGACGTCGAGGTCATCGTCGACCCGGCGAGCGCCCCGAAGCTCAACGGCGCGACGGTCGATTTCATCGAGGACTTCCGCGGAGCGGGTTTCTCGGTCGACAATCCGAACGCCTCCGGCGGCTGCGGCTGCGGGAAATCCTTCAGCTGAGACGATTCCCGGGGTCGCGTCTATAGTCTGCGCCGCGTGACTCGCCCCTCCCGGTCGATTCTCGTCGTCGTCTTCCTTACGGTCTTCATCGACCTCGTCGGGTTCGGGATCGTCATTCCGCTTCTTCCTCTCTACGCGAAAACCCACGCGCCGTCGCCGACGGTTCTCGGCCTCCTGATGGCGACGTTCTCGGCGATGCAGTTCTTCTTCGCGCCGGTCCTCGGGCGGCTCTCGGACCGGTTCGGCCGGCGCCCGATCGTCCTCTTCTCCCTCCTTGGGACCGTCGCGAGCTATCTCCTCTTCGCTTTCGCCCACACGATCCCCGGACTTTTCACCTCGCGGCTCCTGGCCGGGATCACGGGCGGAAACATCGCCGCTGCGCAGGCGATCATCGCGGACGTGACGCCCCCCGAGGAGCGTGCGCCCGGGATGGCCCTCGTCGGGATGGCGTTTGGGCTCGGCTTCATCTTCGGGCCGGCCATCGGAGGCCTCACCGTCCGCCTCGGCGAGGCCGGACCCGGCCTCGCCGCGGCTGCCCTCTCGGCCGTCGCGTTCGTCTGGGCCTTCTTCCGTCTCCCGGAGACGCGCCCCGCGGACGCCGTCCCGCGCCCCACGACGTTTCTCCCCGTCGCCGCCCTCGTCCGTACCTTTCACCGCCCCGGCATCGGCGCCTTCCTCCTCCTCTCTGCCCTGACGACGACCGCCTTCGCGAACTTCGAGGGGACCTTCTCGCTCTTTCTCTCGATGTCGTTCGCCCTCTCGCCGGAGAAAGTGGCCGGGGCGTTCGTCGCGGTCGGTCTCCTCGGCGTTCTCGTCCAGGGAGGCCTGATCCGGCCACTCGTGAAGCGGTTCGGGGAAGTCCGGGTCCTCGTCGCAGGGACCGCGTTCGTCCTTGCCGGTTTCCTCGCCCTCCTCGGCGTCCGGACGCTCGCCACGCTCGTCCCCGCCGTCGGAATTCTCGGCATCGGGATCGGCCTCACGAACCCCGCCCTCTCGGGCCTCGTGTCGCGCCGCACCTCCCCCGTAGAGCAGGGCGAGGTGCTCGGCGCCTTCCAGTCGATGTCCTCGCTCGGCCGGGTCGTCGGCCCGTTCTGGGGAGCGAGCGCCTTCCTCCGCTTCGGCCCGGTGGGCCCCTTCGGCGCCGGCGTCCTCCTCGAGGCCGCCGCCCTCGTCCTCTGCCTCTCGCACCTCGTCCGGGAGCCCCGGGAGAAAAGGGCAGCATGAGCGCCCTTGTGACGCTTTTGCGGAAATGCCCCGCGATCCGGATTCCGGAAGGGACTCTCTTTCTGCTCCCGGCGGGGACGCCGATCACCGTGACGCAGGCCCTCGGCGGCTCGTACACGGTCGACGCGCCGACGTTCGGCGGCCTTTTCCGGATCGCCGGGTGCGATGCCGACGCGATCGGCCTGGCTCCGGCCCGGGGGACGGAGGCAGGCCCGGCCTCTCCGGCGGGGCTCGTGACCGAGGAGGCCGTCTGGGAGCAGCTCCGGAGCTGCTACGACCCCGAGATCCCGGTCAACGTCGTCGACCTCGGGCTCGTCTACGACCTGAAGCTCCTTCCGCATCGCTCGGGGAAGAGCCGCGTCGAGGTGAAGATGACGCTCACGGCGCCGGGGTGCGGGATGGGGCCTGCGATCGCCGCCGACGCGCAGCAGAAAATCGCGGCGCTCGGGGGGGTGGCCGAGTCGGAGGTCGCCATCGTCTGGGACCCACCCTGGAGCGCGGACATGATGACTCCGGAGGGGAAACGACGACTCGGGATGAAGTAGCCCCTACTGAATCCGGACCCTTCCGGCGAAGCCTTCTTCGTAGCCGTGGAAGAAGTCGAGCGACTCCTCGGGCCACTTCCAGCAGAAGTAGCCGGCGCCCGAGTCGAAGTCGACGAGCCATGGCCCCTTGACCTCGATCCCGAGGGCCTCGATGTCGCGGGCCCACGCCCCGAGGATTCCAGCGGCTTCCTTCTCGAGACGCGCCTCGGCCTCCTCGGCATCGGACGCATCTCCCGCCGTCGTTCCCGCCAGGGCCGTGAGCGCTTCCTTCGTCCGCCTGCGGACCTCGGGGATTAGCCTCCGGGCGTCCTCGTACGAAAAGACCCGCTTCGTCCCGCTCACACCGCCATCGTAGCGCACCGGTTCTGCCTATGATCCGCGCGTGAGACCTCTCGCGACCGACGAGGCGCGCCTGGCCGAAGACGCCGTCGCCCTTCGCCGACAGATTCACGCGCGGCCCGAAACCGCTTTCGAGGAGGTGGAGACGGCGGCGCTCGTTGCCGGCCGGATGCGCGCACGCGCCCTCACCGTGAGGACCGGCCTCGGGAAGACCGGCCTCGCGGCTCTTCTGGACACGGGGCGTCCGGGGCGGACGGTGCTCCTGCGCGCCGACCTCGACGCGCTCCCCGTCGCGGAGCGGACCGGCCTCCCGTTCGCCTCGACGAACGGGAAGATGCACGCCTGCGGGCATGATGGCCACGTGGCGGCGCTCGACATGGCCGCCGATCTCCTTCTTCGCGACCTTCCCGAGCGGGGACGGATCGTCTTTGCCTTCCAGCCTGCAGAAGAGAGCACCGGCGGCGCGACATCGATGATCGCCGACGGCGTTCTCGAAGGCCCGCGCCCGGACGCCGTCTTCGGCCTCCATCTCTGGACGCCGCTCCCGCTCGGCACGGTCGGTGTGCTGGCGGGCCCGATGATGGCGGCGGTGGACGAGTTCCGGATCGAGGTGATCGGCAGGGGGGGACACGCCGCCTCACCCCACGAAACGTCTGACGCGGTCCTGGCCGCCTCGAACGTCGTGCAAGCGCTCCAGTCCGTCGTTTCGCGGCGGCTCCCGCCCCTCTCGCCGGCCGTGGTCTCGGTGGCGTCCATACACGGTGGGGACGCCTTCAACGTCCTCCCCGACCGTGTCGTCCTGACGGGCACCTGCCGCTCCTTCGACTCCGGTACGGTGGATGCGCTCCCCGGTCTCGTGACCGAAACCTCCGCGGCAGCCGCCGCCGTTTCGGGCTGCACGGCGGAAACCGCCTACATCCGGAAGAGCCGGGCGCTCGTCAACGAGGCCGGCGAAGCGGCCCGCGCCGCCCGATGCGCGGCGGCCATCGTGGGGGAGCGGAACGTGACATCCGACTGCCGGACGATGGGGGGAGAGGATTTCAGCGAATTCCTCGCGAGGGTCCCCGGTGCATTCGCCTTCGTTGGCGCCGCGCCGGCATCCGACCCGCCGGGACTCCGCCGGACGCACCACGCCGCCGATTTCGACTTCGACGAGCGCGCTCTTCCCGTCGCGGCCAGGCTCCTCGCCGCGTTCGCCCGCTCCGTCCTCGCCGGCGAATGACGCTCGCGCTTCTCCTCTACGGTGCCGCGGTCCTTCTCGTCGGCGCGGTGGCTGCCCGCTCCTCCTCACGCGGGTCCGACTCTTTTCTCGTCGGCGACCGCTCCTTCGGTGCCCTCGCGGTCTGGGCTGCCCTCTCTTCGACGACGATTGGCGGCTCGACGACGCTCGTCCTCGCCGCGCTCGTGGCGCGAGCCGGCCTTCCGGCGCTCTGGCTCGACCTGGCCGGGGCGCTCGGCCTGGCAGCCCTGGGCCTCTTCCTTGCCCGGCGAGTCCGCCAGACCGGCGCCGTCACGATCGCCGAGGTCATCGGCCGCTTCTACGGGCCGTCCGTCCGGCGGATCGCCGCCCTTCTCGTCGTCCTCGCCGAGATCGTCTGGTTCGCGCTCCTCGCGGAGGCGACCACGGCCGTTCTCACCGCGGCCACGCCGTGGGATCCGCGTCGTGTACTCGTCCTCACGACCTTCGTCTTCGTCGGCTACACGATTCTCGGCGGGCAGCGCGCCGTCGTCCGGACCGACATTCTCCAGCTCGCGCTGATGGCGGCCGGCCTCCTCGCCGTCGCCGTCCCTCTCGCCATCCGCTCCCTCGGTGCGACGGGGGCGCCGCGCGCGCTTCTCTCGTTCCCGTTCGGCCCGCGCTTCGGCCCGCTCGACGCGGCGGCCCTCCTCGTCCTCGTCGGCCTCCCTCATGCCGTCGGGAGCGATGTCTGGGCCAAGCTCCTCTCGGCCCGGGACGAGACGGCCGCGCGGCGGGCGGCGCTCGGCGCGGCCATCTCGAAGCTCGTGTTCGGCGGGGCGACGGTCACGATTGCCCTGGCCGGGCTCGCACGCGGCCTCGGTTCGGGGCCGGAGCTCTTCCCGCGGACCGTCCTTGCCCTCGCCGGCGAAGGACTTGGCCCCTTTCTCCTCGTCGCGATGGTCGCGACGATGCAGTCCTCCTCGGACTCCGTCCTTCTCTCGGCCGCCGCGGCCACGGTCCACGACCTTCTCCCGCGGCGCTTTGACACTCCGGCCGTCGCGCGTCTTTTCGTTGCGCTCTACGGCGGATTCGGCCTGGCCGTCGCACTCGCCCTTCCCGACCTCGTGGAGACCTTCCGCCTCGGCTACACCCTCTTCGCGTCGGGGTTGATCCTCCCGACGCTCGCCGCGATGTCCCCGTCGCTTCGCGTCCCGCCCGGCATCGCCGGCGCCGCGATGGTCACCGGGGCGGCTGCCGCGATGGCCGAGCGCTTCCTCGGCCTCACGGGCCTCGACCCGGTCCTTTTCGGAACGGTCGCGAATGCGGCCGTCCTCCTCGCCGGGCTCCGCCGGCGGACGCTCTAGCGGGAGAGGCCCGCGAGCCTGAGGGCGGCGGCGACGACGGCCTCGCGCGAGGCGGCGGCCGCGTCTTCCGGGGGCGCGCTTCCGTTCCGGCCAGGCCGGAGTGCGAAGACCGAGCCGTCGAGGAGGGTGACGATCATTCGGGCGGCGTCGCCTGCCGGGAGGCCCCGCGGCGCAGTTCCGTTCGTCCCGGAGCCGAGCGCGCGACGCAGGAGCGCGACGCGGGCGTCTTCCCCGGGAGCCTCCGTCCCCGCGGGCGCCGGGCCGGCCAGCCGGTCGAGAAGCGAGAGGCGTGCGAGACTCGGCCGGGAGACGCCGAAGTCCCAGAGCTGGCCGACGAGACGGGAGAAGCGCTCGGCGGGCGCGCCGCCTCCCTCCGCGGACGGGAGGCTTCCGGAGGCCGCGCGGTCGAGGACGGCCCGGTAGAGCCCTTCCTTGTTCCCGAAGTGGTAGTGGAGCGTCGCAACGTTCACACCGGCCCGCGAGGCCACCTGCCGCGTCGTCGCCCCCGCAAAGCCCGAGGTCGCGAAGCACACTTCCGCGGCCTCGAGAATCCCCCGGCGCGTCTCGGCCGGATTGCCGTCCCGCGGCCGGCCTACGGATCTCTTTTCCATCAAATGAGTCTCCGTCGCAGCTCCTGTCCCGGATTCTAGCGGATTCCGCAAGCCCCGGGGAAATGGAGGCGTTTTCCCCCCGGCCCAAGCCTCCGGAGTCAGGATACGCTTGGAAGCACGTGGCCGTTTCGAAGGACTCTTTCCCCGTCCGTGCGGCCCGGGAGGGCGATCTCCCGAAGGAGGCGGCGGATCTTCGCCACGCGCTCACGACCGATCCCGAGGGGATCTTCGCCGCCGGTGCCGAGGGGGCACCGCCCGAGGGTCTCGTGGCGGGCGCCGTCCGGGGCGACTTGCTCCAGATCGTCCATCTCGAAGTTGCGCGCTCCGCACGCGGACGGGGTGCCGGGGCGGCACTCTTCTCCGCGGTCCGCGCGTACGGGGCCGCCCGCGGCACCCGCGCGATCGAGTTCGCCCGGCCCGCCGATGGGGCGACGCTCGGATTCCTTCTTGGCGTCGGCCTTCCGATGCGCGGCGTCGCCCTTCAGCTCGCCACGCGGTCCCTCCGCGGCGGCGACGACGTCCCGCCCCCCCTCGTGCCGGTCCCTCCCGGTGCGCCCCTCTCCGGATGGGTGGCCGACCTCGACCGGGAGACGCGCGGGTTCGCGCGGACGCCTGACTGGACGTTCTGGGCGCGCCGTGGAACCGCGCTCTTCTCGCTTCGACGACGGGGGCGCCCGGAGGCCATCGGCGCTCTCGCGGCGACGGGCGAGGTGGGCGCCGTCGGCCCCGTCGCCGCGGCCACGCCGGAGGCCGCGACCGAACTCCTCCTCGCACTCGCGGGCGAAGCGGCCCGCCGGGGAGCCCGCGTGATCCGTGTCACGCTTCCTGCGGAGGCCCGACTTCCGCTCGAGCGCGCCCTGGCCCGCGGCTTCCGCGTGGAGGCGACCTTCCCGCTCCTTTCCAGCCGCGCCCGCGGCGACTTTCGAAGGTACGCCGCCTCGCCTTCCTCCTTCTTCTGACGGCCGAGAGGTGCCGTCACTTCCGGTGGGGCGGCTCGCGCCGGACCCGGATCCGGGGCGACAATCGCCGCCCGAAAGAGAGAACGCCATGCGTCTGTGCCCTGCGCCGCTTCTCGTCCTTCTCCTCGTCGCGTCACCGCTCGCCGCCGTGGACAGCCCGTCGGTCTCGCAGTGGCTCGTCACGTCCGGTCACGCGACCGGCATGCATGGCGAACAGTTCGTCACGTCCCTCCGGATCGTGAACGACTCGGCCCTGGCGGCCACTGTGGACGTGACCTACTACCCGCGCGTCGACTTCAACTCCGGCACGGCGTCCGCCTCCGGCGACAACACGTTTGCCGCCATCACGGCGACCGTCACGGTGGCGGCCCGTCGGACGTACGCCGTCGACGACGCGCTCGGCACGCTTTTCGGGATCACGTCGACGACGGCGTCCGGCGCCCTCCGGGTCGAATCCCGCAACGGCATCCCGCTCTCCGTCCTCTCCGAGACGCTCGTCGCGAACGCGCGGGGCCTCGACCCGCAGGGGAACCCCGTCAGCGGGACCTACGGGTTCGCCATTCCCGGGCAGCTCGTCGAGAACGCCGTCGCCGTCGGGGACGTCGGCTACGTTCCCTACCTCGCGAGCTCCGCCACGACGGCGCAGGGCTTCCGGTCCAACCTTTTCCTCTTCGCGGCGAACGGGGACGTCAACACCGTCGTGACCGTGAAGCTCGTCCGCGGGGCGGACGGCACGACGGTCGGGTCACGAGACGTGACGCTCGGCACGTGGGTTCAGACGCAGATCAACGGGATCGCAGGGTTCTTCAACCTTTCCGAGACGAACACGAACCTCACGGCCGTCCTTACGGTCAAGAGCGGCGGGCCGGTCTTCACCGGAGCCTCGGTGAACGACAACGGCACCGGCTCGCAGGTCTACACCCCTCCCACAAAGAGCTGGGCTCCGCGAAACTCCTCGTTTGCACTCCTCCTCGGAGACGGCGGCTTCGGCTTCTCCGCCCGCCTCGACATCCGGCCCGACGGCCTGGCGGACTTCCTCACGGCGCCGATCGGAATCCCGACCTGCCCGGCGGACGCGAACGTCTACCTCCTCTACGGTGGAAACACCGGGACGCTCACGAACACGACGTTCACGCTTCATGGGGACGGTTCGACGAGCTTTGCCGGCGGCGACGCCAGCGCCACCTGGTCCGGCTCCTTCGGCTACAACGCCGACGGCTCGATTCAGGGGAACCTGACGTACACTCGCGCGAGCGGCTCGGCCGGCAGCCCCTGTCCTGGCGGCACGTCGACGATGCCGTTCTTCGGAAGGAGAGTCATGGCGTATGGGATCTACTGAGGCCGCCTCCGGAGGCAGCCTTCGCCGCTTTGCGGTGGCCCTTCTCGCTCTGACCTTCCTCCTCGCCCCCGTCCGTCTCCGGGCCGCCGAGGTCTATGGCAAACCCCTCCGGGGCCTCTCGGCCGTGCCGGTGCGCGAGGTCGCCGCGAACCCCGACCGGTACGCCGCGCGCGACATCCGGGTCGCCGGCGAGAACGCGGGGCCCGAGGGGAAGCCGGCGCTGAAGGACGGCGAGGCGCTCCTGCCGATCGCGACGGACGGATCGTTCCGGCTCCCGGAGCGGCTGGCCGGGGCGCGGCTCGCCGTCGAAGGCCGAGTGAAGAAATCCGGAGG
The DNA here is from genome assembly GCA_037443065.1 of Acidobacteriota bacterium. Lineage (GTDB taxonomy): Bacteria > Acidobacteriota > Thermoanaerobaculia > UBA5066 > UBA5066 > DAOMFB01. The sequence goes on along the minus strand of JBBIPB010000086.1, from coordinate 1,245 downwards.
GACGGTAGTCTTCGTCGCCTCCGGCGTGGAGGTGACGCGATGACTCGTTCGAAAGTCCTCGTCCTCGTGGCGGCGGTGGCGCTGACGGTCGCCGGCTGCCGGCGCGTCGAGGAGACGCGATTCCTGAACTTCGACCCCGAGACGACCTCGGGACGTCTCGTCTCGGGATGGTCCGGCTGGGAGAAGACCACCGAGGGCGACACGTTCGTCTGGGCCGAGGCGCGGGAAGCGACGGTCAAGGTGCAGAACGCGGGGGGGAGCGACCGGGTCGTTCGCTTCCGTGCGTCGAGCTTCGCCTATCCGGGCTCGCCCGAGCAGACCGTGACCCTCTTCGTGAACGGGACGCGGGTCGACGCCGCCGGTCTCTACCGCGAGGCCCACGTCGTCTCCTTCGTCGTCCCGAAAGCCCTCTGGAAGAAGGGCGACAACGAGCTGAAGTTTGAGTTTCTCTGGACGGCCTCGCCGAAGGACAGGATCCCCGGCGCCTCGGACCCGCGGACGCTCTCGGCGTCGTTCGACTGGATCGAGATCCTGCCCCCCCCGGCGTCTCTCCTGCCGAAGTGAGGGCTACGGGCTGCCGGTCGCCGTTTCGTGCGCGGCGGCCGGGGCGATCTCGACGAGGGCGGCGAAGAGCTCGTTGATGGCGCCGGGGCGCCGGCCATCGCGGAAGACGTATCGATCGCCGTCCTTCGTCCGGAGCGACCACTCGAAGCAGGTTGCGTCCGCTTGCGGGTTCCGGCAGACGCGGCGGTGCGACACGATGCGGGAGACCGGGACGAGGAGACTCCAGCCGGGGTCCTTCCCGTCGGCAAAGCGGAGCGTCTCCTCCCGCAGGGTCAGCGTCCCCGGCCGCCAGCGCCCCCGGAGGAGGAGCCCGTCCCGGCGGCGGACGATTCCCTCCCACTTCCGGTCGGCGCGCGCCACGGGGGCGGCCGGCGGCTCCTCGGCCCGCGCCCCCATGGCGGCGAGAAGGACCCAAAGCGAAAGGGCTCCGGCGTGCCGGAGCCCTCGGTTCGATCGGGGAGAAACGAACGTCACAGAATGACGCCGCGGATCGGGATCCTCACGTTCCCCTTCGCCTTGTCCGTCGTCTGGATCTTCAGCTCGCCCTCGAAGACACCCTTCCTGATGAGCTTCTCGTCGACGACGAGGTCGACGCGGATACGCCCCTTGTCGACCGGCACGACCGTCGCGGAGATCCCCGGCACGTTCGTCTCGGCCTTCGTGACGGAGAAGTCGGGCCGC
>JBBIPB010000085.1:0-11295 GCA_037443065.1 Acidobacteriota bacterium | reverse complement strand
GCTTCGTCTTCGGCCCGTGCCAGTACCGTCTCGACCGCGTCATCGAGGAGATGGGACGGGATCCTTTCAGCGAGGAATAGGAATCACTCGATCCAGACGTGGACGCGGGTGTCGCGGGCCTTGACGTCCAGAAGCTCGCCCCGGTCGAGGTTCCGGAGTTCCGAAAGAATCGCGTCGACGTCGAGGTTCCGGTCCCTGGCGGCGATCGCTTCGAGCAGCTTCACCGGGATCCGGAGCGTCACCGTTTCGTCGGGGCTGTCGTTCTTGGTCTGAACGATCGTCAGGAAGCCTCCCTCTTTCCGGATCCGGACCTCGTCGAAATCGCGCTTCCGGACCACCTCGGTCCCTTCCGGCTTCTCCGAGATCTCCTTCCAGATCGACTGGACCTCCTCGGCGGCGACGGGGTCTCCGAGACGGAAATCGAGCTCGCGATGGAGCCGCCCGAGGCTCGCGAACCGGAGGCCCCCGCGGATCAGGCCGTAGGGGACCGAGAACGAGAACCGGTCGGGACGGCCATGGCGCCCGGTCTGGTCTTCGATCGTCATCCGGAGAAAACGGGGGGCACGGGCACTCTCGCGGGCGTGGCCCGGGGAGACGACCGCGTAGACGAGGAGAAAGACGAGGAAGAGAAAAGCGGCATTGACGGCGGACCGGAGCTCTCGCATCGCGTCTCTCCTTTCCAGATAAACGAAAGCCGGGGGGAAAAGTTCGCCCGTCAGCCTCCGGCGCGGCCGGGGGGATTGGCCGAGAGGAGGTCTTCGATCCTTTTTCGAACCGGCGGCGCCGACCATCTGATCGCCCCGACGAACTTGTCCAGGACCTCGCCGGAGGGGGAGAGGACATACGTTTCGGGGAATTTGAGTGTTCCGAACGCCTTCGCGCTCGTCCGGCGCGGGTCGAGGGCCAGAGGAACGCCCGTGATGCCGTTCTTCTTCATCCAGTCGTCCACGGTCTTCCAGTCCTCGTCGACCGAGACGGCGAGGAGTTCGATGCCGGGCTTCTTTCCGATCTCCCTCCAGAAGGCGGCGAGCTCGGGGAACTCCGTCACGCAGGGGGGGCACCATGTGGCCCAGTAGTGGAGGATGAGGAGCTTGCCGGGGGGGACGGCGAGGTCGCGCGTCCGGCCGTCCGGGAGGGAGACGGCGCGCGACGAGCCGGCCTCCGGCGCCGCGGTGCCGGCCGACGCGGCCGGGAGAGCCCGGACGGTCATCGGCACGCGCAGCGAGTCCTTGACGACCCAGGCGAGAAGGGCGGCCGCGGCGGCCGCGGCGGCGAGGACGGGAAGGCTCTTCTTGTCGATCATGCGGTAATGACTCTCTCCTCGGACCGGGGCCGGGACGGCCCGATCCGTTCGCGGCAGACCGGAGCGATCGGGCACCGCTGGCAATGGCGGCGCGCCGGGGAGTCCGTGCACTCGGCGAGGATGCCGAGACGGGAAAGCGCCCAGTCGAAGGCGACCGGGTCTTCGGGATCGAGGCGCCGCAGGAACCCCGTCGCCTCGCGGGAGGCGGCGAGATCGGCGAAGGGCCGGCGCGTCAGCCCGAGGTAACGGGAGATCCGGTGGACGTGCGTGTCCATCGGGAGGAGGAGGCGCGCGGGCGAGAAGCGTCCTCCCGTCCAGAGGCCGAGGTCGAAGCCCTCCGTCCGGACCATCCAGCGAAGGAACAGGTGCTGGCGCTTGCAGGCGGAGCCGGAAGAGGGAGAGGGGAGAAGGAAGCGCAGGCCGCGCGAAGCGGCCTTCTCGCTCAGGGATTCGCCGCGAAGAGTTCTTAGAAAGGTAGAAAGGGCCGGCACGTAGTCCGCACCCGCAGCGCATGGGGCCCCGCCGCGGCTTTCTCTACCTTCTAAGAAATCCCCCTCGCGATCTCCCTCTGCAAAGAGCCCACCGAGCGAGCCATACGTCTGCCGTGCCCCTCTTACCCTTCTAAGAAACTCCTCGACGTCCTTGCCCGTGACCCAGCGGTGGACGAAGCGCGCGAGCGCCGGAATCGGCCGCTCGTCCCACGACTCGAGAAACGCCGCGGGGTGCGGACCGATTTCCCCGAGCACGCGCTCGACCGAGGCACGGATCGACGCCACCCGCCCGAAGGCGAGGGATGCCGCGAGGAAAGCGACGACCTCGCGGTCTCCCGGGTCCGCGTAGCGGTGTGGAAAGGCGAGCGGGTCGGAGTCGAGACGCCGGAGGCGCCACTCGGCGCGGAGAGCGTCGAGTCGCTCGCGAAGGCGGGGGAGATCAGGGGGAGCGGGGCGTCGCGAAGCCATGGAGCCCGATACGCTAGCATCTCTTCCAAGTGAAAACGTCGACGGCCTCCCCGGACGTGAGCGAGGCCGAGAAGCCCCGCAGCAGCAAGACGATCCTCGTCGGAGTCTTTGGCCGGGCAACCGACCGGGCGACGGCGGAGGATCACCTCGACGAGCTGGAGCGGCTCGTCGACACCGCTGGCGGAAAGGTCGTCGCGCGCGCCCTTCAGGAGCGCAAGGCGCCCGACCCGGCCACCTTCGTCGGAAAAGGGAAGCTGGAGGAGCTCGCCGAGCTCGCGCGGAACCTCGGGGCCGGCTGGACGGTCTTCGACGACGAGCTCTCCCCGTCGCAGGTGCGGAACCTCGAGAAGACCCTTCCGACCCGCGTCCTCGACCGCCCGGGCGTCATCCTCCAGATCTTCGCGGCGCGGGCGCGCTCCCGGGAGGCGATGACACAGGTGGAGCTGGCCCAGCTCGAGTACCTCCTGCCGCGCCTCGCGGGGGGCGTCACGGGGCTCGCCCAGCAGCGGGGCGGCGGGGCGTTCCGGGGCGGCGCGGGCGAGCGGAAGATCGAGCTCGACCGGCGGAAGATCCGCCGCAGGATCGCGACCCTGAAGGAGGAGCTCCGGAAGATCGAGCGCGGGCGAGAGGTGCGGCGCAAACGGATGAGGCAGGTTCCGGTCGTCGCGCTCGTCGGCTACACGAACGCGGGGAAGACGACGCTCTTCAACCGGCTGAGCGCTTCGAGGGAGTTCGCGGAGGACCGCCTTTTCGCGACGCTCGACCCGCGCCACGCGCGGCTCCACGGCGTGGCCGGCCGGGCCATCGTCGTCTCGGACACGGTCGGCTTCCTCCGCAAGCTCCCCCACCAGCTCGTCGCCTCGTTCCGCTCGACGCTCGCGGAGGCCGAGGAGGCCGATCTTCTCGTCCACGTCGTCGACGCCGCCTCGCCGCAGGCGGACGCCCAGCGCGCGGCCGTGGAAGAGGTGCTCGACGAGATGGGGGTCGAGCGGAAGCGTGTCCTGACGGTCTGCAACAAGACGGACCTCGTGGCGTTGCCTCCTGGGGACCCCGACGCCCTCCCGATCTCGGCGGCGGCGGGGACCGGCCTGGCCGAGCTGCGGGCCGCCATCGTGGCGCGGCTCGAGCTTCTCGGCGTGAAGATCCCGGTCTACGGCCCGCCCGTCACGGCGTGACCTTTCCGCATCCCCGGGACGGCGCTCCGGCGTAATAGGATCGAGGGAGGAGGGATCAGAATGAGCGTCCCGGTCGAATACCGCCGCCGCGGCCAGGCCGTCTGGATGGACAGCATCTCGGACCGGATGATCACGTCCGGGCAGCTCGCGGGCTGGATCGGCGCGGGGACCGTCTACGGCGTCACCTCGAATCCGACGATCTTCGGGCAGGCGATCGAGAAGAACGAGGGGGACTACAGCGCCGCCATCGCGCGGCGGGCCGCGGCCGGGGCCGACGCGTTCACGATTTACGACGAGCTGACCCGGCACGACATCGCACGGGGCGCGGACCTCTTCGCTCCGCAGAACCGGGCCAACCCCGAAGACGGATGGATCTCGCTCGAGGTCCTCCCGTCGCTCGCCCACCGGGAGGAGGAGACCGTCAGGGAGGCCACGCGGCTCTCGAAGCTCCTCGGGAGGCCGAACGTCTTTATCAAAGTGCCGGCGACGCGGGAAGGGATTCCGGCGATCCAGCGGCTCGTCGGGAGCGGCATCTCCGTCAACGTGACGCTCATGTTCAACCGCGCGCATTACCGGGACGTCGCCGGCGCTTACATCGGCGGCCTCGCGGATCTCGCCGCAAAGGGGGGAGATCTCTCGAAGGTCGCCTCGGTCGCTTCGTTCTTCGTCTCCCGGGTCGACACGCTCGTCGACAGGCTCCTCGACGAGAAGATGGCGAAGGCCGGTGGCGCGGAGAAGACGGCGCTCGAGTCGCTGAAAGGCAAGGCGGCCCTCGCGAGCGCGAAGGTCGTCTATCGGGACTACCGGGACATCTTCGGCGGCGCGGAGTTCCGGACGCTCGCGGCGAAGGGGGCGCGCGTCCAGCGCCCGCTTTGGGCCTCCACGGGGACGAAGAACCCGGCCTATAGCGACCTTCTCTACGTCGAGAGCCTGATCGGTCCCGATACGGTCAACACGATGCCGGAGAAGACCCTCGATGCCCTCCTCGACCACGGGAAATGCCCGGGAGACTCCGTTCTCGAACGAGTCGACGAGGCGCGGAAGGTCCTCAAGACGCTTCACTCATTCGGCCTCGACGTCGAGACGCTGGGGGAGAAGCTCCAGGCTGACGGCGTCGTCGCCTTCGCGAAGTCTTACGACGACCTCCTCGCCACGATCGAGGCGCGCCGCAGGGCGGCCGCGCCGAGGGCGGGGGTGCGCGCGTGATCCTCGGCGACTTCGGTCCCTCCGAGCTCTCCGACGCGCAGGCCGACCGCCTCGCGGAGCTGGGCCGGCTCTGCCGGGGTGACATCCTGAAGATGACGACGCTTGCGGCCTCCGGTCATCCCGGAGGCTCGATGTCCTCGATCGACTTCGAGCTCGTCCTCTGGGGCTTCGCGCACGTCGACCCGGGGAACCCCTTCGCTCCCGGCCGAGACCGCGTCGTCGTCTCTCACGGCCACACGTCGCCCGCGGCCTATTCCGCGCTCGCCCGCCTCGGTTTCTTCGACGCCGGCCTTCCGCTCGTCGGCTTCCGCCGCCCCGGCTCGCCGTTCGAGGGGCACGTCGAACGGGACGTTCCCGGCATCGAGTGGGGGACCGGGAATCTCGGGCAAGGGCTCTCGGCGGCGGTGGGGTTTGCTCTGTCGTCGAAGATGCGGGGGACGGGGGCGAAGGTCTTCTGCTGCATGGGAGACGGAGAGCAGCAGAAGGGGCAGCTCGGCGAGGCGCGGCGCTTCGCCGCCAAGTACCGCCTCACGAACCTCGTCGCCCTCCTCGACTGGAACCGGATCCAGCTCTCGGGCACCAACGCCGAGATCCTCCCGCAGGACATCCTCGGGGACTGGAGGGCGGACGGATGGGACGTTTTCGAGGTGGACGGGCACGACGTCCGGGCGATCTACCGTGCGGTTCGTTCGGCGCTCTCCGCGCCGAAGCCGACGCTCGTCGCCTGCCACACCGTCATGTCGAAGGGGGTCCCCTTCATGGAAAAGGAGGGGTACGCGTGGCACGGCGCGGCGCTCTCCGTCGACAACTGCCGTGGGGCCCTCGCGATCCTCGGCCTTCCCGACGACCTCGACCACTGGATCGCCGAGCGGAAGAAGCCCGCCCCCGACTGGCATGCCGTCCTTCCCGCGCGTCCGGACGGGAGCGTCGTCCTCGGTGACGCCGGAGCGGCGCGGACCTACGCCGCTGACGCCTCCACGGACAACCGGACGGCCTTCGGGCAGGCGCTCCGGGACGTCGGGGATGCGGCCGCCCTCGCGAAGGTCCCGATCGCCGTCTTCGACTGCGACCTCCTGAAGTCGACGAAGACGGACCTCTTCGCCGCGAAGTACCCGGCGGGCTTTCTGGAAGGGGGGATCGCCGAGCACAACGCGGCCGTCGTGAGCGGAGCGCTCTCCGTCTCGGGCGTCCAGGCCTGGTGGGGCGACTTCGCCATGTTCGGCGTCGCGGAGACGTACAACCAGCAGAGGCTGAACGACGTCAACGGGACGAGCCTGAAGCTGGCCGTGACGCACGCGGGAATCGACGTCGGCGAGGACGGCAAGACGCACCACTCCATCGACTACTTCGGCCTCCTGAACTCGACGTTTGGCTGGAGGGTCTTCACGCCGGCCGACCCGAACCAGACCGACCGGCTCGTGCGCTGGATGGCGATGCACCACGGGAACGACGCGATCGTCATGGGGCGGTCGAAGATCCCCGTGATCGTCAGCGAGGACGGCACTCCCTTCTTCGCGGGCGATTACGCGTTCGACCCAGGCGTTGCGGACCGCGTCCGGCCGGGCGCCGGCGCGACCCTCCTCGCCGCCGGGAACATGCTTCCGTACGCCCTCGAGGCGTGGAACCTCCTCGCGAAGGAAGGACGGGCTCCGGACCTCGTCTCGGTGGCGTGTTGGAGCGACCTTTCCGACGAGGACGTCCGCTTCGCGGCGCGGCACGGCCGGATCGTGACTGTCGAGGACCACAACCCGAAGACGGGGCTCGGCACGTGGCTGCAGGTGCGGCTGAACGAGCGGGGGCTCTTCGCGCGGGTGAGAAAGCTCGGCGTGACGGCGTACGCGTCGTCGGGGCCGGCGAAGGAGCTCTACCGCCGGATGGGCCTCGACGGGGCGTCGATCGCGGCGGCGGTCCGCGAGATCGCGGGATGAGCGGAGCCTCGCCGAACCCGGCCACGATCGTCATCTTCGGAGGCTCCGGAGACCTTTCGAGGCGGAAGCTCGTTCCGGCCCTCTACGAGCTTCACCGGGACGGGCAGCTTCCCCCCGCGACCGCCATCGTCGGGTATGCCCGGACCGGCGAATCGGACGAGACATACCGGGCCGAGATGAAGGCGGCGGTCTCGGAGTTCGCCCGGCAGAAGCCCGTCGACGACACCGTCTGGAACGCGTTCGCCTCGCGCCTCTTCTTCTTTCGCGGCGACCTGACGGTCCCCAAGAGGTACGCCGACCTGAACGAACGCCTGAAGGCGCTCGAGACGTCCCGCGGCCTTTCCGGAAACCGCCTCTACTACCTCGCGATCCCTCCGTCGGCGATCGAGGCCGTCATCCGGAACCTCGGCGAGGCGGGAATGGTCTGCCGCGTGGACGGCGGTCCCTGGTCCCGCGTCATCGTCGAGAAGCCGTTCGGAAGCGACCTCGCCTCCGCCCGTGCGCTGAACGACGGCATCGCGACGGTCTTCCGCGAGCGGCAGATCTTCCGCATCGACCACTACCTCGGCAAGGAGACGACGCAGAACATTCTCGTTTTCCGGCTCGGAAACGGCCTTTTCGAGCCTCTCTGGAACCGGCGGTACGTCGACCACGTCCAGATCACCGTGGCCGAGTCGATCGGCGTTCAAGGCCGCGGAAAGTTCTACGAGGAGGCGGGGATCCTCCGCGACATCATCCAGAATCACGTCCTCCAGCTCCTCTGCCTCGTCGCGATGGAGCCGCCGGTCGCCTTCGAGCCGAACGCGGTCCGCGACGAGAAGGTGAAGGTCCTCAAGTCGATCCGGCCCCAGACGCCGGAGGAGATCCTGCACGACACGGTCCGCGGTCAGTACGGACCGGGCGCGATCGCCGGGCAGCCCGTCGGCGGCTACCGGAGCGAACGGGACGTCCACGCGATGTCGCTCCGCGAGACGTACGCCGCGTGGAAGGTGCAGGTCGAGAACTGGCGCTGGGCGGGGGTGCCGTTCTACCTCCGCGCGGGCAAGCGGCTCCCGAAGAGAGTCACGGAGATCGCGATCCAGTTCCGGACGCCGCCGATCGCCCTCTTCCGGAAGACCGGGATGGCGCAGCAGGATCCGAATACGCTGATCCTCCGGATCCAGCCGGACGAGGGGATCGCGCTGAAGTTCGGCGCCAAACAGCCGGGGACGACGATGAAGATCGACGCCGTGACGATGAACTTCGACTACTCGGAGTTCTTCGGCACGTCGCAGCCCGAGGCGTACGAGCGGCTGGTGATGGACGCTCTGAGCGGCGACTCGACGCTCTTCGCACGGCGCGACGAGGTCGAGGCGGCGTGGGAGCTCGTGACGCCCGTTCTCGACGCATGGCGTGACAACCCGCCCACCGACCACCCGAACTACGAAGCCGGAACCTGGGGGCCGGAAGCCGCCGTGGCCCTCCTCGCGCGCGACGGCCGCCGCTGGCGGCGTCCCTAGGCTCGGAAAGGAAGAGACAGGAGGACCCATGGGACTCGACAGGCGCGTCGGCATGCGGCTGCACCGCTACCTCTTCGAGTCCGAGCGCCTTTTCCCCGAGGCGACCGGCGAGCTCTCGGCCCTGCTGTCGCAGCTCGGGCTCGCTGGAAAGCGGATCGCGCGCCTTCTCTCCGCGTCGGGCCTCATGGACGTCCTCGGGGCGTCGGGGGAGACGAACGTGCAGGGGGAGGAGCAGCAGAAGCTGGACGCCCTCGCGAACGCGATCTTTCTAGACGCTTTCGCCTACGGCCAGCTCGTCCCGCTCATCGTCACCGAGGAGATGGACCTCCCGGCGCATCTGCCGGAGAACACGCAGGCGGGGAGATACATCGTCTTTCTCGACCCGCTCGACGGCTCCTCGAACCTCGACGTGAACGGCGGGGTCGGGTCGATCTTCTCGGTCCGGCGCTTGACGAAGAGCGGCCCGATCTCGTCCGAGTCCGACCTCATGTCGCGTATCTCGACGGAGCAGGTCGTCGCGGGCTATTTCTCGTACGGGCCGTCGACGACGATGGTCTACACGGCGAAGGGGAATCCGGGGGTCCACGTCTTCACGCTCGACCCGGGGATCGGGGAGTTCCTCCTGTCGAAGCCCGACGTGAGGATTCCGGAGAAGGGCGTCTACTACGGCGCGAACGAGGGGGCGATCCAGGAATGGGAGGAAGGGGCGCGTCTCTTCGTCGAGTGGGTCCTGCAGCGGGACCCCACGACGGGGCGCCCCTACTCGACGCGCTACTCGGGCGCGCTCGTCTCGGATTTCCACCGGATCCTTCTCAAGGGCGGGATCTACATGTACCCCACGACGCGCACGAGGCCGCAGGGGAAGATTCGCCTCATGTACGAAGCCGCACCCCTCGCGGCCGTCGCGGAGGCTGCGGGCGGCGCCGCGAGTGACGGCCACATGCGGATCCTCGACATCGTTCCGGAGAAGAATCACCAGAGGACCCCGATCTTCATCGGCTCGAGGGCCGACGTGACGCGGCTGAACGACATGGTGGCGAAGCCGAGGTCGTACTCCCTCGCGAGGATCTGAGCGGTGAGGCACGTATGATTCAGAAGGTGCGTCGCGTCGTCATCCTCGGTGCCGCCGGGCGTGACTTCCACGACTTCAACACGGTCTTTCGCAACGATCCGGCCTTCCGCGTCGTCGCCTTCACGGCCACGCAGATCCCGGGAATCGAGCGGCGCCGCTACCCGGCCGCGCTCGCGGGGCCGCTCTACCCGGACGGCATCCCGATCGTCCCGGAAGAGGAGCTTTCCCGGCTCATCCGCGAGGAAAAGGCGGACCTCTGTGTCTTCTCGTACTCCGACGTCGCGCACCCGCAGGTCATGCACCTCGCCTCGCTCGCCGTCGCCGCGGGGGCGGACTTCACTCTTCTCGGGACGTCGCGGACGATGCTGAAGGCGAAGGTTCCCGTCATCGCCGTGACCGCCGTCCGGACCGGCGCGGGAAAGAGCCAGACGACCCGCTACCTCTCGCGGATCCTCAAGGGGATGGGGCTTGGCGTCGTCGCGATCCGCCACCCGATGCCGTACGGGGACCTCGCGGCGCAGGCCTGCCAGCGTTTCGCGGCGTACGCCGACCTCGACCGCGAAAAGTGCACGATCGAGGAGCGCGAGGAGTACGAGCCGCTCATCGACTCGGGGTTCGTCGTCTACGCGGGGGTCGACTACGAGCGGATCCTCCGGAGCGCCGAGGCGGAGGCCGACGTCATCCTCTGGGACGGCGGGAACAACGACCTGCCGTTCTACACGCCGGACCTCCACATCTGCATCGCCGACCCGCACCGGCCCGGGCACGAGACGGGGTATCACCCGGGCGAGGCGAACTTTCGCCGGGCGGACGTGATCCTCGTCGGGAAGTGCGACACGGCGGACGAAGGGAACATCCACCTTGTCGAGACGGCGGCATCGCGCCTCAACCCGAAGGCCCGGGTCCTCCGGTGCAACTCGCCGGTCGTCTGCGAGCGGCCGGAGCTCGTCCGGGGCCGGCGGGCCCTCGTCGTCGAGGACGGTCCGACGCTGACGCACGGCGGCATGAGCTTCGGGGCCGGGCTCGTCGCGGCAAAGAGGGCGGGAGCGGCGGAGATCGTCGACCCGCGCCCCTTCGCCGTCGGCTCGATCGAGGCGACCTTCCGGAAGTACCCGAACGCCGCCGGGATTCTCCCGGCAATGGGGTACGGGCCGGCGCAGATCGAAGAGCTCCGCGAGACGATCGCGCGGACGCCGTGCGACGTCGTCGTCGTCGGGACGCCGATCGACCTGACGCGCGTGCTCGCCCTGACGAAGCCGGCCGTCCGCGTCCGGTACGAGCTTCAGGAGGTCGTCCCCGGGCGGCTCGCCGAGGAGGTCGCGCGCGTCGTCTCCGGGCTTCCGGCGCGGGCGCGCTAGACTCCGCGCCGGCCCTCCGGGGCCGATTCGAACGAAAGGAACATTTCCGAAATGAAGAAGCTCGCGTCTCTCCTTCTCTGCGGGGCTGCCCTCCTCTGGACCGCGACCGCGCCCGCCGGAGAGAAGGCCTCCCCGCCGGCCGCGCCGGCAAAGAAGGAGTCGAAGATGGTCAAGACCCCCTCCGGCCTCCAGTACGAGGAGACCGTCGTCGGCACCGGCGCCGCCCCGAAGGCCGGGCAGACCTGCGTCATGAACTACACGGGCTGGTTCTGGGAGAACGGGAAGAAGGGCAATGTGTTCGACAGCTCCGTGGGCAAGAGGCCCTTTGCGTTCAAGCTCGGAATGGGGCAGGTGATCAAGGGCTGGGACGAGGGAATCTCCACGATGAAGGTCGGCGGCAAGCGGACACTTCTGATCCCCAGCAGCCTCGCCTACGGGGAGCGCGGCTATCCCGGCGCCATTCCGCCGAACGCCACGCTCGTCTTCGACGTCGAGCTGCTCGAGGTGAAGTAACCCGAAAGGGGGTCTGGGGGAAAACCCGGTGGGTTTTCCTCCTGCTGGTCCTGTTGTGATTTGTCTCTCTCGGACCATCCATTTCAACGCGGCCCACAGGCTCTGGAACCCCGCGAAGAGCGAGGCGTGGAACCGCGAAACGTTCGGTGAGGCGGCGAGCCCGTCCGGCTACGGGCACAACTACGAGCTGGAGGTCTCCGTTTCCGGCTCGGTGGACGCCGAGGACGGGATGATCGTGAATCTGACCGACCTCGACCGGATCCTGAAGGAAGAGGTCGACCG
>JBBIPB010000084.1:0-11317 GCA_037443065.1 Acidobacteriota bacterium | reverse complement strand
CGGACGACTTCGAGACGCCGCCCGGCGTCGTCCTCGTGCCCGTCGACGAGGCGACAGGCTACCGCGCGATGCCGAGCTGCACGAAGACCGTCCTCATGGCGTTCGTGAACGGCACGCAGCCGACCGAGATGTGCGGCGATCAGCCGCACGCCGTCACGAATCTCCCGCAGTACCTCCAGCGCGCGATCTACGCCCCGAAGCGCGGCGAGACGAAAGGCGACGAAGTCACGCTCACGGACGCCCCGAAGCTCGCGGCGCCGCCCCCGAAGCCCGGGAAGGACGGCGGCCCTCCGGGGTGAATGGAAGTATCACTGCGCGGGTCGGGCCCGACCTGCAACTTCTACAATCTGACCGAGTGCTTCCTTGATCTCCGGGTCGAGTGCGTCTTCAGACACGAACGCGACGAGTCGGTGGTAGTCGGTCTTAGAGAACAGATTCGGCATTTCTAGGTCCTGAAAGAACCGTTCAAAAACTCGGTCAAGGAAGTCGTCACTAGCCTTGATGTCACTCCACCATCGGTCGGAACGGTTCTTCAACGCCTCTGGAAGCGCAAAGGCCTCAACCGCGTTTTTCATCGCGAGCGTCTGCCGTTCCTCATCTGTTCGATCGAACAGAGTACCCGCGTGCTCGGGATCAGTGAGGCTCTTGGCGAAGGCGACGAGCGTCTCGGGCTGGCAGAGATAGTTTTCGATTTCGCGCCGTTTCCACATACCCTCAGAGAGTTCAGCGTGTGATTGAAGCGGCGCTTCCAGACGGTCCAATCTCATCAACCCGACCAGATCGCTCTTCGCTTCGCGTAACCCGAAAAAATGGTCGCGCGCCTTCGAGGGCTGATTTCCGACGTAGTGTACGAACGGACGTTCAAGTAGAGGCGCGGCTGGATGCTTCAGCCTTTCCGCAAAGGCTCGGAGAATTGCCAGGTCCGTCGCTCCTTCGAGATAGAGCACCCAACCCGTTTGCTCCGCTTGATAGTACTGATCGAAGCCGATGTCCCGGAGGGCCTTCCTCACCTGACTTCGTTTGTCGTCAATTCGGTGAGGGCGTCCGACGAATGCAACGACCACATCCCGATCGCCAGCCTCATCCAGAAGGATCTCCGAGTGGCTCGCGGCTACAACCTGACTCTCGTCCTCTCTCGCCGCGTCCGACAGGATCTCGTAGATCTGCCTCTGACGAAGAATCTCAAGATGAGCATCGGGCTCGTCCAGCAGAATGACCGTACGCGGGTTTGCGGCCATATAGGAAAGGAGTAGGAGCGTTTGCTGTAGGCCTCGCCCGGAGCAGGATAGGTCGAGCTTGGTGGCGCGTTCGCCCTCTCTGAAATCCATGGTCAACTCGCCCCGTTCTGGCTTGTAGGTCGGCTCCTCCAGAGTTACATGGAAGAGCCGTTCTATGCGTCTTACGATCAACGACCATCGATCGGGCTCGTTCCTTGCGACCTGATGACAGAGGTTTCTGAGAACCTCGGCCGTCCGTCCTTCGCCAATAAGGACATTCACTTCCCCGCTCTCTTTCCGAAACTCCTGGGCGGAGAGTCCGGACATTGGAGGGAGAAAGGCAACGCGTACCCCCCGAGCCTCAGGAGGCACTTCTAGGCGGGGCGCATCCTTCGATAACGTCGTGTCGTGACCAGGTTCCCGCAGGGGGCGGACCAAGAACGATTCATCGTTAACGTACTCAAACTCTAGGCCCGCTGACCAGGTCTTCCCTCCGCTGAACCCCTCCACGAGAAGGTCTATGCGGAGTTTCCTTGTCTTTCGAGTCCCTCCCTCCAAGAACCCCTCTTGAGCATGGAGGTTTCGCCAAAAAAGAAGTGCGCTGGGAACGGGTGTGGCGAGAACATCCTTCCGGTTAACCGCGACCCCAATCCGCTCCTTAGCGCTTGACGGTTCCTCTCCCCTCTTCTCGAACCACCTGCGAATTCCGAGCTCCCACAGGGAGAGCGCTTGGAGTGCGGTTGTCTTCCCAGAATTATTCGGTCCGATAAAGATTACGGGGTTCCCCAGATCGATCTCGACCCGCTCAAACCTCTTGAAGTTCTGAATGACGATCTTTGTGAGCACTGGCGTAGATCTTACGCGACCCCGAGAGCGGAAAATGGGAGCAAGAGGCTGCCAGGCCCTCGGCTTGCCCCGAACTCGCGCCCCAGGGCAGCCCGCTGAACTGACCTATTTCAACCCTTCGACGACGTAGAGGTCGGAAGTCAGAACGCGCTGGTACGTGTAGGCGTACGCGGACCCGTCCGGCGCGAATGCGAGCTCGGGCAGGGTGGGGACGCTCGCGGGGTCCGGCGGCGTGAGGGTTTTCCACCTCGTACGCGCGAGCGTCGCCACGTCGAGGGTGTAGATCTCACGCCCCTGCCCCGGGCTCGGCCGGACGTAGAGCGCGCGGCCGTCGGGGGTCCAGCCCAGCGGATCGTCGTACTCGGTCCCGGAGAGCGGACGAACGGGTCCCCCCTCGATCGGCAGGACGGCGAGGACGGAGGTGTCCGCGGACCAGCAGACAGCCGATCGGCCGTCCGGCGAAAGCAGCGCGGCCGCTCCGAGCAGGCCATCGGGCGAGACCGGCCGCGGAGGATCGTGAGGCTCGACGACCCAGTGGCGCAGCGGCCTCCCCTTCTCGGATCCATGCACGAGTATTCCTTTCCCGTCCGGAAGGAACGAAGCGCTCTCGACCTCGGCGATCGGTCCGAGCGCAACCGGGACCGGGGTACCGGCGCCCACGGGCGCGATCGTGAGGCCCTCTCCCGCGCGCAGGAGAACACGGGTCGCGTTCCTCGAGAGGGCGAGCGCCTCGCCGTCCGCGAGCCGCACGGCGGGCGAGCCGTCCGTCTTCCGAAAGAACGCCTGGGGCCGCCCGCCGATCGCCTCCCCGGCCTCGTTGAAGAGAATCGCCTGGCTTCCGGCCGCGACGGCGACGACGTGCGACCCGTCGAACCACGAGAGATCCCTCTCGGCCTTGTCTCCCGTGCGGGCGAACATGATCCCGCGCACGCTCGCGGCGTGCTCGAGCAGCATCCGCCCGTCCGGAAACACGTCGTGGACGAAGAGAGACCCTGTCGAACGGTAGAGCGTCCGGATTCTCCCGCCGAGATCGACGGCCCTGAGCGCCGCATCCTGCCGGTCGCGGCCGCCGAAGTAAAAGACCTCGCGGCCAGACGCGCTCCACGCGAACCGTCCTGAGAACACAACCATCGGACCCGCGAGCGTTCGGACTTTCCCGGCGCGGTCGACGACCCGGAGCGACGAGCGGTCGTCTTCCTCCTCTTGGGAGAAGGCCACGCTCGAGCCATCCGGGGAAACGCGCAGAGCGCCGACTCGACTCGGCGATTCATAGAGGAGCCGGCCTGCCGGCAGCTCGATCCGCCGGCCACCTCCCTCGCGGTTCCGGACCACGGCGAGGTCCTTGCCGTCCGGAGTCCAGTCCGCGTCCGTGACCTCCTCGAGGAGCGGGCGCGCCGCGCCGCCCGAGAGCGGCACGCGGGAAAGCGTCGCCCAACGGCTGTTGTCGGTCAGCCCCTCGCGCGACAGGATCGCGAGCTCGCCCGCGGAGGAAACGGACGCGACCGTCGAATTCGGAAGACCCAGCGGACGCGACTCCGGGCCCTCCGTCCTCACCGTGAAGACCTCCGAAGGCGCGCCGCCCCACGCCGCGCCGTAGACGATCGTCCGGCCGTCCGGAGCGAAGCGCGCGGAGAGGACGTTCCCGCGCCGAAACGTGAGGCGGTGAAATGTCGGCGGCGCGTCCGGTGCCCGCTTCCACAGGAGCCCTCCGCCTGCAACACCCGCGGCGAGACACGCCGCGGCCGCGAGAAGCGTTCCCGCCGAAGGCCGGCGGATCGCGATTCGGGGAACCGAGGACGCCGCCGGGCCCGACGACGCCGTCGAGAACGACTCGAGGTCGAAGGCGAGGTCGTGGGCGGAGTGCGCCCGCTCGTCCGAGCTCTTCTCGAGGCAGTGTCGCACGATGCGCTCGAGCGCAGGCGGGATTGTCCGATTGGTCGCGGAGAGCTCCGGGGGCTCTTCCCGAAGGATCGCCGAGACCGTATCCGCCGCCGTATCGCCCCGGAACGCCTTCCGGCCCGACAGCATCTCGTAGAGGACCGCGCCGAAGCTGAAGAGGTCCGTCCGGTGGTCCGCCGGGAGGCCGCGCAGCTGCTCGGGCGACATGTACCCGAGCGTCCCGAGGACGGCACCCGGCTCCGTGCCCTTCGACTGCGTCGGCAGGTTCGTCCCGCCGGACCCCGCGCCGGCCTCAACGGATTTCGCGAGGCCGAAGTCGAGGATCTTGACCCGGCCGTCCTTCGTGACGAAGAGATTCTCGGGCTTGAGGTCGCGGTGGACGACGCCCTTCTCGTGAGCGGCCGCGAGCCCGCGGGCGATCTGCGCGCCGTAATCGACGGCCTTGCGCACGGGCAACGCCCCGCCCGCAAGCCGCGCGCGGAGCGTCTCGCCCTCGAGCAGCTCCATGACGAGAAAGAAGGAAACGGGAGGAGAGCCGGGAATTTCTTCGAATGAGTAGATGGCGGCGATCCCGGGGTGGTTGAGGCTCGCCAAGAGGGTCGCCTCGCGCCCGAACCTCTCCTTCCTCTCTTCACCTTCTAAGAAATCCCCCGGCAGTACCTTGATGGCGACATCGCGATTGAGGCGAGGGTCCTTCGCCTTGTAGACCTCTCCCATCCCCCCCGCGCCGAGCGGAGCGAGGATTTCGTAGGGGCCGAGACGGGTTCCCGCGGCGAGCGTCATGAGACCGTGTCGCGATTGTACGGGACGGCCGCCGCGCGAAGAAAAAGAGCCGGGCCTCAGCCCGGCTCTCGTGAATCGCGTTCGGGTCCGGCTTACTGGTTGAGCGGAAGGACCTCGACGAGGACGGCGACCGTCACGTCCTTGTGGATCTTGACGTGGACCGTGTGCGACCCGAGGCGCTTGATGGGCTCCTCGAGCTCGACGCGCCGCTTGTCGATCGTGATCCCCTTCGCGGCGAGGCCGTCGGCGACTTCCGTCGCGGTGACCGAGCCGTAGAGGTGGTCGCCCTCGCCCGCCTTCTTGTGCAGGACGATCTTCGTCCCCTCGACGGACTTCGCGATCGCCTCGGCCTGCTCCTTCTCCTTCGCGACGCGGGTGTCGTAACGCTTCTTCTCCTGCTCCAGGCGCTTCACGTTGCCGGGCGTCGCCGGGTAGGCGAGCGTCTTCGGCAGCAGGAAGTTGCGGCCGTACCCGTCGGCGACGGTCACGACGTCGCCCCGGTGCCCCAGACCTTTCACGTCGTCGGTCAGAACCAGTTTCATCGCGGGACTCCTAAGTTCTTCATGTGTTCCACCGGTCTCAGAAGCCGGGCGGCCCGCCTTCGGCCGGCGGAATCCGGTCGAGCCGCGCCCGGAAGTCGACGAACTCGTCGAACAGGCCTCCGAGCGCCAGAAGGAAGGGGAACGGCATCTGAAAGACCAGCGCGTAAACGAGCGCCCGGCCCAGAAGGCCGGCTCTTCCCCGGTCGAGAAGAGCGCGGATTATGGCGAGGCCCCGCAGAAAAAACAAGACGGTGAGCGGCGCGAGGACGTCCACGGCCGGTCGGCGCAGGTCGGGACCCCCGAGCGCGGCGAGGAGGCCCGCGGGCACGAACAGGGCCGCCGCGGCGAGCGGCGTCCGGAAGCGGCTGAAGGAGACGTCCTCCCAGTCGGCCCCGGCGATGCCGCTGGCCCGCGAGAAGCCGTAGACCACGAGGGCGGCGTGCGCCATCGCGACCGCGAGAACGAGGCCGGGGAGCTGGTCCCGCAGGGCCAGCCGGACGACTTCGAAGAGCCGCGAAACCGCGGCGAGGGAGGACTCTCCCCAGCCGCTCGAGCGGTAGTTCGCGAGGAGCTCCGGGACCGCCGCCGCCCAGCGGGCGGCGACGACCTTGCCGGGGTCGCTCCCGGTCGCGACGTCCATCCCGAGAAGCGCCGCGAGGGCGCCGATTCCCGTGACGGCGAAGACGACGAGGAGGGCGCGGTCGCGCCGCAGCCCGCCCTGGCCCGTGACGTAGAGCGCGGCGGCCGGCAGCGAGACGAACGCCGTTGCGAGGACGAACGCGGGGCCGGCGGCCCCGGGCGCGAGGATCGTGCCGAGGAGAAGCGCGAGCGGCGGCGCGCAGGCGGGGAGCAGAAAGCCCCACGCGAGACGCTCCGTCGTGAGCGCGGCGACGCCGAGACGCCCCGCCGCGAACGGCAGCAGGAAGATGCCGAAGGGCGGCGCCGCCGCGGTCACGGCCGCGGCGAGCGCCCCCCAGAAGGCGGAGAACGATTTCCTAATCAGACACGTAGGGAAGCAGCGCCAGGTACCGCGCGCGCTTGATCGCCGTGGCGAGCTTGCGCTGGTAGAACGCGGACGTCCCGCTGATGCGGCGCGGGAGGATCTTGGCGCGCTCGGGGACGAAGCCCGCGAGGAGCTTCACGTCCTTGAAGTCGATGTAGCCGATCTTCTCGACGGTGAACTTGCAGACGCGCTTGCGGCGGACGAAGAACTTCTTCTTGGCGGGCTTGCGGACGGGTGCGGCCATTGCGGGCTCCTACTCGCGCCCTTCCGCGGCCTCGGGGGCCACGGGAGCGGCGGGGGCCGCCATCGGCGCGTCCGAGATCTCGGGGCGCGGGCGGCGCGGCTTGGTGTTGCGGGCGACCTTGAGGCCGTGCTTGACCTCTTCGTCGATGCGGACGGTCAGGAAGCGAAGGACGTCCTCCGAGAGGCGCAGCTTGCGCTGGACCTCGGCGACGCAGGCCGCCGAGCCGCGGAACAGGAAGTTGTGGTACGTCGCCTCGTTCTTCTTCTTGATCGTGTAGGCGAGGCGGCGGCGGCCCATCGTCTCGTCCTTCTCGATCGTGGCGCCGTGGTCGATGAGGAGCTTGCGGAATTCCTCGACGACGCCCTGGGTGCCGGCCTCGTCCTTCTCGGGGACGACCAGGAAGACCATGTCGTACTGTCGTTGCGGGGTCGGGGTGGCCACGGGGTTTCCTCCTTCTGGATCGCGGCGGGAGTCCCGTCGCGAGGCGCGGCTGTGGACCTCTGGTCCGGCGCCGAGCCAAGGTTGATTCAGCTCGCCGAAGCGGATTCCTCGGACGAACGGTTGAAGCGATTCATGGCGACGTCGACGCCGTCGGTGACGATGACGGTGAGCGCGTCGCAGGCGGCGCCGATCGCGGCGTCGATCGCGGGGCGCTCCTTCTTCGAGAAACGGGACAGGACGTACGCGTCGAGCGGCTCACCGGGCTGGAAATTCTCCCCGCGCACCCCGAGACGGAGCCGGGGAAACTCGTTCGTGCCGAAGCAATCGATCACGGACTGCAGGCCCTTCTGGCCGCCCGAGGAACCCGACCGCCGGATGCGGATCGTCCCGACCGGCAGCGCCGCGTCGTCCGACACGACGACGAGGCTGTCGAGCGGGACGTCGTACTTGACGGCGAGGCCCTTCACGGACTCCCCCGACGCGTTCATGTACGTCTGGGGCTTCGCGACGAGGACGGAGCGGTCCCCCACCCGGACGCGCCCCGTCAGTGCGCGGCAGTCGAGCCGGTCGAGGCGCGGCGGGCCGCCGGCGGCCTTCTCCGCGAACGCCTGCACGACGTCGAATCCGACGTTGTGCCGCGTCCCGGAATACCGGTCGCCGGGGTTGCCGAGTCCCACCACGAGGAACAGCCCGTCCGTGCTTATTTCTTGTCCTTCTTCTCGGCCTTCGGGGCGGCTGCGGGAGCCTTCGCTCCGGCCGCGGCAGGCTCGGCGCCTTCCTCGTCCTTCTTGCCCTTCTTGATCACCTCGGGCTCGGCGGACGGCGCGGCGGCGGCGCCCTCGGCGCCCGGAACGGCCGCGACGGCGGCCACGACTTCCTCGGCCTTCGGCACGCCGACGTGCGCGAGGACGCGGCCCGCGCTCTCGAGGACCTTGATCTTGTCGCCGACCTTGAGGTCGGAGACGCGGAACGAGTCGTGAATTTTCATCTCGGAGACGTCGATCTTGATCGACTCGGGGATGTCGGCCGGGAGGCACTCGATGAGGACCTCGTGCGTCACGATGTTCAGGATGCCGCCTTCCTTGACGCCCGCCGCGATTCCGACGACCTCGACGTCGCTCTTGACGCGGAGCTTCCTGTCGAGCAGGACGCGGACGAAGTCCACATGCAGCATGTTGCGCGTGATCGGGTCGAGCGCGAGGTCGCGAATCATCACGTAGCGCTGCTGGTCCGTGCCCTTGAGCTGCAGCTTGAAGATCGCGTTGCCGTGCAGGCCCTTGTTGAGGAGGGTCGCGAGCGTCTTGCGGGGCACCGTGAGGGGAAAGTTCCCCATTTCCTTGGTGCCGCCGTACAGAACGGCGGGGATCAGGTCGCTGGCCCGGAGGCGGTTCGCGGCGTTCTTGCCGGTGACGTCCCTCTTCTCGACTTCGACGACGATGTTTTCCTGGAGCATGGTTCCTTTCTTCGGGCGCACGGTCCGGGAGGAATTTCCCTGGCGTGCGGTCCGGCCTGGGGGCGGGTTCTAGACGAACAACGAGCTGACGGAAGCTCCCTGGTGGATGCGCTGGATCGCCTCGGCGAGGAGCGGGGCGATCGAGAGCGGGCTCAAGAGCGGGCAGCGGGCGAGCTTCTCGTCGAGCGGAAGCGTGTTCGCGCAGAAGATGCGCTCGATCGGGCTGCCGTTGATGCGGTCGATGGCGGGGCCGGAGAGGACGGCGTGCACGCAGCCCGCGAAGATCCGGCGCGCGCCGGAGTCCTTGAGGGCGATCACCGTGCTGATGAGCGTTCCGGACGTGTCGATGATGTCGTCGACGACGATCACGTTGCGGTCCTTGACGTCGCCGATGACGTGGAGGACCTCGACCTCGTTCTTCCCCTTTCGCCGCTTGTCGACGATCGCGAGGCCGGCGCCGAGGCGCTTCGCGAAGGCGCGGGCACGCTCGACGCCGCCGGCGTCCGGAGAGACGACCGTGAGCGGGTCGAGGCTCGAGTCGCGGATGGCGTCGAGGAGAACGGGCGCCGCGAAGAGGTGGTCGACCGGGATGTTGAAGAAGCCCTGGATCTGCGCGGCGTGCAGGTCGATGCACAGCACCCGGTCCGCGCCCGCGGCCGTGATGAGGTCGGCCGTGAGCTTCGCCGTGATCGGAACGCGCGGCTTGTCCTTGCGGTCCTGCCGGGCGTACCCGTAGTACGGGAGGACGGCCGTCACGCGCGACGCCGAGGAGCGCTTGAAGGCGTCGAGCATGATCAGAAGTTCCATGATGTTGTGGTTCGCCGGGGGGCCCGTGGGCTGCACGATGAAGACGTCCGCGCCGCGGACGTTCTCGTCGATCTGGCAGTAGTTCTCGCCGTCGGAGAAGTTGTAGAGCGTGACCCGGCCGGCCTCGCGCCCGAGGTTGCGGCAGATCTCGCCCGTCAGCGCCGGGTGGGCCCGGCCTCCGAAGACCTTCAGATCCCCGTACGCGAACCGTTCCATCTACGTCTTCGTTCTGCCCGCGTGGCGGCGCAGGAAATGGCTGGGGAGGGAGGATTCGAACCTCCGGTAGGCGGTTCCAAAGACCGCTGACTTACCACTTGTCGACTCCCCATCCGGAAGCCTCGCGTGGATTCTCGCGCAGACGGGTCTCATCCGCGTGGCGCGAGCCGGACAGGAGCCGCGCGGCGCGCGAACTCGGCCCGGGAAACGGTCTTCACGATCACCATCTCGGCCTTCGTCTCTCTCTTGAGCCCCTCGAGCGACTCTTCCGCCCGCGAAGCCTCTTCTCTCGTCCCGAACGTCCCGAACACGGTCGAGCCGCTCCCGGAGAGCCGGGCGCTGCGCGCACCTGCTCCCGCGAGCGCGGACCGGATGCGACGCAATTCCCCACTGAGAGATTCCGCCGCCCGCTCGAGATCATTCCGTTCCGGCCCGCCACCGGTCTCGGAACCGGAAACTTTAGTGGCAGAAGGACTTCCCGTCAAGGAGCGCGACCTCACACGGCCGTAAACCTCTGCCGTGGAAAGGGAAAAGGGCGGAAAGGCGAGGACGACCCACTCCTGCGGTCCGTCGGGCAGCGGCGTCAAGGCCTCCCCGCGGCCGCGGCCGCGGGCACGGCCGCCGAGGAGAAAGAACGGGACGTCGGAGCCGAGGGAGGCGGCGATCGAAGTCAGATCCGCCTCGGTCGGGGAGAGTTTCCAGAGTTCGGACAGCGCCCTCAAGGTCGCAGCCGCGTTCGAGCTGCCGCCCCCGAGCCCGCCGCCGATGGGGATTCTCTTTGAAAGGTGAATGCGGGCACCGCGGCGCAACCCGAACTTCTCGCGGAGCGCGCCGGCGGCTCGGACGATGAGATTGGTGTCGTCCGCAGGCAGATCAGCGCCTTCAATGGAAAGCGAGACCTTGCCCGCGCCCTCTTCACTTTCTAAGAAGAATTGAATTTCCTCCGAAAGGTCCACTGTCTGAAAGACCGTGTCCAGCTCGTGAAAGCCGTCCGGTCTCTTTCCGAGCACGCGCAGGTCGCGGTTGATCTTCGCGAACGACGTGACGCTCAGGCCCTCGCGTGCGTCCGTCACGGAGGCGGAACCTCTTCCCCGAGCGGCCACGGGCCGTAGCTCTCGAGCGTGAGGACGGCCCGCCCGCGCGGGCCCTTCGCCTCGATGCGCCGGGGGACCCCGTCGCCGGGCTGGAGCTTCACGACCTCCCCGCCGGGGAACACGAGCTCGATCGGCCTCCCGTCCTTGTCGATCAGCGCGGAGCGGTTCGAGCCGTCGATGCGCAGCCGAAGACCCTTCGGCGTTTCTTCGAATGGTGATGCGGGCGAGGCGGGGGCTTCCGGAACTCCGAGGATGCAGGCCATGACATCGGCGGCAGCCAGATGGCCCGGCACGGGCGACTCAGACTCCGGGTCGCCGCCCACCCCGTTCACCTTACTCAGAAACCCTCCTCTTCCTCCGCCGGCAATCGGCGCCGAGGAGCGCCAGGCGAGGGACCCGCTTGCCCCGTCCCACCATACGGAAAGCCACCCGCGGCCGATCGCGCCGATCTTCGGCGACGCCTCCGCCCTGAAGAGCGCCTTGAAGCGGCGGGAGGGATCCCACGCGCGCAGACGCACGCTCTCGTAGGCCGCGAGGACGGAAGAAGAGATTTCGTTGAGCGAGGAAGAGGGGGACGCCGCAGCGCCAGCAGCCGCCTCGGCGCTCCTCGACGCGGGAGTCGGACCCCCGCTGCCGCATCCACCTTCTAGGGAAAAAACCACCGAGACGATGGCCGAACCTGCAACCCGTAGCGCACGAGGGCTTGCCGCGGCGTGTGTCCTCACTTCTTCGCGTCTGCGGTTTCGGTCTTCCGGAGCTTCTCTTCGAGGCG
>JBBIPB010000083.1:0-11484 GCA_037443065.1 Acidobacteriota bacterium | reverse complement strand
TTCCTCATCCTCTTCGTCGCGATGTTCACGGGAGTTCTTCGCATGATCATGATCCCCGTCAGCAATCTCGTCCTTCACGGGATGCTCTGGATCCTCTCGTGAAAGCCCGGAAGAAGAGCGTCCTCTCGGGTCTCCGGCCGACCGGCCGCGTCCACCTCGGCAACTACTGGGGCGCCGTGAAGAGCTGGGTCGACCTCCAGGACGACTACCGCTGCCACTACTTCATCGCCGACCTTCACGCCCTGACGACGGACTACGCCGACACTTCGGCCATCCGCGAAGCGACCCTGGAGGCCGCGACGGACTGGCTTTCCGTGGGGCTCGACCCGGAGAAATCGGTCATCTTCGTTCAGTCGCGCGTACCGCAGACGGCCGAGCTGGCTCTCGTCTTCGGAATGATCACGCCGCTTGGCTGGCTGGAGCGGGTGCCGACCTACAAGGAGCAGATCGAGCAGCTGCGCGAGAAGGACCTCGGGACGTTCGGCTTCCTTGGCTACCCGGTCCTCATGACGGCCGACATCGCCCTCTACCTCGCCGACTGCGTCCCGGTCGGGAAGGACCAGGAGAGCCATCTCGAGATCTGCCGCGAGATCGTCCGACGCTTCAACGGTTTCTACGGGGACGTCTTCCCCGAGCCGCAGGCCCTCTACACGGCGACGCCGAAAGTTCCGGGTCTCGACGGCCGGAAGATGTCCAAGAGCTACAACAATGCGATCGCCCTCTCCGATTCCGCGGCCGACGTCGAGAAGAAGGTGATGTCGATGGTGACCGACCCGGGCCGCGCCCGCCGGAGCGACCCCGGCGACCCCGACATCTGCAATCTGTTTCCCTTCCACCAGCTCTACTCGCCTCCAGGGGAGGTCGCCGAGGTCGACCGCGAATGCCGGACGGCCGCCCGGGGCTGCGTCGACTGCAAGAAACACCTGATCCGGAACATGAACGCCGCCCTCGAGCCGATCCGCCACAAGCGGGCGGAGATCCTCTCGAAGAAGAATTTCGTGAGGGACGTCCTCGAGAGCGGCAGCGCGAAGGCACGGGAGATCGCGGCCCGGACGATGGACAGGGTCTCGGGCGCCATGAACCTTCTGTGATGGCGGAAGGCGTCCGCATTCCCGTCCCTCCCGGCATCGAGCTGGTCCAGCCGTACCCCGTGCGGCTCCCGACCTTCGAGGGGCCGTTGGATCTCCTCCTCCACCTCGTCCGGAAGAACGAGCTGGACCTGAAGAACATCCCGGTCGCCGAGATCTGCCGCCAGTACCACGAGTACCTCGTCCTGATGCAGGACCTCGACCTGGAGGTTGCGGCGGAGTTTCTCTACATGGAGGCGCTCCTCGTCCAGATCAAGTCGCAGCTCGTCCTGCCGCGCCCGGTCTCCCCGGACGGAACGCCCCTCGAGGACCCGCGGGACGAACTGGTCCGGCGGCTCCTCGAGTACCGGAAGTACAAGGGCGTGGCCGAGACGCTGCACGAGATGGAGGCTGAGCGCCTCGGGCTCTGGGCACGTCCTCCGCTCCGGCTCGACGGAACGGACGAGGAGGAGACGGACCTCTCCGAGGTCTCCCTCTTCGACCTGCTGACCCTCTTCCGCGGCGTTCTCGACCGCTACAAGGCTCTGCACCCGCCGGCGCTCGAGATCCAGCACCAGAAGTTCTCGATCCGCGAGAAGATGGGGGAGATGCTCACGCGTGTGAAGAGCGCCTCGGCACCGACGCCCCTGACGGAAGTCTTCGCATCGCTCACCGGCCGGGCGGAGGCGATCGCCGTCTTCCTCGCCGTCCTCGAGCTCCTCCGGCTCCGGATCGTCCGCGCGCTTCAGAGCGGGGAGTTCGCCGAGATCTATCTCGAGACGACGGGCGAGGACGTCTCGCTGGACTCCTATCAGGAGGTTTACCGCTAGGTGTCCGACGAGCCGAAGACACCGCAGGCCCCGGCCGCCCTCGTGGAGGCGCTGCTCTTCGCGTCCGGCAGGCCCGCCACGCCCGAGAAGCTGGCGGAGGCCGCGGAGCTCCTCCCCGGGGAGGTCGAGGCCGCCCTCGCCGAGATCGAGCGGCGCTGCGAGGCAGACGGGCGCGGTGTGATACTCGACCGCGTCGCCGGCGGCGTCCGGCTCGTCGCGAGGAACGAGTTCGACGTCCCGATCCGCCGCCTTCTCGGGATGGACGGGCGGACGAAGCTCTCGATGGCGAGCCTCGAGACGCTCGCGATCGTCGCGTACCGTCAGCCGATCACGGCGCCGGAGATCGCGGACCTTCGGGGCGTCAATTCCGCCTCCTCGATCCGGACTCTTCTCGACCGCAAGCTCATCACGACGGCGGGGAGAAAGCCGGTCGTCGGGACGCCCTTCCTCTACAGGACGACTAACGAGTTTCTCGTCCACTTCGGCCTCGGCGAGCTCTCGGAGCTTCCCAGGCCGGAGGAGCTGGAGGCGCTCTACGGCATCGAGACGCCGGCGGCGGCGGACCCGGCGCAGACCGAGCTCTTCCCGGCGGACGAGGCGCGGGAGGAAGAGCCGAAGGAGGATGCCGATGCCGGCTGAGCGTCTTCAGAAGTTGCTGTCCGCCGCCGGGGTCGCCTCCCGCCGCGCCGCGGAGACGATGATCCTTGAGGGGCGCGTCACGCTGAACGGGCGGGTCGTCACCGAGCTGGGTACCAAGGCCGACCTCGCGACGGACCACGTCAAGGTGGACGGGAAGCTCCTCCGGCTTCCATCGGTCCACCGCTACGTCCTCATGAACAAGCCGCGGGGCGTCGTCGTGACGCGCGACGATCCGGAGGGGCGTCCGACCGTCTTTGCGCTCCTCAGGAACCGCGTCGGGGAGCGCGTCGTCGCGGTGGGGCGGCTCGACACGGACTCCGAGGGACTGCTCCTCCTGACGAACGACGGCGCCCTCGTCCAGAAACTGACTCACCCCTCCGGCGGCTGCCGGAAGGAGTACGAGGTGAAGGTCTCCGGGATCCCGACGCCCGCGCAGCTCGACCGGCTCCGGCGCGGCATCACGCTGGACGACGGCGTGAGGACGGCCCCGGCGGCGATGGAGGTCGTCGAGACGACGCCGGAGAGGAACGGGGCCGGGGGGAACGCGTGGCTGCGCGTCATCCTCGGCGAGGGGCGATCCCGCCAGATCCGGCGGATGTTCGCCGCGGTGGGACATCCCGTCTCGAAGCTTCGCCGCGTCGCGATCGGGCCGATCCGGGACAAGGCCCTCAAGCCGGGGGGCTTCCGCGACCTCGAGCCCGGGGAGGTCGCCGCACTGCGGGCGATACCTTCCGCGCCCCGCCCCCGCTCCGCCCGCTCGGTGCGCCAGAGGCGGCGTGAGGACTCGCAGACGTGAGACCGGCGCTCCGCCCCGCGGCCCGCCCCTGCATTGGCACGCTCGCGCCGTACCTTCCGGGGCGCCCCATCGAGGAGGTCGAAGCCGAGTACGGGATTCGCGGTGCCGTGAAGCTGGCGTCGAACGAGAACCCGCTCGGGCCGTCTCCGCGGGCCATCGAGGCGGCGGCCCGGGCGCTCCCGGAGGTCCACCGCTACCCGGACGGCTCGGGGACGTTGCTCAAGCGGGCGATCTCCGCGCGCCACGGAGTCCCCGTGAGCCAGATCGTTCTCGGCGCGGGGGGCTCGGAGCTGATCGACATCACGATCCGGACGTACGTCGAGCCGGGCGACGAGGTCGTCGTCCCGCAGGGGATCTTCCGGATGTTCCCGGTCGCGACGCATCGAGCGGGAGGGACTCTCGTCGAGGTCCCCTCGCCGTTCGCCGGGCTCAAGCCCGACCTTCCGGCGCTCCTCCGGCGGGTCGGCGACGCGACGAAGGTCGTCGCGATCGCGAACCCGAACAACCCGACCGGCTCGTACGTCCCGCGTGAGGAGCTCGCCGCGTTCTTCGACGAGCTTCCGCCGCACGTCCTCGTCTTTCTCGACGAGGCGTACTTCGAGTTCGCCGACGAAGTGGTTCCGGACTACCCGAACGGGCTCGAGTTCCTCGCCCGCGGATTCCCGATGGTCGTCCTCCGGACCTTCTCGAAGATCGCGGGGCTCGCGGGCCTCCGGATCGGCTACGGCTTCGCCTCCGAGGACGTCGCCCCCGCGCTCGAAAAGGTGCGGGAGCCTTTCAACACGACGAGCGTCGCCCAGGCCGCCGCCACAGCCGCGCTCTTCGACGACGAGCACGCGTGGCGGACACGCGCCCTCGTCGTCGAGGAGCGGGACTTCCTCTTCCGCGAACTCCTCCTCCGCGGGCTGAACCCCTGGCCCTCGGTGGCGAACTTCCTCCTCGTCGAGGTCCCCGTCCCGTTCGCCCCGCTCGAGCGGGAGTTCGCGAGGCGCGGCGTCATCCTCCGGCCGCTGGCCGGATGGGGCTTTCCCCGCGCGTTCCGCGTCTCCGTCGGGACCCACGGCGAGAACCGGCGGTTCCTTGGCGTGCTCGACGAGATCGGACGTGCGGGCCTCTTCGATCCGGGGAAAGGGACACCATGATCGTCGCGATCGACGGGCCTTCGGGTGTCGGCAAGTCGACGGTCGGCAAAGAGCTCGCGACCCGTCTCGGCATCGCCTATCTCGACACCGGAGCTATGTACCGGGCGGTCGGCGTCGCCGCGAAGAGGCAGGGGATCGTCCTCCCGATCCCGGACCGGGGCGCCGTCGTGACGATCGCGGAGCGGGTGACGGTCTCCGTGTCGGGAAGCGCGGCCGGCGCGAGGACCTTCCTCGACGGAGAGGACGTCTCGAAAGAGATCCGGACGCCCGAGATCTCGATGTACGCGTCCGCCGTCTCGGCGATCCCCGGCGTCCGCCGGCGGCTCGCCGGAATGCAGCGGCAGCTCGCCCTCGGCTCCGGCGGCGTCCTCGAGGGGCGCGACATCGGAACGAAAGTGGTTCCGGAGACGCCGCACAAGTTCTTCCTCACTGCGACGCCCGCCGTGCGGGCCCGGCGCCGGGCGCTCGAGCTCGAGGCCAGGGGAACGCCTCAGCCTTACGAGAAGGTCCTCGCCGAGATGGAAGTTCGGGACCGCGCTGACGCGACCCGCGAGGACTCGCCGCTGCGCCACGACGCGAGCTACGTCGTCGTGGACACCTCGGAGATGACGGTGGACGAGGTCGTCGGGAGCCTCCTCTCGCACGTCCGCGGCGCTACCGGTTGACCATTCCCCCCGCCAGCGACTAACATCTGCGATTCGGCCGGGCTAATTCTTTGTCCGTCGGCAACTTAGTCCGCCGCTCAATCCACCGAGCGAAGGAGCGCGCATCCATGTCACCCATCGACCCAAGGAAAGGCCCCGGACCGAAGTACGAGGAGCCCGCCGACACCGGCGAGTTCGCGAAGCTTCTGGCCGAGAGCGAACGAACGCTGCGGGAAGGAGAGCTGATCCGCGGCCGGGTCGTGCAGGTGACGAACGACGAGATCCTCGTGGACATCGGGTACAAGTCGGAGGGGATGATCCCCCGGCATGAGTTCGCCTCCCTCCCGCCGGACCGGCTGCCGCAGCCGGGCGACGAGATCGAGGCGATCCTCGAGCGGACGGAGAGCAACTCCGGCTACGTCCTCCTCTCGCACGAGAAAGCCGTCCGGAACCGCGCATGGGACATGGTGGAGGACGCGTTCAAGACCGGAGCGTCCGTCAAGGGGCGGGTGCTCGAGAGGGTCAAGGGGGGCCTCGCCGTCGACATCGGCGTCCGCGCGTTTCTGCCCGGCTCCATCGCCGACTCGCGCCCCCTGAAGAACCTCGACGTCCTCAAGGGGCGCGAGCTGGAATTCCGGGTCGTCGGTCTCGACCGCAAGCGCGGCAACATCGTCCTCTCCCGCAAGGCGCTCCTCGACGAGATCGCCGACGTGAAGCGGAAGGAAGCGCAGGAGGCTCTCGCGGACGGCCGCATCCTCCGCGGCGTCGTCAAGAACATCACGGACTACGGCGCGTTCGTCGACCTCGGCGGCATCGACGGGCTTCTTCACGTCACGGACATGTCGTGGGGACGCGTCGCCCATCCGTCCGAGGTCGTCAAGGTCGGCGAGTCGGTGGAGGTCAAGGTCCTGAAGTTCGACCCCGAGTCGGGCCGGATCTCGCTCGGAATGAAGCAGCTCAAGCCGGATCCGTGGCACGACCTGCCGGCCCACTACCCGGTCGGCGCTCGGGTGCGGGGCAAGGTCGTCTCCCTGACCGACTATGGCGCCTTCGTCGAGCTGGAGGAAGGGGTCGAGGGACTGATCCACGTCAGCGAGATGTCGTGGACGAAGCGAATCAAGAACCCCTCGAAGATCCTGAAAGTCGGCGACATCGTCGAGGCCGTCATCGCGGACGTGAACGGCGAGACGCGGCGCCTTTCTCTTTCGCTCCGGGCGACCGAGGCGAACCCGTGGGAACTCCTTTCGGAGAAGTACCGGATCGGCGACCGGATCCTGGGCACGGTCCGGAATCTGACCGACTTCGGGGCGTTCGTCGAAATCGAGGAAGGGATCGACGGGCTCGTGCACGTCTCCGACATGTCCTGGGGCCGGCGCGTCAAGCACCCCTCCGAGGTCCTCAAGAAGGGGGACCAGGTCCAGGCGATCCTCACGGCCATCGACGTGGAGAACCGGCGGATCAGCCTCTCGATCAAGGAATTCCGCCCCAACGAGTGGGAACAGTTCGCGGTGGCGCACCAGCCTGGCGACGTGATCGACGGGCAGGTGGCGAAGGTGGCGGACTTCGGCGTCTTCGTCCGGCTCCCCGAGGGGCTCGAGGGGCTGATGCACGTCTCCGAGACCGACCTGCCCCGCGGCGAGAAGCCGGCGGACCATTTCAAGGAAGGGAATCCCGTGCGCGTCCGCATTCTCCGGATCGAGCCGGCGGAGCAACGGATCGGGCTCTCCTCCCGCGGCGTGTCGCAGGACGCACCCGTCCCGGCCGACGCTCCGGACGGCGAGACGCCCGGCGGATCGGACGGCCCGGGAACGGACGCGTCCGTGGAGCCCTGAGGGACGAGGCCCGGCGGAGGATCGATGAACCAGCCAGAAGCACCGGCACCGCGAAGCGAGGGAACGACGACGAAGGCCGATCTCGTCGAGGAGGTCGCGCGGGCGACCGGCCTGACGAAGAAGCAGGCGGAGGTCATCGTCGAGAAGGTTTTCGAGGGGATCATCGAGTCGCTCCGTTCCGGACAGAAGATCGAGCTGCGGGGCTTCGGGAGCTTTCGCCTCCGGCAGCGGGGCGCACGAGTCGCCCGCAACCCGAAGAAGAGCGGCGTGAAGGTCATGGTCCCGCCGAAGCGCGTTCCGTACTTCAAGCCCGGGAAAAGGCTGAAAGAGCTGATCAACCCGGTGGCAGAGGCCGGCGCGGCCGGAGAGCCGCCACCGGAAGCGGGCGGATAAGAGAGCTCCGCCGCCTTCCCGGGCGGAGCGGACGACGCGACGCATGGAGAGCCTCTTCACGCCCTGGCGGCTCGCGTATCTGACCGGCGAAGCCGGACGCCTGGCCAACGGCTGTCTCTTCTGCGAGCTTCACCGGCTGCCGGATGCCGAGGGGCTGATCGTTCACCGGGGCGAACTGGTCTACGCCGTCCTGAACCGGTTTCCGTACTCGAGCGGGCATCTCATGGTGACGCCGTACGCCCATCGCGGCACGCTCGCGGAGATGACGGCGGGCGAACGGGCGGAGCTGATGGAAGTCGCGGCCGCGGCCGAGATCGTCCTCGTCGAGGAGTACCGGTGCCACGGCCTGAACGTCGGGCTCAACCTCGGAAGGAGCGCGGGAGCGGGAGTGCCGGAGCATGCGCATCTCCACGTCGTCCCGCGATGGGAGGGGGATACGAGCTTCATGACCGTCGTCGGCGGGACGCGGACCCTTCCGGAAGGTCTCGCCGACACGCACCGCCGCGTGGCCGCCGGCTTCGCGCGGCAAAGAGCGCTCCGGCCGGAGGGAAGCGCCTGACGGCGTCGGGCACCCGGCGGCCGCTCGCCGTCGTTCTCGTCGCCGCCCTGCTCCTGCCGGGCCTCGGCCAGGTCGTGCTCGGGCGGACGCGCCGCGGGGCCGCCTTCGCCCTGCTCGTCGGCGTCACGTTTGCCGTCGGATTCCTTCTCGGTGGAACGCTGCCGCGGCCCGCGGCGGGCGAACCGCTCTCGTGGCTCGGGACGGCGACGGTCGGCGCGACGGGGATTTTCGGCGCTGCGTCCTGGGTTCTCGGCCTCGGCCGGAGCGGGCCCGGCGCCACGAACGAGGCCGGGACGGCCTTCCTCCTGACGGCGGGGATCATGTCGCTCCTGCTCCTCCTCGACGCCCTCGAGCGTTGGCGGAGCGAATGAGCCTGCTCCGCGATCACGCGTTCCTGATGGTCGTCCACGCGACGCTCCTCTCCGCTTTTCTCGCCCTCCTCTGGCGCGAGGAGCCAAGGGCCGTCCGGCGGTTCTTCGTCCGGACGTGGTTCGCCCTCACGGCGGCCGCGCTCGCCCTCGCGTGGATTCTCGACGTGCCACGGCGATGAGCGCGCGACGTCTGCTCGTGTCGGCCGGAGAGGTCTCGGGCGACCAGAATCTCGCGGCTCTTCTCGCGGCTCTCCGCCCGATGCTCCCGGATCTCGGGGCGATCGGCCTCGCGGGGGACGCGTCGGCGTCCGCCGGCGTCCGCCTGCTGGGACACCAGCGGGACCTCGCGGTCGTGGGCCTCGTCGAAGCGCTCGGGAAGCTCCCCCTCGCCCGCCGTCTGATCCGGACGCTCGTCGAGGCGGCCCTCCGCGAGCGCGTGGACGCGGCGGTCCTCGTGGACGCCCCCGACTTCAATCTGCCGCTCGCCCGCCGTCTCGCGCGCTCCGGCGTCCCGGTCGTCTTCTACGTGTCGCCGCAGGTCTGGGCGTGGCGGGCGGGACGGGCGAAGACGCTCGCGCGGCTCGGAAGGCGGATCCTCGTCCTCTTCGACTT
Organism: Acidobacteriota bacterium; assembly: GCA_037443065.1. GTDB lineage: Bacteria > Acidobacteriota > Thermoanaerobaculia > UBA5066 > UBA5066 > DAOMFB01. Next base: position 2,599 of record JBBIPB010000083.1, on the reverse strand, counting down.
CGAGAAGGAGTGGTACGACTCCCGCGGCCTCGGAGCCGCGGTCGAGTGGGTGGGCCACCCTCTCGTCGACCGCGCGGCCGAAGAGCTTCGGGTGCGCCCCGGGCCGCGGGGGAGCGGTGCCGCCCGCCTCGTCCTGATGCCCGGCTCGCGGGAAGGGGAAATCCGGCGGCTCCTTCCGCTCCTTCGCGACGCCGTCTCGAGGCTCCGTGAGTCGCGGCCCGACCTCAGGGTGGCTCTCGTGAAGGCCGATTCCGTCCCCGACTCGCTCCTTCGCGAGGTCGCAGGCCCCGCCCTCGATACCTGGACGGTGATCTCCGGCCCCCACCTCGCCCTCCTCGCGGCGGCGGACGTTCTCCTCGTCGCCTCCGGCACGGCAACGCTGGAAGGGGTCCTCGCCGGAATCCCGATGGTCGTCGTCTACCGGGTCAATCCGATCACCTATGCTCTGGGCCGGCTGCTCGTGAAGGTTCCCCACGTGGCAATGGCGAACATCGTTTCGGACGACGGTTCGGGGGTCCGGGCCGTGCCGGAACTGATCCAGGGAGAGGTGACGCCGGAGCGCGTGGCGGCGGAGGCCGCCGCGTTCCTCGACGACCCGGCTCGGGCGGCCGAGGCGAGGCGCCGGCTCGCGTGCGGGCGCGAGAGTCTCGGCCCCCCCGGAGCCGCGGCGCGCGCGGCGGCGTCCGTCCTCGGAATGCTCGGCGCGACGGACCCGGCCGGAGAGACGTCGTGAAGGACCTCCGCCGCCTCCTCGCGCTCTTCCGGCCTCACCGGAGGGGCGCGCTGACCGCGGCGGCCGCGATGCTCGGCGTCGCCTTCTTCACCGGCGTCGTCGCCTACCTCATCGGTCCGCTGTTCGACGACGTCCTGACGCCGGAAGCCCGCCTCGCCATGCAGTCCGGGACGAAGGGGATGCCGGGCGTCGGCTCTCTCGTGGGCGGGAAGGCCTCGCCGAAGAGAACGTTCGTCGTCGGTGCCCTCGACCGGGGTCTGGCCGCGGCGGAAGAGGCCCTCGGCGTGACCCCCCGCACGCGGACGTGGATCCTGCCGGTCCTCCTCTTCGCGGCGTTTCTCCTCAAGAACCTCTGCGCCTTCGCCGCCGAGTACCGGTTCAACGCCGTGGGCCTCGCCTTCGTGAGGGACCTCCGACGGACGCTCTACGAGAAGGTCCTCGGGCAGTCGGGCGCGTTCTTCGCGAGAAACAACTCGGGGGACCTGATCTCGCGACTGACCGGGGACGTGGACCGAATCCAGAACCTGTTCGGCACGGACCTCGCGGACCTCATTCAGTCGCTCGCCACCCTCACGGTCCTCGCGATCGTCGTCGTCTCGCTCTCGCCGCAGCTGACCGGCGTGGCCCTCCTGATCGCGCCGGCGATCGTCCTTCCCGTCGTCCTCATTGCCCGGCGTCTCCGGGCCCTCTCGAAAGCGTCGCGCGAGCGGATGGGGGATCTGACGGGCGTTCTCTCGGAGACGATCCGGGGCGTCCGCGTCGTCCAGGCATACGGAGCCGAGAGCTGGGAGTCCGAGCGGTTCTCGGAGGTGAACGAGCGGACGTTCCGTCTCTCCCGGAAGGGGGCGCGGGTCATGGCGTTCTCCTCTCCGCTCGTGGAGACCGCCTCGGTCCTCGCGTTCCTCCTCCTCCTCGGATTCGCGGCCCTCCGGATCGGCGCCGGCCGGATGACGCTCGGGACATTCATCTCGTTCGGTGTCGGCCTGACGATGATGTACCAGCCGTTCAAGCGGGCGACGCGGACGAACCTCGCCCTCCAGTACGCCCTCGCCTCCGCGCGCCGCCTCTTCGAGGTTCTCGACGCGCCCGTCGACGTCCGGGACGAGCCGGGCGCCCCGCGTCTCGGCCCCTTCACGCACGAGATCCGGTTCGACGGCGTGCTCTTCGCCTACCCGGAGCACGATCCCGTTTTGCGCGACGTCAGCCTCGCCGTGCCCCGGGGATCCGTGACGGCGCTCGTCGGCCCCTCGGGCGCCGGGAAGACGACTCTCGTGAACCTCGTGCCGCGGTTCATGGACGTGACGCGCGGGTCGGTGAGTCTCGACGGCGTGGACGTCAGGCGCGTGATTCTCTCGTCCCTTCGTGGGCAAATCGGCCTCGTGACGCAGGACGTGATCCTCTTCGACGACACGGTCCGGCGGAACGTGGCGTACGGGCGGACGGACGTCCCGGAGGCGCGGATCGTCGCCGCTCTCGAGGCGGCGAACGCGCTCGGCTTCGTCGAGGCGTTGCCGCAGGCGCTCGACACGTCCGTCGGGGAGTCCGGATCGCGGCTCTCCGGGGGCCAGCGGCAGCGCCTCGCCATCGCGCGGGCGCTCCTGAAGGACCCGCCGATCCTGATCCTCGACGAGGCGACCTCGTCGCTCGACACGGAGAGCGAGCGGGCGGTCCAGCGGGCCCTCGAGCGGCTGATGGCGGGGCGGACCGTTCTCGTCATCGCCCACCGGCTCTCTACCGTTCGGCGCGCCGACCAGATCGTGGTCATCTCCGAGGGGCGGATCGCCGAGCGGGGACGGCACGCGGACCTCCTCGCGGCCGGCGGGCTGTATCGTCGGCTCCACGATCTCCAGGCCTTCGAGCCGGAGG
>JBBIPB010000082.1:0-11504 GCA_037443065.1 Acidobacteriota bacterium | reverse complement strand
CCTCCTCGCGGTCCTCGTCGACCGCGGCCGCCGCGAGTTCCCGATCGAGGCGCAGATCGTCGGGAAGCGGGTCGCGACGTCGGCGTCGGAGATCGTGCAGGTGACTTTCCGCGAGACGGACGGAGAGGACGACGTCTGGCTGCTCGACCGCGAGGCGTCCCTCCGGCCCGCCAACGGCCCCCGGAAGCCCCGCGCCCCCCGTCCGGCCCGCCGCCCGGGAGCGAAGAAGGGGACGCGCCGGCCGTGAGCCGTCGCCCCGACCCGTCCCCGACCGCGCCGGCCGACCGTTCTCTCGTCTTCTCGAAGAAGGACCTCGTCGACATCGACTCGATCTCCGAGGACGACATCCGTCTCGTCCTCGACACGGCCGAGTCGATGCGCGAGATCAACCAGCGTGCGATCAAGAAGGTCCCGACGCTGCGCGGCAAGCTCGTCGCGAACCTCTTTTTCGAGTCGTCCACCCGGACCCGCTTCTCGTTCGAGATCGCCGAGCGGCGCCTCTCGGCCGACTCGATCGCCTTCTCGGCCGCCGGCTCGTCCGTCTCGAAGGGCGAGACGCTCCTCGACACGGCGAAGAACCTCATGGCGATGTCCCCCGACGCGATCATCATCCGCCATCCGTGCTCCGGAGCACCGCACCTCCTCGCGCGGGAGCTTCCGTGCGCGGTCGTGAACGCCGGCGACGGGACGCACGAGCATCCGACGCAGGCGCTCCTCGACGCGCTGACGATCCGGCGGGCGAAGGGACGGATCGCGGGGCTCAAGGTCGCGATCTGCGGCGACATCGCGAACAGCCGCGTCGCCCGGTCGAACGTCAGCCTCCTGTCGAAAATGGGGGCGGCCGTGACGCTCTGCGGGCCGCGGACGCTCCTCCCGCCGGAGATCGAGCGGACCGGGGCTACGGTGACGACGAGGATCGAGGAGGCCCTCGACGGGTCGGACGTCGTCATGATCCTCCGCGTCCAGCGGGAGCGCGGGGGGGGCCTGGGCTTCCCTTCGGACCGCGAGTACTACGATCTCTTCGGGCTGACGCCGGACCGGCGCCGGCTCGCGAAGAAGGACGCGATCGTCATGCACCCCGGACCGATGAACCGCGGCGTCGAGATCGACTCGCTCGTGGCCGACGGGCCCGACTCGGTCATTCTGGAGCAGGTGGAGAACGGCGTGGCCGTCCGGATGGCCGTGCTGTATCTGCTGATCGGAAAGACGGGCGACGATGAGTGACGTGCCGGTCCTGATCCGCGGCGGACGGGTCGTCGACCCCTCGCGCCGTCTCGACCAGACGCTCGACGTCCTTCTCCGGGACGGCGTCGTGGCATCGGTCGCCGAGAAGATCGTCCCGCCCAAGGGGGCCGAGATCGTCGACGCCGCCGGTCTCGTCGTCGCGCCCGGCTTCGTCGACCTTCACGTCCACCTCCGCGAGCCGGGCTTCGAGTACAAAGAGACGATCGCGACGGGAACGGCGGCCGCGGCCGCTGGCGGCTTCACGGCGGTCTGCGCGATGGCGAACACGGACCCGGTGGCGGACGACGCGCCGACCGTGGCCTTCGTCGTCCGGCGCGCGCGGGAGACCGGGCGCGTCCGGGTCCACCCGATCGGTGCGATCTCGAAGGGGCTGAAAGGGGAGGAGCTGGCCGAGATCGGCTCGATGAAGGCCGAGGGGATCGTCGCCGTCTCCGATGACGGCAAGGGGGTTCAGAACGCCTCTCTCATGAGACGGGCGATGGAGTACGCGGGGATGTTCGACCTCCCCGTCGTCACCCACTCCGAGGATGCGGGCCTTGCCATGGGCGGGGTGATGAACGAAGGATGGGTCTCGACGCGTCTCGGCCTCGCGGGACAGCCCGCGGCCGCCGAGTCCGTGATGGTGGCGCGCGACGTACAGATCGCGCACCTCGCGTCGGCCCGGCTCCACGTCGCCCATGTCTCCACGCGGGGGAGCCTCGAGGCGATCCGCGGAGCGCGGCGGCACGGTGTGGACGTCACCTGCGAAGCGACGCCCCACCACCTGACCCTCACGGACGAGGAGGTCGCCCGCTCCGGCTACGACACCCGATTCAAGATGAATCCGCCGCTCCGGAGCGAGGCCGACCGGCTCGCGCTCGTCGCGGCGCTCGCGGACGGAACGATCGACTGCGTCGCGACGGACCACGCGCCGCACCACGCCGACGAGAAGGCGCTCGAGTTCGCGGACGCGCCCTTCGGCGTCATCGGCCTCGAAACGGCGCTCCCCGTCCTCGTGGACGCCCTTCTCGCGCCGAAGCACCTCTCTCTCATGCGACTCGTCGAGGTCCTCTCGACGGCTCCCGCCCGCCTCTTCGGCCTTCCGTACGGGACGCTCGCCGAGGGGGCCCCCGGCGACGTCGTCCTCTTCTCGACGACCCGCTCCACACACGTGACGCCCGACGGGTTCCAGTCGAAGGCCCGGAACTCGCCCTGGGTGGCCCGTACGCTGAAGGGGCGGGTCGAGCGAACCTGGGTCGCCGGGCGCGAAGTCTTCTCGCGGGCCGTGGGGGGAGCCAAGCCGTGAGGGACACCCGGACGAGGCGGCCGGCGAGCGCCGCGGCTCTCGCGACCCCGCCCCAGCCGAAGCGGATCGTCATGGTCGACCAGTCGCCCCTCTACGCCGCGGCGTGGCGCGCGCTTCTCGAGGCGCGTTACGGCGGCCGAGTCTCGTTCGAGTCGTTCCAGGATCCGCTCGAGGCGCTCCCGACGCTCGGCCCGGACGTCAACCTCCTGATGGTCGACCTCGACCTGCCCCTCTTCGGCGGGCGCAAGCTCTTCGAGCTGGCCAAGGAGCGGGGCGTCCCGATGCGGCGCATCGTCATCCTCTCGGAGCGGCCGGCCGAAGACCTTCACGAACTCTTCCCGCAGGACGCCTGCCTCGCGGTCGTCAACAAGGTCGAGCCGCAACAGCAGAGCGCCTTCCTGATGATCCTCGACAGCGTCATCTGCCGGCACTAGGACTCGAGGACGCCTCCCGGGTCGACGGGGCTCGGCCTCCCCGTGTAGATTACGGCTCGTGAAGGAACTCTGGACCGAGAGGGACGACGCGACGCTCGCCGTCTTCGAGGCCGCCGTCGCCGCCGGGGACCTCCTCGGCGCGCTCCATGCCATCGAGGGGTCCTCTGCGGCCGAGCGGGCCGCCGACGAGGCCGACCTCGACCGATTTGCGGCGCGGGTCGCCGAGCGCGTCGGGGAGTCGGCCTCCGCCTTCATGCAGGCGCGCTCGCTCGCGGATGTGCTCGGAGGCGAAGAGGGGTTCGGCGGCGACGAGGACGACTACTACCACCCGGACAACGGGCTTCTCCACGCGGTCCTCGCGCGCAAGCGCGGCATGCCGATTCTGCTCTCCGCCGTCTGGATGGAAGTAGGGCGGCGGGCCGGGCTCGCCATCGAAGGGATCGGGATGCCGGGGCACTTCATCGTCCGCGTCGGCTCCTCGCCGGGAGTCCTCGTCGACCCGTTCGCGGGAGGCACGCGGATCACGGTGGACGAGTGCCGCCGGAAGCTCGACGCGATGTCGGGCGGAAAGCTCCCGTGGCGTTCCGAGTTCCTCCGGGGCATCGGAGTCGAGACGATCGCCGAGCGCGTCCTCCACAACCTCGCGGGCGCCTACGGGCGCCGGCACGACGAGGGGGGCCGGTTCCGCGCCCTGACGTTCCTCACGTCGCTCCGTCCCGACGAGCCCGACAACCTCTTCGCGCGCGCCGAGATCGCGGAGACCCTCGGCGTCAAGGATCTCGCCGAGAAGGCCTGGGCCGAGATCGTGGAGCGCTTCCCCGACTCGCAGCAGGCGCAGGTCGCGTGGGAGAAGCTCGAGGGGGGCGCGGAGCCGCCGGTCGTGAACTGAAATCGACGTCGCCTGCAAGCTCCGCTGCCCGACGCCCGATTGCGGCTACTTCCTCTCCTGCCCGGACTTCTACTGAAAGGGGAACGGCGATCAGCAGGGGCGCGAGCAGCTCATCCTGACACTCGCGGCTCCGCGAAAGGGATTCCGAACGTCGCCCGTGTCACGCGGCCTCTGCCCTGCGAATTATCGCCTCGATCTCGCGTTCATCCGGGATGTTGGCGTTCACGACTTCCCTCACGATGCCCGCCCGATCGACGACAAACGCGGTGCGGGCTGCGATTCCAAGGTCGGACAGAAAGACGCCATAGCGTTCCGCGACCGCTCCCCGGGGCTGAAAATCGGAGAGGAGCGGGTAGGGTATTCCGTTGTTCCGGGCAAAGGCGTTATGACTCCAGATGGAATCAACCGAGATTCCGAGGAGCTGGATTGTGTCCTCGGATATTCTGGGAAACATCAGCGTGCACTTCTTGTGCTCCGCCGAGCAGACTGGCGACCAGTCGAGCGGATAGAACAGCAGGACGACGTTCTTTTTTCCCCGATACCCGGAGAGGGTAATGATCTGATGGTCCTTGAGCGGAACGTCGTCGCCAGACTCCGAAGCGAGCTTCTTTCCCCACGTCGCTTTGAGCGAAAAGTCAGGAGCGACGTCGCCGACAGAAACCATGACTTCCTCCCCAGACGAGATTCTAGCCTCGTCCGCTCCCCGGCGCCCGACTGCGGCTACGAGTCTGGACGACGCGCCGCTACTTCGCCAGGGTGAGGTCGCCGGCCCCGACGTGGACATGTGCGCGTACTGGCGGGGATCACCGACCTCGACGGTCACGTCGCCTGCGTGAACCTCGACATCCATGTCGCCCTGCACGTGCGTGTCACTCGAAGAATCCGGTGCGAACGGAGAGGGCGATGAGCCACTGGGCGAGGAAGTACGTCGAGAGGACGGCGGCCCGCGATGAGCGGAAGGGAGTCCGGAACCGGTCGATCGCGAGAAGGGCGTCGGAGGCGACGAAGAGCGCCGCCCCCGCGGCCGCGAGGAGCGAGGCGGGGTCGCTCAGCCGCATAGCCCGCGCGCCAGCCTGAGCCGCCATGGAGAGGAGAACGAGGACGTAGAGGAGCACGGGCAGGCGAAGGCGCGTCGGAACACCGGGCCAGAGGTACCCGAGAAGAAGCAGACCCAGAGCGCCCCAGATGACGAAGGGAAGGGGCGCGGAAAGAAACCCGGTGCCCGACGTGAAAGCAGCGATGTAACAGAGGTGAGCCACGAGAAAGCTCGCGAGGCCTTCGCGAAAGCGGTCCTTGGGCAGCATCAGGAAGACGTCGCCCGCGAGGGAAAAGACGAGACCGAGGGCGATTCCCCACCCATATCGGCCGGAAGCCTCCCCGAAGCTCATGACCGCCAGAGCGAAAATGAGAAGGGTCGTCAGCGGCTTGAAGACGTAGACGAGACGCCGGCTCCGGCCTCCGTCGTGACCGTAGTAACCCCGGATCCCGAGCGCCGCGGAGACGACGATCCCGGCGGTCAGCGGAGCGAGGATTGGTGGGGAGGACACGAGTCGTCTCGTCGGGCCTGAATCGCGACATCGCATGGGCGGCCGCGGCCCGACTCCGGAGTTTCGCTCAGCGCCTCGGTTTCCGGGTCTCTTTTCTGGCGGGCGGAGCGGCTTCCTTCGTCTGGTCGCCGATGATGGTTTTCAGAGGGCAGACGGAGAAGATCGGACACTTCCTGCATCCGACGGCGAGGGCGACGGGGCAGAGGGTCATGGGAGGCCTCCAGCCCTGGACGATATCCCGTCCTTCCGCGGCCCGTCAGTAGAGCTTCGCGTAGGAGTCGCCCCGCTCCTTGGCCTCGCGGAGGAATCCTGCCCACTGGGGCCGCCGCCGTTCGAGTTCGCGCGGATTCGTAACGATCAGATTCCACGCATTGCCGGGGATCTCGAAGGGAACCGGGCAGGTCCCGCACTTCACGTACCAGACGGCGTCGGCTCGGCCCGGGATCCTCCTGGAACTCGAGATCTCCGCGCTCTTGCTCTTGCAGACGGGACAAGTAGCCATGATCACCTCCGCCGGGACCGGAAAGTCGTCGCAGGGGACTCGCCACTGCGAAGCAGTCTCAATATTATATCCCGTCCGCAACCCGATACGATCCGAGGCGTGCGGAGAGCCGGCTGATGCGCGCGCTGGACATCGCCGTCGAAGCGGCCGAGGAGGCGGGAGAGCTTCTCGTCGACTACTTCGGCTCGCTCGACCCCGCCGACGTCGAGGAGAAGGGAAAGAACGACATGGTCTCACGGGCGGACCGGGAGGCGGAGGCGCTCCTCCGGCACGCCATCCTCGCCGCGTACCCGCACGACCGGTTCCTCGGCGAGGAGACGGGCACGAGCGGTGGCACCGGGGACGCTCCCGTCTGGATCGTCGACCCGCTCGACGGGACGGCGAACTTCATCCGCGGCTTTCCCCACTGGGCCGTCTCCATCGCCCGGACCTCCGGAGGGCTCGATGGCCCGCTCGAGGTCGGCGTCATCTGGGACCCGGTGAAGGAGGACCTCTTCACGGCCTCGGCGGGCGGGGGCGCCTTCCGAAACGGCGCCCGCCTCCGGATGCCGCCGCGCGCGTCGCTCGAGGGGGCGGCCCTCGCGACGGGGTTCCCCTTCCGCCAGCAGGGAAAGATCGACCTCTACCTTGCGATTTTCCGGGAGGTCTTCCTCGCCGCGCGCTCGCTCCGCCGGGCCGGGAGCGCGGCGCTCGACCTCGCCTACACGGCGGCGGGGATCTTCGACGGCTTCTTCGAGTTCGGCCTCTCGCCGTGGGACACGGCGGCCGGAGCGCTCCTGATCGCCGAAGCGGGAGGGCTCGTGACCGACTTCGACGGGGGAGCGAGCTGGCGGAGGCGCGGCAACGTCCTCGCAGGCTCGCCGGGCACCCACGCCGCTCTTCTCGGCGTCGTCCGGGCGCTCGGCGTCACCGAGTCGCGGCTCTGACCCGGCTCAGCCCCTCCTGGCCGGCGGCGCCTCGGAGTAGAGACTGTCCAGGAGCTGCCGGTAGTGCAGCTCGACGGTCTTGCGGCGGACCTTGAGGCTCGGGGTCAGCTCGCCGTTCTCGATCTTCAGCTCCGACGGGAGGATGGCGAATCGCTTGATCGTCTCGTGCCGCGCGAGCCGGGCATTGACGTTCTCGATGTGGGGCATCAGAAGCCGGTGGACACGTTCGTCCCGGACGATCTCCTCGTAAGGCTTCCCGGCCAGTCCCGCATCCTTCGCCCAGGAGAAGATCTCCTCCTCGGAAACGCTGATGAGGGCCGTGCAGAAGCTCCGGTTGTCGCCGTGGACGACCGCGTAGCCGATGAATGACGACTCCACCTTCAGGAGCCCCTCGACGACCTGCGGGGCGACGTACTTCCCGCCGGAGGTCTTGATCAGGTCTTTCTTCCGGTCGGTGATCGAAAGGTGTCCCTCGCCGTCGATCCGGCCGATGTCGCCGGTGTGGAGCCAGCCGTCCGCGTCGAGCGTCTCGGCCGTCTCCTTCGGGAGGCCGTGGTAGCCGCGCATGATCCCCCGGCCGCGCAGAAGGATCTCGCCGTCCTCGGCGATCTTCACCTCCATCCCGGGGATGGGCGTCCCGACCGTCCCGTACCGGTTCTCGCCGAGCCGGTTGAAGAAGGTGATCGCCGTCGACTCGGTGAGGCCGTAGCCCTCGAGGATGGTGACGCCGAAGGCGTCGAAGAACTCGCCGAGCTCTCGCCCGAGCGGCGCGCTCCCCGAGAAGAAGAAGCGGAGCCTCCCGCCGAAGCGGTCGCGCATCTTGTGGAAGACGAGCCGGTCGGCGACGCGGTGCCGGAGGGCGAGCCAGCCGCCGGGCCGGCGGCTTTCCTTCCGCAGGGCCGAGACCTCGAGGCCGACCTCGAGCGCCCACCGGAAGATCTTCGCCTTCAGCCCGCCCGCGGCGAGCGCCTGGTCGAGAATCCTCCCGTGGATCTTCTCGAAGATCCGGGGGACGGCGCCGACGTAGGTCGGCTTCACGACGGACAGGTTCTCCGCGATCCGGTCGACGCGGCCGTCGACGGCGGTCGGGATGCCGATGCCGATGCAGACCGTGATCGCCGCTTTTCCGAAGACGTGCGCCAGGGGGAGCCAGAAGTACTGGAGGTCCGAAGGGCTGATGGTGCCGGTTGCGCCGATCGACTCGGCCACGAAGAGCCAGTTGTCGTGCGTCAGCTCGACCCCTTTCGGCCGGCCGGTCGTCCCCGAGGTGTAGATCAGCGTCGCGAGCGTCCCGGGGGTCGGCCTCCCGGCGCTCTCCTCGAATCCGCCCGGATGGACGGCGTCCCACGCGCGGCCCCGTTTTTCCAGCTCCTCGAGGGGGATGGTGCCTTCGGCCAGCCCTCCGGACGCGTCGAAGAGGACGATCAGCTTGAGGTCCGGAAGGTCGTTCTTCGAAGCGAGAACCTTCCCCGCCTGTGCCGCGTCCTCGGCGAAGACGACGACGGACCGGGAGTCAGCGAGGATGAAGGCCGTGTCCTCCGGCGTCGAGGCGGCGTAAACGGTGGCCGTCACCCCCCGGGCGCAGAGGACGCCGAGGTCTGCGAGGATCCACTCGAGACGGGTGCTCGAGACGATCCCGACGCGATCTTCCGGGGCGAGGCCGAGGGCCAGAAGGCCGCAGGCGATGGCCCGGACGCGGCTTTCCGTCTCTTTCCAGGTCAGCGACTTCCAGCCGCCGCCCCCGGGAATGAGATAGGCCGTCGCGTCCGGCGAGGCGCTGACGCGGGAGAGAAAGAGGTGGGGGACCGAGCGGGCTTTCAGCGAACCATCCATCGTTTCCTCCACTGAGAGGTGGGGACAAGCTAGGCCCCTTCATGGGGCTGCGCAAGGGTCGAATGCACGATGGCCAGCTACCAGAGCCGTTCAGCAGGGAGGGATTCGTGTCGAGGACGAGCTTCACTCACCCTGGCGCGCTCCCTCAGCACGACCGTCAGGGTGTCCGTCTTGGAATCGTAGGTCCTTTCACAGCTGCTTTCTCTTCAGCGCTTCTCTTGGGAGAACCCTGCGGACGGCGCTCATAGAGAACTTTGCCCTCCCGATCTGCGGGCCACTCGATAGTTCCGACAACGTCGCGCCGCTACCCGAATTCCTCTGGCCGGACGACGATTCGCCGCCAATGGACCCTCCTGTCCGGAGGATCCTGACTGCCCGGCCCTTCGCTCCGATGGGCGCTCACCTTGCCCGGAATCCCTGCTCACCTTTGTCCGGAACCCTCACGTGGCAAACAGGTGGTCCCTTCCTGTGGCTAAAGCAGGCTCAGGGTGGTCCCATGCTCGTGGCAGACGACAGGTGACGACCTGCGTCCTCGCCCTTCGTGTCCCGGGCTCCGCCGACCGTCTCTTCTTCGGGGTACCGCTCGCAGCATAACGTTAGGGAAGCGCTCGCGCGGGGAAGATACGGACAGATGGCGGCGGAGAGGGATACAGGTGCGCTAGCGTGGCCGGCCGGCGGGGCTAGTACGCGAAGACGTCGTCGAGGCGGACGGGCACGGACTCGAAGGGGGCGGCAGTGAGGACGCCGGCGTTGGCGCGGCGGTCGGGACGCATCGAGCCTCGGACGTTCAGGAAGGTCTCGATGGTGCGCCCGTCCGAGTCGGCCAGCCAGGCCCGGCCGATCCCCATCATGCCGTACGCCTCCAGCTTCGCCCCCCGGGAGTCCTTCGCCGTGGCGGGAGAAAGGATCTCGAGGACCCACTCGGGCATCAGCTCGATGAGGGCCTCGTCCGGCTGCGGCCAGCCGGTCGTGGAGCGTCGCCAGGCCGCGAGATCGGGGACGCAGCGGGTGAGGGCGCGCTCGGACCGGATCTCGGGCTCCATGATGAAGAGCCACTCGGGGAAGTCCGTGGGCCCCGCTCCTTTCGTGCCGAAGGCAGAAGACAGAAGTCGGGCCAAAGCCACCTGCGCCGCGCCGTGCCGTGGGCGCGGCCGGGGGCTCATCAGGTAGAGGCCCCGGACGATTTCGGCGGTCACCCCCTCCGGTTGCGCTTCGACGAGCTTCTCGAGCGCGTGAAAGTGGCTCGCGAGGTCCGGAAGGGTCGACATCAAACCGGCAAGTAGCGTTGCAGGTCCGCTTCGGGGGAGACCGCGGCGGCGCGTCAGCCCTCTCTCGGCTCGAGGCGCTGGCGGCTCCAGACGGCGAGCGCCTCGGCCGTCAGATGGATGAGGGCCGCGACCTTCGCCGCGAGGTCGGGGTAGAGATCCTCGCCGTCGAAGGTCATCCCCGGGCGCGCGACGGCGGATTCCAGCGCTGCCAGGTCCCGCAGGCCGCCGTGTCCGCCGAAGATTCGGGCGATCCGGGCGCAACTCTCGTGGGCCGGCCGGTTACCAGATCCGTTCGACGTCATAGCGCGCGATCCGCCGGTCGCCGGAGACGAGGACCATCTTCTCGATCCGCGCCTGTGCGACGAGAAGGCGATCGAACGGATCGTGGTGATACAGCGGCAGCACCGCGACGGCGAGCGCATGGGGGAGCGCCACCGGCAGGACGTGAAACCCGTTCAGCGCGAGCTGCTGCGGGAGCAGCGCCTCCAGAGGCCCCGGGAGGACCAGCCGCCCCAGGGCGGTCTTGATCGCCAGCTCCCAGGCGCTCGCCACGCTAAAGAAGACGTCGTTCCCGGAATCGCCGATCGCGTCACGAACTCGCCGGGAAAGCTGGGGATCATCGACCACCCACCAGAGAAAGACGTGAGTGTCGAGGAGAAGCTTCACTCGAAGTGGCGTCGGGTGGATCGTGGCAGCGGCGTGTCGAAGTTTTTCCGGATGACGATGATCCCTTTGGCACTCCCGGGGACGCGACGCCCGTGAGTGGTGGCGAGCGGTACCAACCGGGCCACAGGTTTGCCCGCCTTCGCGAGGACGATCTCCTCGCCCGCGGCGGCCCTGTCGAGGAGGCGGGAAAAGTGCGTCTTCGCTTCGTGAACGTTGACGGTCCGGCTCATGCGTGGAGAGTGGACTAATGACTGGACCAAGTCAACGCTCTCACCGGACCTGGTCGCGTGCCCTGGCCAGGAATTTCCGGTCACTACCGCCTTCATTACTACATTAGTGTGGGGCCGCCGGGAGGGCGCGCCCCACGGCCTCCGCGATCGCGGCGCCGAGGAGGTCGTTCCCCGCGGTCGTGAGGTGGCAGATGTCGATGAAGTGGGCCGAGTCGCGGGGGATGACGTCGGCGACACGGGCGAGCGGAATGCCGAATCTCGCGGCGAGTTTCTCGACGATCTCGTTGTGGGCGCGGACGCCGGCCACGGTCGAATCGACGTTTCCCCAGAAGTGGCGCATGACGTTCTCGTCGGCCCGGACCTTCGAAAGGAGCTTCGTGTCTTCCGTCGGGAGGGCGATGGCGAAGGTGGAGAGGACCATCCTCGCGTTTCGCTTCCGCGCTGTCTCGACGATCGCGATCAGGTTCTCCTCGTAGATCTTCCGGCTCCGGATCCGGTCCGGAGCGAAGTCGGGGACGGACCGGAGCGCCTTGTCGACGAGGTGGTACTTCAGGAGGCCGAGGAGGACCGACGAGCGCGTTGTCCTCCAGTCGAAGTAGCCGACGGAGGGCAGGCCGTCGAGCCACGGAAACGAGTTGTAGATGTTGTCGTTGATCCCGCCGTACCAGACGACGACGTC
>JBBIPB010000081.1:0-11687 GCA_037443065.1 Acidobacteriota bacterium | reverse complement strand
CGGGGGACCGCTTCATCCTCCGGCGCCCCTCACCCGTCGAGACGCTCGGGGGCGGGCGGATCCTCGACGCGGGGCGGCCGCGGATCCGGAAGAAGGCCTTCGGGACGAAGGAGCTGACCGAGGCGCTCGCCCCTCTCGCGGCGCGCGACGAGGCGCGGATTGCCGATCTTCTCCTTCGCGAGGCGGGAGCGGCCGGATTCGCGCCCCTCGGCCTCGGCCAGCGCCTCGGCATTCCGGAGAGCGTCGCGCGCGAGCGGCTCGAGGCGCTGGCAAACGCCGGCGCGGCGTTGAAGCTGCCGGCCGGCACGTACGTCCACTCGCGGGCTGTCGACGCGATGGCCCGGCGCGCCGCGGTGCTCTTTTCGCAGCAGAAAGCAAGCGGAGCGGCCTCGCTCTCCATCGCGCGCGGCGAGTTTCTCGAGAAGCTGGGCCGGGGCCTGCCGCGCGAGACGGCGGAAGGATGGCTCGCGCTTCTCGAGAAGGGGCGGGCGCTTTCCGTCTCGGGAGACCGCGTCGCGCCCCCCGGCGCGGCGGCTTCAGGTCTTTCGACGGAGGCCGAAGGGATTTCGGCGCGCGTGGCCGACGCCTATTGCACTGCCCTCTGGGAGCCGCCGAGGAGCGCCGACCTCGCCCCGAAGATCGGAGCCAAGCCGCAGGTCATCGACGGGCTCGTGGGACACCTCATCAAAGGGGGCACGCTCGTTCGGATCGCACCCGACCTCGTGGTCCACCGCGATGTCCTCGCCGCCGCCGAGAAGAAGCTCGAGGCCCTCAAGGGTCAGACCGTCCCCGTCGCCGCCTTTCGCGACCTCTGGGGCTTGACGCGGAAGACCCTCATCCCCCTGCTCGAGTACCTCGACGGGAAGAAGAAGACCCGGCGAGTGGGGGATCTCCGGAAGGTGGAGTGAGTCGCTTTGCTCCCCCCTTCACTCGGCCGCCTTGAGGAAGTCGCTCAGCTCGACATCGGCGCTCCGGAGCAGCGAGCGAAGCGTTCCGCGCGCCACCTCGCGATGATCGGGCACCGAGAGCGATGCGATGTGACCTGCCCTGACGAGCACGATGTGGCTCCCCTTCTGCCGAGCCACCTGCCACCCGAGCCTGACGAAGGCCTGCGCGACCCTGCGTCCGGACAGGAGCGGCAGTTTGTCGGTCAAACGGAGATTTCCACCTGATGGACGGCGACCGTCAGCGGCATGCCCTTCTTGGATCTGACCTCGAGGCACTCGCGGATAGCCGCTTCGACGTTCTTCAGGGCCTCTTTCTCAGTCGCGCCCTGGCTGACGCAGCCAGGGATGGCCGGGCACTCGGCCACGAAGACTCCGTCCTCGTCACGGTCGATCGTCACCACGAACTTCATGCGCTCCATCTTACGGCTCTTCGGGGTCCGAGTCCTGCGCGTTCGTCTTCGGCTGCGCGGTCGGAAGCGACAGAATTCGTTCGCCGATGCCGGCCTGCTGCTTTGACGACTCCCGCGCAGACTCAGACACGCGGGCCGCGGAGGTTCTTCTGGACGGCGCGCTCGGCCTTCTTCTTCGCGGAGTCGATCGTGTAATCGAGGGTCGCGTCGAGCGACAACCATGAGGCGACGGGTTTGCCCCCGGCCGTGCCCGGCGTCAGCTTCCACCCGGCCGCGTTCTTCCGGAGCCAGGCGAGGATGAGCGGCTCGTTCGTCTCCCCCGTCGGAAGAATCCGCGCCACTTTCCCCTCCTCCGAGACGAGGAGGAGCGCCGTGATCCGGGAGCGGGTCCTCGCGGCGTCGAAGCTCCACTTGATCGTGTCGGGCACCGGGAAGGAATCGCATTCCTCCACCGAGACGACACCCGGCTCGGGCGGCGTGACCTCCTTCGGAAACCCCTTGAGGAAATCGTCCGGGGCGATCTCGACGGCGATGGTCGGCAGCGGGTCTTCCTTCGCGAGCGGCTTCAGGTCGAAGGAAGCAAAGATCCCGTTTTCGAGGGAGACGTTCAGATCGAGGGCGACCGTGGCCCACGTCGTGACGAGCTTTCCCCCTTTGCGCGGCGGCGCGAACCGCCAGCGCGGAAAAAGCCCCGGGAGCGGCGCTCTGAGCCCTCTGACCGGCGGGTCGACGGCAACGCCCTCGGTCACGCGCCCGTTCTCCCCCAATTTCACCGAGGTCCAGAGCCAGGTCCGAACCTCGAGGTCCTGGACCGGCGGCCGCTCGAGGAGCTTCGGCGCCGCGTCGAGCGGGCGGTAGAGCGGGTGTGCGTAGGGAAGCTCCTGCGGCGGCGGCCTCCAGCTTTCCGGAATCACCTCGATCGGCCGGAAGACGACCGTTCCAGGGGCGACCGGGACGGGAGTCGGCGGCGGCGCCTGCGCCGCGAGGAGGCCCGAAGCCAGCGCCAGCGCCGAAGCGGCCAGGAACCCGGTCGACCTGGGGATCACGCCGGCCATTCTACGGACGAAGCGGCCGGCGTGCGTCACTTCGCCTCGGCCCAGTTCGTGCCGCGTCCGATGTCGACCGTGAGCGGAACGGCGAGCGAGGCGGCCCCTTCCATCGTCCGCCGCGCCAGAGCGGCTGCCGCGTCCGCATCCGCCGCGTCGCATTCGATCACCAGCTCGTCGTGCACCTGAAGCAGGAGCTTCGTCGAGGGGATCTCGCGCGCGAGCGCCGCATCGAGCGTGATCATGGCGCGCTTGATGAGGTCGGCCGCCGAGCCCTGGAACGGCGCGTTCATCGCCATTCGCTCGGCGTTCGACCGGACGGCGTGGTTCCGGTCGGCAAGGCCCGGGATCGGCCGGACCCGGCCGAAGATCGTCTCCGTCCTTCCGGTCTCGCGCGCTTTCTCGAGGACCGAGTCGAGGCAGGCGCGCACCTTCGGGAAACGCTCGAAGTAGGCATCGATGAACGCTTTCGCCTCCGCGCGCGGGACGCCGAGCTGCCCGGCGAGCGCATACGCCCCCATGCCGTAGAGGATCCCGAAGTTGATCGTCTTGGCGCCCCGCCGCTGGTCCGGTGTCACCTTGTCAAGCGGGACGCCGAACATCTTCGCCGCGGTCGCCCGGTGGATGTCCTCGCCGCGGCGGAAGACGCCGAGGAGCGCCTCGTCCCCGGAGAGGTGGGCGAGGATCCGGAGCTCCACCTGCGAGTAGTCGGCCGTGACGAGCAGCCTCCCCTTCGGCGCGACGAACGCCCGCCGGATCGACCGTCCCGCCTCGGTCCGGACCGGGATGTTCTGGAGGTTCGGGTCGTTCGACGAGAGCCGCCCCGTCGCGGCGACGGCCTGGTCGTACCGCGTGTGGATCCGGCCGTCCTTCGCGATGAATTCCGGGAGCGCGTCGACGTACGTCCCCTTCAGCTTGGAAAGCTCGCGCCACTCGAGGACGAGGCCTGGGACGAGGCCCGTCCCGAGAGCGGCCAGCTCCTCGAGGACGTCCGAGCCGGTCGCGTAGGCCTTCGTCTTGGCGGTCTTCCTGAGCGAGGGGTAGGCGAGCTTCTCGAACAGGATCCGCCCGAGCTGCTGGGGCGAGCCGATGTTGAACGTCTCGCCGGCGGCCTCCTGGATCTTCGTCTCGAGGGCCGAGAGCCGCTCGCCGAACTCCTTCGAGAGGATGGCGAGCGCCCCCCGGTCGACGGCGATCCCCGCGAGCTCCATCCGGGCGAGGACCGGGACGAGGGGCTGCTCGATCTCCGTGAGAATCGTTCTCAATGTTGGCGTCGCGGCGAGCGTTCTCTCGAGAGCGACGTCGAGCGCGAGCGGGAGGCGGGCACGCGGCGCGAGGTAGGCGAGCCCCGCCTCGGACGCGAGGGTCTCGGCGAACGAGAGGCTTCCCTTCCCCGCCAGCTCCTTGAGCGACGGGACCGATTCGGGCGGGAGGTCGAGGACGCCGCGGGCGTCTCCGGCGAGGTCGTGCGCGTGGAGGCCTGGCGCCACGACGTAGCTCGCGAGCATGACGTCGGAGACCCGCACCGGCGGGGGAACTCCGAGCGCCGCCGCGGCGAGGAGGAGCCGCTTGGAATCGTGCGCCACGACGCCGGCGTCCACGAAGAGCACGGCGAGCGCCTTCTGCCCCTCGCGCGACGTGAGCGGAAAGGCAATTCCGTCCCCGGACGGGAGCGCCGCAGCCGCGGCGAGCGGCTCGGCCGGGAAGGGACACGGCGGGGCGCACTCCACGTGGAGCCCCACGCGCCCCCCCTTCACGGCCGCGGCCACGAAGGCCGAGAGCTCCGCCTGCGCCGTGACCCAGCGGAGCGCCCCGGGCGCGCCCGTCTTCGCTTCTGGCGCCGCGATCTCCGCCACGCCGCTCGCGTTCTCGAGCAGTTCCTTCCGGAGCTTCGAGAAGCCGACCTCCTCGTAGAAGGCGGCCAGCTCGCGGGTCTTCTCCGGAGTCGGAGGAGGGATCCGGAAGAGGGAGAGAACGTCTCCCTCCGGCACCGGGGCGTCGCGTGCGACAGTGGCGAGGACGCGTGAACGGAGGGCGTCTTCCCTCCCCTTTTCCAGCGCCTCGCGCTTCTTCCCGGTCACCTCGCCGAGGCGGGCGTAGACGCCGTCGAGCGACCCGAACGCCGCGATCAGCTCCCGCGCCCCCTTCTCGCCGATCCCCGCGACGCCGGGGATGTTGTCCGAGGCGTCGCCCATGAGGGCGAGGACGTCCACGACCTTCTCCGGCGGCACGCCGAAGAAGGCCTCGACCCCTTTCGCATCGAGCAGCTCTTCCTTCGAGGGATGCCAGACGAAGACGCGGTCGTCCTCGACGAGCTGGAAGAGGTCCTTGTCGGCCGAGGCGATCTCGACACGAAGCCCTTCCTTCTTCGCCCGCTCCGCCAGCGTCGCGATCAAATCGTCCGCCTCGTACCCCGCCTCCTCGACGACCGCGAGCCCCATCGCGCGGCAGAGGCGTTTGGCGTCCTCGATCTGCGGGACGAGGTCGTCGGGCATCGCGGCGCGCTGCGCCTTGTAGTTTTCGTCGAGGGCGTGCCGGAACGTTTTCTCCGCCCGGTCGAAGGCGATGGCAACGGCGTCCGGTTTCCGCGCCTGAAGGAGCTTCCTGAGCATCGAGACGAAGCCGAAGACGGCGTTCGTCGGCCGGCCGCCCGGCCCGGTCAGGCCGCGGATCGCGTAGAAGGCGCGGTAGAGGTAGTTCGACGCGTCGACGAGGGCGATCGTGGGGGGCATCGGGAGGAGTCTACGGCGCTCTCCTGACCCGTAGAATCGGGCGAGGCCGATCGATGGTGTCTCTCTCCGACGAGCGGCCGGCATCCGCCGCGATTCTCCTTCTCGCCGCCGTGCTCCTTTCGATCGGCCTTCAGGCAGACTGGCGCCTTCTCCACGAGGACAACGGCGCCCTCTTCACGACGCTGGCCCTTTCTCACCTCAGGCTCGGCCTCGCGGAGACGCGCGCCCACGACGTCTTCGTCGTCACCGCAACCGGCGAGCGGTTTCCCTACGGCCACCACCCCCCCGGCGTCGCCCTCCTCGTCGCCGCGGCCTTCGCGATCACGGGCAGTGACGCGCCGGCCGTCGCCCGATCCGTCGCCATCGCCTTCCATCTCGGGAGCGTCATCCTCCTGCTCGCACTCCTCCGGCGCGTCCTGGCCTCGCGTGAGGCGCTCTTCGGAATGCTCCTTTTCGCCGTTCTCCCGATGAGCGCCTACTTCGGTCGGATGGTCGGCTACGAGCCGTTCGGCCTCTTCGCCGTCCTTCTCATGCTGAACGGGTGGGTCCGGAATCGGCAGGACGGAGGACGGTCCGGCCTCGGCCTCCTCGCGGCCGGGATCGTCCTCGGAGGGCTCATCGACTGGGCCCCCTTCTTCTTCGTCGCCGCTCTCGGCGTCGTCGAGGTCGGCGACCTCTTCCGCGGGGCGACCGCCTCGCGCCGTGCGCTCGTGACACTGGTGTCGGCGGCCACGGGGGTCCTCGTTCTCGACCTCCTCCACCTCGCCATGGCACAGCACGGCGCCCTCGCGTCGCTCGGGGCGATCCTCGTTCAGGGCGCCGCACCGGGGCGTCCCGGGCTTTCGCCCCTCGACTTCGTTCTCGGCCAGATCGAAGGGCTCCGCCGGTACTTCACGCATTCAGGGCTCGCCTCGGTGCTTCTCGTCGCGGCCGCGCTCTTCTCCCCGCGCGGGAGGCTTAGCTCCTCGCTGATCCCGGCCGACCCGATCCTCGTCCGGCTTCTCTCGGCCAGCGGGGGCGCTGCGGCCGCCTACGTTCTCGCGGCGCCCCGATGGGCCGAGGTCCACGCCTACTGGAAGTTCTACGCGCTCCCTTTCGTCGTCCTCGCGATGACCCTCGTGGCCCGGGCGATCGTGTCGGGGATGGCGCGGCGCCGGCCGCTTTTCCTCGCGCTCGCCGTTCTCGCGTCCGCGGAGATTCTCGTCACCTCCGCCTACATCCTCCACCTCCGCCACACACGCGTCGGGGAGTACGCCGTGACCGAGACGGCCAGGCTCCGGAGGGATTTCCTCCGCCCCCGGAGCGCCCCTCCCGCCCCGTAGAATCGGGCGGGGGCCTCGCGATGTCGTCCCATCCGCAGCCGAGGCCGGCGCCGCCGGTCACGAACACGAAAATCGCATCCGCCCTCCTCGCCCTCGCGGACGCGGAGGAGCCGGGGGCGCGCCCAGCGGCCGAGTACCGGGACGCCGCCCGGACCCTCCGGCAGCTCGACGGCGACCTCTGGGGCCGGCGCCTCGCGCTCGCGGCGCTCCCCGGCGTCTCACCGCGGGCCGCGGACGCCATCGGCGCTTTTCTCTCCTGCGGCTCGGACGAGATCGTCGGCGAGCAGCTCGCGGCGATCCTCGATCGGGGCGACCCCCACGAGAACGTCAAGGCGGACTTCCTCTCGCAGGCCGACGTCGACCGGATCCTCGCCGCGCCGGATGGGATCTCCATGGCGGACCTTCGCGGAGACGTTCACCTCCACACGGACCGGTCGGACGGGCGGATGCCGCTCGCCGCGCTTCACCGCGCCCTCGACGGGCGGGGCGACGCGTACGCCTTCCTGACGGACCACGCTCGCGACTGCGCCGTCGCCGGCGGGCTCTTCCCGGGCGACTTCGCGGCCGAGCGACGGGACGTGGACCGCCTGAACGACCGCGCCGACCGGGGCCTCGTCATGTTCCTCGGGGCCGAGGCGAACATCGCGGAGGACGGGACGATCGACGTCCTCCCGTCGCGTGTCCCCGAGATCGCAGCCGTCGTCGCCTCGGTCCACACGGAGCTTCGGGACCCGCGCGATCAGACGGCGCGCCTCGTCCGCGCCGTCGAGACGCCGGGTGTCGCCGTTCTCGGGCATCCGCGCGGCCGTCTCTACAACGTCCGCGCCGGGGTCCGCGCCGACTGGCCGCGCGTCTTCGCGCGGGCCGCCGCGTGCGGCGTCGCCCTAGAGCTGAACGGCTGTCCCGACCGGCTCGACCTCTCCCCGTCACTCGCCCGGCTCGCAGCCGAAGCGGGGTGCCTCGTCACGATCGCGAGCGATGCGCACGCGGGACGCCACCTGCCGCACGTCCGCTGGGGCCTCGCCGTCGCGCGCCTGGCCGGGATCCCGCCGGAGCGGGTCGCGAACACCTGGCCGGCCGAGCGCTTCGCCGACTGGCTGGAGCGCCGCCAGCTCCTCTGAGCCAACGGGGCCGGCGTCACGGCAGCGTATGAACCGTCAGCCCGAGGCGGATGCCGACGTCGGTCCCGTCGCCGAACCGGGGAATGTGCTCGTTGATCGTGAGGTCCGCGGAGCCCCATCTCCCGAGGGCGCGCCGGGCTCCCACGACGACCTCCACGGCCGGCTGCGACACGGCGTGGAGGTGGTACCCGCTCACGGGGCTCCCCTCGAGCGTGACCGCGAGGGAGACCACCGTGCGTGCCCCGAGGAGACGGGTCGTCCCCGCGAGGAGCCGGCCGAACGGGGAGGCGTCGAGGCCGAGCGGGCCCTTCCACCTCCCCGGAACGACGCCGCCCGCCTGGAGGAACCACCCTTGGGGGCCGAACATCTTGCTGAGGCCCACCATCGCCCCGGCGTCCACCGAGCCGGAGCCGCGGAAGTCGTCGGGCGATCCGGTCGGAGCTTTCACGGAGACGTCGGCCGAAAGGAGCACGCCCGCCCTGAGCGGGTGACGCAACTTCAATGTCGCCGAAAGGTCGCCGACGCCCGCCGACGGGCGCCGGTCGTCGAAGGCGAGGGCGCCGTACGCCGGCTGGAGGGCGACCTCGAACCCGCCCCGCGGGAAGTCGTCCCGCTCGTTCTGGCTGAGGCCGAACGCGCGGTGAAACGCCATGATCGCCCCGTCCGCCGAGACGGCTGAAAAGGTGAGGTACGGGATCTCGACGGCGACGGAAAGCTCCCGGGAGAGCCCCAGCTCCGCCGTGAGCGACGTCCGGAGCACCTCGGAATCGACGAAGAAGATCGTCTCGTAGGAGTGCCGGTTGTGCTCGATCTCGGCTTCCGCGAGCGAGAACGGGGTGCCGCGCGTCCCGAGCTCCAACTTGATCGCGTCCGCGTGGTAGGTATGGGAGAAGGTGTTGCTGTAGATCCCCTCGATACGCAGCCTCAGCTCCCCCGGCTCCGGCGCGGTCCCCGTCAGGCCGCCGAAGTGGAGGAACGGCAGGGCAAGGAGGTACGTGTTGCGCGGGGCGAGGGGCGAAGAGTCCTCGGCCGGCTGTCCCGCCGCCCCGCAGGCGGCGGCCACCGACAGCAGGCCGGCTGCCGTGAGAAGAAAGATACTGCGTCTCAACCTGAAAAGAGATGGTACTCGACCCGGTTCCGATTATTCTAGCGGCACGTGAAGAGCCTCCGGCACACGATCCTTCTTCTGCTCGTCTTGCCGGGGGTGCTCGCCGCACAGCCCTTCCCCGGATCGATCGAGATCGGCGGAGGCGCGGGGCGGTTCTTCGGGGGATCCTTCGCCCGGGGGAGCAACGACCTCTTCGACCACAAGGTCGTGGCGGACGACGACGTCCTGAAGGGCTTCTGGCTGGCGGCGCAGCTCTCGCACGAGTGGGGGCTCGAGATCGCCGTCCGGAGGACCGAGACGCACCTCGTGGAGCCCGAGGGGGGCGTCTTTCCGAACCGGCCCGCCGTCGCCGTCTTCATCCCGGCAACGGTGGAGCTGCTCGGGGTCCGCTCCTTCGTCCTCGGAAACTTCGTCCCGTACGCCGGCTTCGGGATCGGCTTTATGAACGTGGAGGCCGACACCGCGGACCCGGCCGTGCGAGACGTGAACCGGCTCTGCTTCTCGCTCGCGGGAGGGGCCCGCTTCTATGCGACCCGCTGGATCGGGGTCCGGATCGACGTGAGGGGGCGCGCCACGTACCTGGGGGTCCGTTCCCTCGGAGAGAACCGCGGGTTCTGGGACACGGGGCGCTGGTTCTTGAACGCCGAACTCCTCGGGGGTGTCTTCCTGAGCTTCGGCGGCAAGCCCTGACCGGGTCTCCGTTTTCGTCCCGGGCGGCGCTGTCGCGGCGACTCACCCGGCGAGGCCGCGGGACCGGGCGAGGGCCCGGCACGCCACGAGCGAGGCCGTACTCTTCTTCGCGAGATCGTCCGCGTCCTCGGAGAAGCCCCGCTTCACCTCGGGGTCCGCGACGCCCCCGAGGTTGATCCGGACGTTCGCGAGGGCCCCGTCGACGGCGGCCGCGAGAAGCAGCGCCGCGACCCATGCGTCGGAGGCCGCGTTCGGGTTCCCACGTTCGGCGACCGTGAGGGCGGACCCGAGAGCCTGCTGGGCGAAGAAGGCCGTCTGCATCGGGACGGTCGTCGCGACGAGCGTCGCCTCGTCGATCGCCTTCTTCCGCACCGCCTTCTCCCCGTCGCTCTCCTTCGGGAGCTTCCGGGCCGCGACGATCGCCGCATACGCGTTCGTGTCCTCGTCGACGAGCTCGAGGAACCGCATCCGGGCCTCGTCGAACCGGGGGAGGAGCGCCTCGAGCGTCTCCCACGACTCCCGGTACTTTTCCTTCCCGAGCGTGAGGCGGACGACCATGGAGAGGAGAGCGGCCCCGAAGGCGCCAGCGGCGGCGGACGCGGAGCCCCCGCCAGGGGCTGGGGCTTCGCAAGCCAGGGTGGCCGCGAAACCGGAGAAGGGGAGCGAAACGAGCGTGCTCACGCTCCGAGACTAGCAGGAGGAAGTCAGACTCGCCGGCCGCCGGAGACGACCGGCTGCCCGCCGGCGACGACGTCGGCCACGGGGTTCACGCCGTAGTGATAGACGAGGTGCGCGAGCGACGGCGCATCGAGGAGGACGACGTCGCCCCTCTTCCCGGGCTCGAGGGAGCCCCGGACGGCCGCCTCGCCGACCGAGGCCGCGCCGTTCAACGTCATGGCGGTGAGCGTCTCCTCCACCGTGAGCCCCATTCCGAGCGCTGCGAAGAAGGCGACCGCCGGGAGCGACTCCGTGTAGGACGAGCCGGGGTTGCAATCCGTCGCGAGGGCGACGGGAACTCCTGCCGAGACGAAGGCCCGCGCGGGAGCGTACCGGTTCATCCGGAGAAAGACGGAGGTTCCCGGCAGGAGCGTCGCGACGACACCCGCGCGGGCCATCGCCTCGATCCCCCGCTCCGTCACGAAGAGGAGGTGGTCGGCCGAGAGGGCGCCGACCTCGGCCGCCAGCTCGGCCCCGCCGCCCGGTGTCAGCTCGTCCGCGTGGAGGCGCGGGCGGAGGCCGTGGGCCTTTCCGGCGAGGAGGATGTCGCGCGACTCGGCGAGGTCGAAGACCCCCGTCTCGCAGAAGACGTCGACGAACCGGGCCCCTTCGGCGGCGAGCGCCGGGAGGATCTCCCGGGTCACCTCGTCGACGTAGCGCCGTCGAAGCGCCGCGCTCCCCCGTCGTTCGGGCGGCACCTCGTGGCCCGGGAGGGCCGTCGCGACGATGCCGACCGGGTGATCGTGACTTCCCCGGAAGATCGCGCGGAGCTGCTTCAACTCGGCGCTGCGCTCGAGGCCGTAGCCCGTCTTCGCTTCGCAGAACGTCGTCCCGTGGAGGAGCATCCGGTCGAGGCGGACGCGGACGTTCGCCGCGAGCTCCTTCTCGGAGGCGCGTCGCGTCGAGGCGACCGTCGCGACGATCCCCCCTCCGGAGGCGGCGATCTCGGCGTAGGTCTTGCCCTTCAGCCGCTCGTTGAACTCCTCCTCGCGGAAGCCGGCCCACGGGAGGTGCGTGTGCGCGTCGACGAAGCCGGGGAGGGCCGTCTTCCCGCGCCCGTCGAGAACCGTCTCCCCGGCCAGCGGGGCGTCGCCGTAGCGGCGGACGAAGTCTTCTTCAGGGCCAGCGAAGACGATCGTCCCGTCCTCGATCCGGAGGGCCGCGTCCCGGACGCGGCGGAGGCTCCCCTGCGCCGCTCCGGAGCGCGCGGTGGCCCCTTCGGGCGTCGCGAGCTCGGAGAGGTGCCGGATGGATGTCTTCAGCCGGGGTCCCCCTCGCGCTTCTTCGGCCGGTAGATCGAGACGGACTTGTCCGCCTCGTCCTCCTGCTTGTCGAAGATGAGGACCTGCTGGAACATGTCGATCATCCCCTGCAGCTTGAGGTGGAAGTTCTTCCGCTCCACCCGGAGCTCGCGGATCGCGCGTTCCATCTCCGAGACCCGCTCCATCGCCTGGCGGACGATGGTTTCGCCCTTGTTTTCGGCCTCGCGGAGGATCCGCTCGGCGTCCTGCTCGGTCGAGGCGCGGAGGTTCTCCGCCGACCGCTGGGCGAGGACGAGGGTCTCCTTCAGCGTCGCCTCGGTCTCGCGGTGCCG
>JBBIPB010000080.1:0-11784 GCA_037443065.1 Acidobacteriota bacterium | reverse complement strand
ACCTGGGGGCCGGGCGGGGTCGAGAAGGGGGACGGCGTCGGCACGCTCCGGATCGAAGCGGACGCCTCGACGCCGTCGGCCGTCCGCGGGCGGCACGCCCTCCCGACGTCGGGGGGCGGGCCGATCGTCGTCCGCGGCGGGAAGATCCTGTTCGACCGGTTCCCGCTCGTGACGCAGGGGGGGCTCGAGGCGCGGCTCGACGGCACGATCGCCCTCGGCAGCTGGACGCCCGACCTGACGCTGCGCGCCGAGACGCGGGACCTGGCCGAGCTTCAGCGCGTGGCGGAGAACTGGTACGCCGCGATCGAGCGCGAGCCGCTCACGCCCCCGCTGGGCCTCAGGGGCTCCGGGAGCTTCGAGGCGCACCTGACGCGGGCCTTCGGAAACCCGTACGTCGTCGCGACCGTCGAGGCGTCCGACCTCGTCCTGCGCAGCGCCCGGTTCGGCGAGGCGCGGGCGAGCGTCACCATCGACGGCAACACGGCGACGTTCGCACCTTTCGTCGCGGCCGACGGAGGCGCCGCGCTGACGCTGACCGGGAAGCTCGGCTGGGGGGGCGCACTGGCGGGGCACTACCGGCTCGAAGAGCTGGTGACGGAGATGCGGGCCTGGCCACTCGAGCGCCTTCTGGCGTTCCTCGAATTCGACCTTCCGATGTCGGGACCGTTGACGGGAACGCTCCCCCTCTCGGGTGTCACGCCGGCCCTGCACGGAAAGGCCCCGGTCGTCTGGGAAAAGGGCTCGGCGTGGGGCCAGCCTTTCGACCGGCTCTCCGGGACGCTCGCCTTCGAGGACGACCGGATCCGGCTCGCAGGCGCGGACGGCACACTCGGAGGAGGGAGGGCGAGCGGCGCGGGCTTCTATCGGTGGGCAGACGGAGGCTTCGAGCTGACGCTGGACGCCGACGCCGTGTCTGCCCCCGCGATCGCGAGGCTCTCCGGGATCACGCCGACGCTCTCCGGCCGGGTCTCCGCGCACGTCGCGGGTGAGGGGACTCTGGACAGGCCGGCTCTCGCGATCTCGGGGACGATCCGGGACGCTGCGCTCGGGGAGGATGCGCTCGGCGAGCCCGGCGTGGCGGTCGCGTTCTCGGCCCGGACGGGCGGCGGCGGGTGGGCGGCCGAGCTCGAGGCCCCGGGTGCAGCCACCCTCCGCGCCGAGACGCCGGGGGACGCTGCGGCGACGACGCTGACTCTCGCCGTGACGCGGCTCGGGCCGTTCGCGACGCTCGCAGGCCTTCCTCCGGAAGCGAAGCTCGACGGCCGCCTCGACGTCACGGCGACGGTCCGCAATCCGGCTGCCGGTGCGCCCTGGGTGGGGGAGGGGACGCTCTCGTCTCTAGCCGCGCGCCTGTACGACCACTCGTTCTCCATCGCCCGCCCCGTCCCGTTCCGCGTCGAGGGGGGACGCGTCGTCTTCGAGCGCGCCGAGATCTCGGAGATCAGAAGCCCCGGCGGCACGGCGCACCCGTTGCCGTCCACCGGGTCGGTCGCGGGGAGCATCGGCCTCTCCGCCCCTTTCCCGCTCGACCTCGCGGTCGCCGCGAACGTCGATGCGTCGCTCTTCTCGCCTTTCGTCGCTCCCGCGACACTGGCCGGGAGGCTTCTCGTGGAGGGCAAGGTCGGAGGAAATACAGGCCGTCCGGAACCGACCGGCCGGATGATTCTGGAGGGGGTCGACTACCGTCCCTCCGGCGGGTCGGCGTTCGAGGCGATCACGGGATCGCTCTCGGTTGCGGGCGACCGTCTGACGGCCCGCGACCTGACGATGCGTTACCTCGGCGGATCGGTGGATCTCTCGGCGATCGCGGTCCTCGACGGCCTCCACCTGACGAATCTGCGCGCCACGACCCATCTCGGCTCGCTCCGGGTCCAGCCATCCCCGGGCTTCGGGGCGACGATCTCGGGGGACCTCCGGATCGAAGGCGATTCCGTTCCCCGCTCGGCACGGGGGGAAGTCGTCGTCGAGCGCGCGCTCTATGACGCCGACGTGAACCTCGACCTCGCGTCGTTCCTCGCCGGACGGAGGAGCGGGGCCTCGGTGGCCGGGCCCTTCGACGCCGTGGCGCTCGACATCCGGATCCTGGTTCCGCTCTCTTCGGCCGAGGTCCGGAACAACGTCGCCCGCCTGAAGCTCGCGGGTGACCTCCTCCTCCGGGGGAACCTCGGCCGCCCGGTCCTCTATGGGCAGCTCGAGGCCGAGGAGGGGGGGCGGCTCCGCATTCGCGACCAGAATTACGACCTGGCGTCGGGCAAGGTGATCTTCTCGAACCCGTCGCGGATCGAGCCTTTCTTCGACGTCGACGCGCGGACGTCGATCCGGACGAGTCAGGGGGAGTACCGGGTGCGCGCCATCGTGACGGGGACGTCAGCCCGGCTTTCGGCGAAGTTCTCGTCCGACCCTCAGCTCACCGAGGCCCAGATCGTCTCTCTCCTCGCCTCGGGTTCCCTCCCGGCCAGCGCGACGTCCGGGGCGCAGGCCGGAAGCACGACGTCCTCCGATGCCTCCGTGACACAGGCGGCGCGCGATCTTCTCGCCGGGCTCGCCACCGAGGCCCTCACGAGCCGGACGAAGCAATTCTTCCGCCTCGACCGACTGCAGCTCGACCCCAACTTCCAGGGCACGTCGTTCACGGGGCCGCGCGTGACTCTCGGGAAGACCTTCGGGAAGAACTTCACGGCGACCATCGCCTACCAGTTCGGGTCGGCGACGAACGCACAGCAGCAGGTCATCGTTCTCGAGTACCAGATCTCGCCGACCGCGTTTCTTCAGGCGGCCCAGGACGAGTACGGCGTCTACTCGATCGAGATTCTCTTCCGGTCGCAGCTCCGATGAGGCGAGCCGCTCTTCTTCTCGTCGGCCTCGCGCTGGCATCCGGTGGGAGGGCGGCGGCCGCAGTGTGGCCGCCCGGCCTCATGGAGGCGCGAATCGCGAGCCTCGCGTTCGAAGGGGACGCTCCTCCGGACACGAAGTCGTGGAGCCGCCTGACCGACCTTTCGGCCGGCCAGACGCTGAATCCGGCGGCAATCCGGCGGTCGCTCCGGAACCTCTTCGCGACGCGCCGGTTCCTCGACCTTTCCGTGGAGGCTTCGCCGGGCCCGGACGGCGCCCGGGTCGTGATCCGGTTCGTCGCCGCACCGCGCCTCGCGAAGGTCGTGATCACCGGGAAGGGGATCCCGGAGAAAGTGCGGCTGCGCGACGCGCTGGGCCTTTTCCCCGGCGATCTCTGGGCACCAGACTCCCTCGAGCCGATCGAAGGGATCGTCCGGGAGCACCTCCGCGCGCGCGGCTACTTCGAGCCGACTGTCGAGGTCTCGGTCTCGGGCAACCCCGAGGCAAACTCGGTAAGCCTCGCGATTGCCGTCGGGGTCGGACCGAAGGCGGTCGCGGGGCGGCCGACGTGGGTCGGAGCGCTCGGCCCGGTGGAGGCGGAGCGGCTCGGGAACGAGGCCCGCCAGAAGCCCGGAAAGGCCTATCTCGAGGCGCGCGCCCGGGGCGACGCGGAGCGGTACGAGAAGTTTCTCCGGCAGAAGGGGTGGGGCCGCGCCGAAGTGCGGTGGGACGGGGCGGTCTACGACCCGTCCGCGAAGCGGGCGACCCCGCGTTACAGGATCTTCGTCGGGCCGCGAATCATCCTCCGGGTCACGGGAGTGCCCGAGTCGGAAG
This sequence comes from Acidobacteriota bacterium, assembly GCA_037443065.1. Taxonomy (GTDB): domain Bacteria; phylum Acidobacteriota; class Thermoanaerobaculia; order UBA5066; family UBA5066; genus DAOMFB01. Next base: position 8,118 of record JBBIPB010000080.1, on the reverse strand, counting down.
TGAGAAAGAACCCCGACTCGCCCTGGTCGCGCCTGGACCCTCCGGACGAGGAGACGGTGGAGAAGTTCCGCGACCACCTCGTCCGGAGCTATCAGAAGAAAGGCTATGCGAAGGCCGTGGTGGCGGTCTCGTACGAGACGGCCCGGGACGAGGAGATCGTCTCGTTCACCGTGACGAAGGGAGACCGGTACGCCGTCGGGAAGGTCGCGGTCGAGGGGACGAAGGCGATCTCCTCGCAGACGGCGCGGGGCGTCGTCCAGACCTCGAAGCCCGGCCTCTTCACGATGGGGCGGCTCGTCGAGGAGGACCTCGCGGCCGACGCCGGCGCAATCCTCGGCCTCTATCATGCCCGGGGTTTCCACGGCGCGAAGGTCCCGCCCCCCGCCGTCACACCCGGATTCCACCCCTTCACCCTGGACGTCGACTTCCGCGTCACCTCCGGGATCCGGTATGCCGTCGGCTCGCGCTCCTTCACCGGAAATGCACGGCTCACCGACACAGAGCTCCGGAAGGGGCTCGTGACGGAGACGGGCCGGCCGTTCACGGAGGAGGGGCTGAACGCCGACGTCGCGACACTCGGGGGGCGCTATCAGGAGAGAGGATTCCCCGACGCCCGGGTCGACGCGAACGTGAATTTCCGGCCGGGACCGGATCTCCTCTCGACCGATGCCGACGTGACCTTCGCGATCTTCGAAGGGGAGAGCGCCGCCTTCGGAAAGACGATCGTCCGCGGGTACCGGACGACACGCCTCTCCGTCATCGAGCGCGAGCTGGGAAGCCTCGAGGGTCAGCCCTTCAGCCTGACCCGGACCCTCGAGATGCAGCGGAGCCTCGCCACCCTCGGGGTCTTCTCGCGGGTGGACGTCCAGGTTCTCTCCCCCGACCCCGACACCGCCCGGCGGCCGGTCGTCGTGACGCTGACGGAAGGGAAGCCCTGGAGCCTCGTCTACGGCGCCGGCGCCGACTACTCCTCGGCCAGCGCCCCGAAGTTCTCGCCGCGCGTCTCGCTCGGCGTCTCCTACAACAACCTCTTCGGCCGGGCCGTCGTCGCGGGCGTGGACGGTCTCTATTCGCGCCGTCAGAGCCGGGCGCGGATCTTCCTCCGCGAGCCGTCCGCCTTCGACGCCGGGTTCCCGATGTCGTTGCAGCTCTTCATCGGAGAGGACGTCCTGACGGGCTACAGCGTGAAGCGGAGAGGTCTCTATCTCGACACGTCCAAGAAGCTGAGCGAGAGGATCAAGGTGCTCTTCCGGTATCAGTACGAGCTGGTCCAGCCTTCGCAGGATCCCGGGCTCGGGCCCGACCAGCTGCCGAACCAGAACAACCGTGTCTCCGCGGTCGCGCCCGCGATCTCGTGGGACACGCGGGACGACCCGATCATGCCGACGAAGGGCTTCGTGGTCACGGCAGAGGTGAAGTACGCCTTTCCGCTCTTCGCGGCGACGGCGAACTTCTTCCGCGAAACGCTCTTCACGGGCGCTTACCACACGTTCGGGCCGGGATCGGTCCTCGCGGTGGCGGCGCGCGTCGGCGCCATCCAGCCGGTCGGCCCCTGCAACGTCACCCAGAATCCGACCTGTCAGCCGAACCTCGAGATCCCCATTCCCGAGCGCCTCTTCGCCGGCGGCCGCTCGACGCATCGCGCGTTCGGCCAGGACGCGCTCGGAATCGCCGGCCAGACCGTCAACTCCGACCTCGTCGGCTTCGGCGGCAACGGCCTCCTCCTCTTCAATGTCGAGTGGCGCTTCCGCCTCGTCGGCGGCCTCGGCATGGCGCTCTTCTTCGACGACGGAAACACGTGGGCCGACTGGAAGAGCATCAACTTCCGGGAGATCCGTCCCGGCGCGGGCCTCGGCTTCTTCTACATGACCCCCGTCGGCCCCGTCCGGATCGACTACGGCATGAAGCTCGACAAGAAGCCGGGCGAGTCGGCTGGCGTCGTCAACTTCAGCGTGGGATACGCGTTCTAGATCCGGCGAGAGACTTCCGGATGTAGTTCCCTGATGAATAACAGGTTGGCAGGCCTGACCCCCAGGACCCGGATCACGGATGCCGTGCTACCTTTCTGGCGGTAGATGAACCCTCGAAAGCTCCTTCAGCGGGCGCTCGTCTCTCCGAACGACTTTCGATTCGCCGAGGCTTGTGCACTCGCAGAGGCATTCGGATTCCGTCTGGCGAGGGTGAGCGGCAGCCATCACGTCTTCGTGCATCCTCACGTTCCCCAGCTCCTGAACTTGCAGGAGGTGAGGGGGCATGCAAAGCCTTACCAGATCCGGCAGTTGCTCCAGCTCGTGGAGCGGAATAACCTCTCTCTGGCAGGTGCCGAATGAAGGACTATCACATCAACATCTTTCCGAGCGACGAGGACGGCGGCTACATCGCCGACATTCCCGACCTGCCTAGCTGCTCCGCGTTCGGCGAGACGCCCGAGCGGGCGCTCGAAGAAGTCCTTAGAGCCAAGTCCGCTTGGATCGCTGCAGCAATGGAAGCGGGAAAGCCCGTTCCGCCGCCCTCATTCCGGCCCGCGATCTACCAGGTCGCCTGAGCCCGCTCCTGGCCTTTCAGGCCTACACTAGGGCAGCTCATGCCCCGTTTCACGGTCCTCGAGACGTCGTCGCTGTTCTCGAACAGGATGAAGTACGACTACCTGTTCGAGATGGAGATGTGGCTGAAGGGGATGGAGCGGTTCTTCACGGTGGAGTACCTGCCGCTCTCGCCTTTCGAGCGGTCGCATGCCTCCCTCAAGAACTTCGTGGAGGAGGTGGGCGTCATCCGGGCGGGCGTGAACCAGATGGCGATGCTCACGACGCATCTCCTCGGCGAGGGGAAGGAAGACCTCGCGTCGTTCCTCATCTACCTCGACGGCCAGGTGGGACGGTTTCCGTCGTCGGCCCCTGCGGCGCGGCGGCGCACGGGGGCGGAGGCCGAGCTGGCGCTCGTCGTCGAGAAGCTGGACGACTTCTCCAAGATCCTCGACGAGCTGTCGAAGGCCGCGTTCCTCCCGCTCCAGACCTACTTCTCGCTTGGGCGGATCGTGATCGGGACTCTCAAGCAGGACCCGAACCTCGGGGTCCTCTTCCACGAGAACCTGAGGCCGGTCCTGGACCGGGCGTCGAAGCAGTCCCTCCAGCGGATCCTCGGAGGTCTCGTCGACCCGGCGCACAAGGGGGCCCTCGCGACGCTCTTCGTCCAGCTCTTCAAGGAGCTGCGCTACATCGAGATGGCCCGTGCCACGATCGGCTCTCCCTCGACCCGGAAGCGGGCGCTCCTCATCTTCAGCCTCCTCCGGGGGGAAAACGACGCCTTCTGCGAGTACGTCCGGAACCGGCTCAGGACCCGGTTCCCGGCGGAGTCGCCCGTCGGCGAGGGGCTCGAGCGCGCGCTTCACGCGCAGGAGCAGGAGATCCGGAAGGTCATGGAGGTGGAGCTCGTCGACGTGGCCGTCATGCGGGACCCGGGGCTCGTGCTGACGCGCCTCGAGGACGCGGCGGGCCTCCTCGGGGACCTCTACCAGCAGACCGTCATCGCCCTGGCGGAGCTCTTCTCCTCCGGGGTGGACGGGCGCTCCCTCTTCCCAGACTACCGGACGAGGCGCGAGCAGAGCCAGAAGCTGCGCGACGACCTCGCGCAGCTCGTCCGGACGACGCAGCTCTTCCGGAGCACGCCCGACAAGAAGCTGCTCCTGACGCTCGTCGCCTCGCTCGACGCCTTCCGGCGCGGCTCGATGCGGCAGCTCATGTTCAAGGACTGGTCGCTCGTGGAGCGGTTCCTCACCGGTTTCTCCCGCGAGCGGTCGCCGCGGGCGTTCCTGCCGGCCGCAGCCCAGTTCGAGGTCTTCCTCAAGACGCTCATCCGGGAGGTGGGGAAGCGATCGGTCCTCGCGCCGCCCTCGGGCCGCTCCGGACGGGCCGGCGAGCCCGCGCCGGGCGGCGGCGCACCGTCCCGCTACAATTAGGCTCCTGCGAGCGCGCCCGCGCCCCCCAGGGGAGGAGAAACCGTGGGTTTCGTTTCCGTCTCCGAAGCAGCCGCCGAATACACCCGTGGACGGTTCGTCATCATCGTCGACGACGAGGACCGCGAGAACGAGGGAGACCTCTGCCTCGCCGCCGACTTCGTGTCGGCCGAGGCGGTCAATTTCATGGCCCGGGAGGGACGCGGCCTCGTCTGCATCTCCCTGACCGAGGAGCGCTGTGACGAGCTGGACCTCCACCCGATGGTGGAGCAGAACACCTCGAACTTCGGGACGGCCTTCACGGTCTCCGTCGAGGCGCGCGGCAAGACGACGACCGGCATCTCGGCGGCCGACCGGGCGGCGACGGTGAAGACGCTGATCGACCCGAAGGCGAAGCCTTCCGACCTCCTCCGTCCGGGGCACACCTTCCCGCTCCGTGCGCGCCGGGGCGGGGTGCTCAAGCGGGCGGGCCAGACGGAGGCGTCGGTCGACCTCGCGCGAATTGCCGGCCTGACCCCCGCGGCCGTCATCTGCGAGATCATGAACGAGGACGGGACGATGGCCCGGGTCCCGAATCTCCTCGTCGTCTCCGAGCGGCACGGCATCCCGATCGTCTCCGTGGCCGAGATCATCCGGTACCGGATGCGGACGGAGCGGCTCGTCACGCGTGTGGCCGCGCCGCACCTGCCGACCCGCTTCGGGGACTTCACGGCGGTCGCCTACCGCTCCGACGTGACCCACGAGGAGCACCTCGCCCTCGTGAAGGGGAGCTGGACGGAGAGCGATCCCGTCCTCGTCCGCGTCCACTCCTCCTGCCTGACGGGCGACGTCTTCCACTCGGCGCGCTGCGACTGCGGCGCGCAGCTCGAGAAGGCGATGGAGATGATCACTGCGGAGGGGAAGGGCGTCCTGCTCTATCTTCTCCAGGAGGGACGCGGCATCGGCCTCTTCAACAAGCTCCGGGCGTACGAGCTGCAGGAGCAGGGGCTCGACACCGTCGCCGCGAACGAGAAGCTCGGCTTCGCGCCCGACGTGCGCGACTACGGCATCGGCTGCCAGATCCTCCGGGATCTCGGGGTCCGGCGGATGAAGCTGATGACGAACAACCCCTCAAAGTACGTCGCGATCGACGGCTACGGCCTGGAGATCGCGGAGCGGATACCGCTCGAGATCCCCCCGACGGACAAGACGCGCGACTACCTGTCGACGAAGAAAGAGAAGATGGGGCATCTTCTGAAGCTGGTCTGACGCCGATGGCCTTCGGCTTCGTCCTCGTCGGCGGGCGCTCGGAGCGGATGGGGCGCGACAAGGCGCTTCTGCCCTACCGGGGGCGCCCGATGGCGCTCTGGCAGGCGGAGAAACTCCTGCTCGTCTGCGGGCGCGCGGCCCTCGTCGGGAAGGCCCGGAAGCCGTTCGAGGGGGTGCCGTTCCCGTTCGTCCTCGACGGCGCCGAGCCGCAGGCCGCGGCCTTCGGGGTCGCGGCCGCGCTCGCCTGGAGTCCCGAGGAGACGAACGTGATCCTCGCGGCCGACATTCCCCGGTGCCCCGAGGAGTTTCTGACCGCCCTTCTGGACGTGGCCGAAGCGGTCCCGGCCCCGGCGGTCGTCCCGGTCTCCGACGGCGTGCCGCAGACGCTCTGCGCCGTCTGGCGCAGGAGCGCCCTCGTGCCGCTCCTCGGGCGCCTCGCCGCCGGGGACTACTCGCTGCAGGGAGCGCTCAAGCCGCTCGGCGCCGTCCTGATTCCCGAGGAGGAGACCGCGCGGATGCCGGGGGGCGATCCCTCGTCCTTCTTCAACGTCAACACGATCGAGGAGTACGAGAAGCTCGAGCATGAAGCGGCTGACACATCTCGGGCCTGACGGCGCGGCGCGGATGGTGGACGTCTCGGCCAAGACGCCGACGCTCCGCACCGCGGCGGCGCGCGCCGTCGTGACGCTCGGTCCGCGGGCCTTCCGGGCCCTGTACGCCTCGGAGAACGTGAAGGGGGATGCGCTCGCCGTCGCCCGCCTCGCCGGGATCCAGGCGGCGAAGCGGACGGCGGAATGGATCCCCCTCTGCCATCCGCTGGCATTCGACTCGGTCTCCGTTTCATTCCTTCCCAGTCCGGAGACCGGCGCCGTCGAGATCCGGACGGCCGTGCGCGGGACGGCGAAGACCGGCTACGAGATGGAGGCTCTCGTCGCGGCCTCGGCCGCGGCCCTCGCGCTCTACGACATGTGCAAGGCGGCCGACAAGGGGATCGTCATCGGCCCGGTCGCGCTCGTCGCCAAGAGCGGGGGAAAGAGCGGCGACTGGCCCTGGAACGACCGCGCCCTCAGCCCGGCCCGAACGCCTTCCGCGAGAGGGCGCGGGCGACGAAGCGGAGCCGGTCGCCCCAGGGCAGGCGGAGGAAGTTCGTCTTCACGACGCCCCGGGTGAAGAAGGTCTTGACCGAGTAGTCGATCGCCACGTCGACGAGGACGGGACGGCCGGAGGCGGCGATCTCCCTCGCCCGGCCGACGACGGCGGGGATCTCGGCGTCGCGGGAGAGCGTCAGCCCTTCGACGCCGAGCGCGCGGACGAGCGCGGGAAGGTCGTAATCCGCGAGCGTGCTCAGGCTCTTCCGTCCGAGCGCGGTCGACTGGAACTGGGCGATCTGCGCCAGCTCGCGGTCGCGGAGGACGAAGACCGCGACGCCGATGCCGAGCTGGGCGGCCGTGAGGAGCTCGAGCCCGGTCATCAGAAAGGCACCGTCTCCGGCGAGGGCGACGGCGGGGGCGGACGGGGCGGCGAGCTTCGCGCCGATCGCCGCAGGGACCGCGTAGCCCATGCAGGAGAAGTCGACAGGGGAGAGTAGCCGGCCCGGCCGGTCGAGGCGGAGCCCCTCGACGGCGAGAAAGGTGCCGTTGCCGCTGTCGCTCGTGAAGATGGTCTCCGGGCCGAACTCCTCCTGGAGCGCGCGGAGGAGGAGGTGCGGTCCGACGCGGTCCTCGGACGGCACCGCCATCTCGCGGGCGGTCTCGGTCCGCCCCTCGTCGAGCCGGCGGCGGAGAGCATTGTTGACGGCGCGGGCCGGGAGTCTCGGAAGGAGCGCCGCGACGAAGGCCGCCGCGTCGGCGGCGATCGCGAGATCGGCGGGGAAGTTCCGGCCCGGGACGGCCGGGTCGATGTCGACGTGGATGAGCGGCCGTCGCGGCGAGAGGCCGTAGCTTCCCGTCGCGACCTCCCCGAAGCGGCAGCCGATGGCGAGGGTCGCGTCGCAGGTTGCGGCAATGGCGCGCACGAACGGCGGCGCGGCCTCGCCGAAGCCGGGCCAGAGCCAGAGGGGGTGGGACTCCGGGAAGACTCCCTTCCCCTGGAACGTCGTCGCGACGGGGGATTCCAGGCGCTCGGCGAGCGCGACGAGGCCGGGCCCGGCGTCCGCCGCGCCGAGGCCGAGATAGAGAAGCGGCCGCCGGGCGGACGAGAGGAGCTTCGCCGCGAGCGCCACGGCTTCCTCCGTCGGCGGAGGCGGGGCGGGCTCCGGCGCCGGCGGCGCGAGGTTCGCGTCGTGCCGGAAGAGGTACTGGTCGGCCGGGACCTCGACGAAGACCGGGCCGGGGACGCCCGCTCGCGCGATCCGGCAGGCGCGCCGGACGACGTCGTACAGCTCCGTGCCCCGCCCCGGGCGGAACTGCGCCTTCGTGACGGGGCGGGCGAGGGCGATCTGGTCCACGTCGTGGAGCTGGTACGCCTTCCCGGTGTCGCGCCGGATTCCGCACCCGAGGACGAGCATCGGGATCCCGTCGAGGAACGCTTCGGCGATTCCGGACATCGCGTGCGTGAGTCCGGCGCCGGGAACGACGCTCACGCAGGCGATCCGGCCGGTCGCCCGGGCGGCTGCGTCGGCCATGAAGGAGGCGCTCTGTTCGTCCGTGACGAGAACGGCGTGGAGGGAGGGGGTCGAGGCGATCGCGTCGTAGAGCTCGATGTTGTGCGTTCCGGGGATTCCGAAGACGAGGGAGACTTCTTCGTCCACGAGCGCGCGGACGACGAGCTCGGCGCCCGTGAGCCTCGCGCTCACGCGGAGCGCCCCGGTGCCCCGAGGAGCGCCCCGGCGTCCTCGCGGATCCGCTCGGCCGTCCGGTCCGCCAGCGCCATGATCGTGAGGTAGGGATTGATCTCGAGCGAGTCGGGGAAGAGGCTCG
>JBBIPB010000079.1:0-11813 GCA_037443065.1 Acidobacteriota bacterium | reverse complement strand
CACTCCGCCGGAAGCGTCTCGAAGTAGTTCGTCCGGTCCTCGGAGGTCGTCCCGTTCATCGTGCCGCCCGCTTCGGCGACGAGCCGGAAGTGCTCGCCCTTCCCGACGTTCTCGGACCCCTCGAACATCAGGTGCTCGAAGAGGTGGGCGAAGCCCGTCTTCCCTTCGGGCTCGACACGGCTCCCGACGTCGTAGGTCACGTCGACCGTGACGATCGGGACGCCGGGCTGCGGCGCCACGACGACCCGAAGGCCGTTCGAAAGCGAGCGGGTCTCGCAGGGAATGTCGAAGTTGAGCTTCATGGGATCGACGCGCCGCCCGAGGGGAAACGTTTCGGGGCGGCGATCCGTATCATACGGGCCCCTTGAGTCCCGCCTTCGCGCGCCGGTTCGCGGCGCTCGCGCTCCTCGCCGCCGCCCCGGCCCTTCACGCGGAGGGAGATCCCCCTGCGCCCGATCCGGGCCCGAAGCTCTGGATCTCCGGGATCGCGACCGGCTACATCCCGCTCCAGAAGGGGTCGTCCACGCCGGCCGACCTCTGGTATGCGGCGATGGGGGGAGAATGGAAAAGCGAGACGTTCGGCGCGAAGGCCGAGGTTCGCGGGGCCGCCGGCGGGTTCCGCCCCTATTACCCGACCGAGATCTGGTTCCAGGAGGCGACGGCGTTTCTCGCGACGCCGGCCGGCCAGGTGCGCGCCGGCCTTTCGGAGCGCCCCTTCGGTCTCGCGGACGACACGTTCGCGGGAACGCTCTTCTCCGACAACGGCGTCACGCGGAGCCCGTTCTGGGGCGCGGGCGTCTCCGGCGAGACGCGCGTCGGCTACGACAGCCTGACGTGGGCGGCGCGGTGGGACGGGATCGGGGCGCGCGCGGGGTCGTGGGAAGAGACGGGACGCGGCGCCGCCTCGGATCCGTCGGCGAACCGCCTCGAAGGGGCTTCGGTCCGCATCGCCTGGCTCTTCTACAAGGGGCTGGTCACGCTCAAGCCGGGGCTCTCGGGCGAGTCGATCCGGAGCGCATTCGACGACGGGCGGCCGTCGTTCCGGCTGAACGACGTCGCCGCGGACCTGACCCTCACGGTGGGCCCGCTCGCCCTGATGGGCCAGTTCTTCCTCCGCGGCGGGGAGCGCCCGCCGGCGGGCTCTATTCACAATCTCGCTTATGATTCGGCCCGGGCGGGGCTCGTCGAGTTCCGTGCCGAGTTCCCGACCGTTGTCTACCGAATCGTCTGGTCCCAGTGGTCTTATCTCGGCGCCGGGTCGAGGGAGTGGCTCCTTCAGCCGGCGGTCGTCTGGATGCCGTGGAAAGGGGTCGAGGCGACCATCGAATACCTCGCGCGGCGCACCTCCGGCATCGCGGGGACCGTCTCACGCAACGCGTTCCGGCTGGGGTTCGGGCTGAAGTTCTGAGATGAGAAGGAATCATCCCGATGTGTCAACCGGTTTCCACGTCGAACGTCTGATAGTTGTGGTGTGTTTATGAAGAAAGCCGTCGGAATCGTCGTCGTTCTCGTCGTTCTCGCCGCCGCAGGTGCATTCTTCTATTCGAAACGGGGGAACGGCGCCGAGGCGAAGTTCCGCTGGGCCAAGGTCGACAGGGGAGACGTCACGACCAACGTGACCGCCACCGGGACGCTTTCGGCGGTCATCACGGTCAACGTCGGCAGCCAGGTCTCCGGGATCATCGCGGCGCTGCACGCCGACTTCAATTCCGTCGTCAGGAAAGGGCAGCTCCTCGCCGAGCTCGACCCGACGCCGTTTCAGCAGACGGTGGACCAGCGCCGGGCGGACCTCGAGAAGGCGAAGGTCGAGCTGCGAAACGCCGAGATCTCGCTGACCCGCTCGAAGAACCTCTTCAAGCAGCAGCTTCTTGCCCAGTCGGACCTCGACGCGGCGCAGACGACCCGCGACGCCGCGGACGCGTCGGTCGCCCAGGCCCTGGCGGCGCTCAAGCAGGCCGAGACCAACCTGTCCTACACGAAGATCAGCTCGCCGATCGACGGCGTCGTCGTGACGCGCGCCTACGACCTCGGCCAGACCGTGGCGGCCTCGTTCCAGGCGCCGACGCTCTTCACGATCGCCCAGGACCTGACGAAGATGCAGGTCCTGACGAACATAGACGAGTCGGACGTCGGCCGGATCCTCGTCGGGCAGATTGCGACCTTCACCGTGGACGCCTTTCCGGACAGTGTCTTCAAGGCGAACGTCTCGCAGGTGCGCCTCTCGCCCCAGACGGTCCAGAACGTCGTGACCTATCCCGTCATGCTCGACGTGCCCAATCCGGACCTGAAGCTGAAGCCCGGGATGACGGCGAACGTCCTCGTCCCGGTCGACACGCGGCAGGCCGCCCTCCGGGTTCCGAACTCGGCGCTCCGCTTCCGGGCCGACGCGGCGGATCTCTGGTCGGATCCGGCGAAGAAGACGGCGAAGAGCGACGCTGCCCCGGAGAAAGCGGCTGAGGCGAAGATGGGAGGAGAAGCCCCGAAGATGCCGGCTCCGGTACTTGCCCAGGGCGCACCGCACCCGGCCGGCACTGGCCGTCCGGGCGGCGCAGCGGCTCGTCCCGCCATGTCCAAGAACGGGACGGTCTATCTCGAGGTGCCGGGGACGAAGGGAAAGCTCAGGGCCGTGACGGTCCGGACCTTCATGACGGACGGCAACTTCACGGCCGTAGAGTCGAAGGATCTGAAAGAAGGGGACGAAGTCGTCGCCGGTCTCGCCACGGCGCGGGCGGGCATGGCCGGCGGCAGTGGCGGCGGCCGGCGCCCCTTCTGATCGAGGGAGCCGAGCGTGAGCCGTCCCGTCATCGAAATCGAGAACCTGACGCGCATCTACCTGATGGGAGAGTCCGAGGTGCGCGCGCTCGACGGCGTCTCCGTCACCGTCGAGCCCGGCGAGTTCGTCGCCATCATGGGTCCGTCGGGATCGGGGAAATCGACGTTCATGAACATCGTCGGCTGCCTGGACCGGCCGACCGCGGGACGCTACGTCCTCGAAGGAGTCGACGTCTCCAGCCTCGACCGGGACGCGCGCGCCGAGATCCGGAACGACAAGATCGGCTTCGTCTTCCAGAACTTCAACCTCCTCTCGCGGACGAACGCACTCGAGAACGTGGAGCTGCCTCTCCTCTACTCGAAGAAATCGAAGATGACCGACGCCGAGGCGGCGGCGCGCGCGCGCTCCTGCCTGAAGCGCTGCGGCCTCGAGGACCGGTGGGACCACACCTCGGCCCAGCTTTCGGGAGGGCAGCAGCAACGCGTCGCCATCGCCCGGAGCCTCGTGAACGACCCGGCCATCCTCCTCGCCGACGAGCCGACCGGGAACCTCGACTCGAGGACGTCGGTGGAGGTCATGGCGATCTTCCAGGAGCTGAACGAGGAGGGGAAGACGATCGTCCTGATCACGCACGAGCAGGACATCTCGGAGCATGCCCGGCGGATCGTGACGTTCCGCGACGGGAAGATCCTGAGCGACGTCCCGGTCCTCAGGCGCCGGCGCGCCGCACGGCCGGGAGAGGAGAAGGCCTCGTGACCAAGACGACGAACATCCTGAAGGTCGCGTTCCGGGCGCTCGGCCGCAACAAGCTCCGCTCGCTCCTGACGGCGCTCGGCATCATCATCGGCGTCGCCTGCGTCGTCGCGACGATCGGCATCGGCGAGGGGGCGCGCATCCAGGCCGAGAACAACCTCCTCTCGCTCGGGACGAATTTCCTGATGGTCTTTCCCGGCACGATGACCTCGGGGGGAGCCCGGATGGGCTGGGGCTCGAACTCGAAGCTCTCCGAGGACGACGTCGAGGCGATCCGGCGAGAAGTCGGCTCGGTCGCCTACGTCTCCGCCACGATCCGGACCGCGGCGCAGACGATCTACGGGAACCAGAACTGGTCGACGTCGATCCAGGGGGGAGAGGTCGACTGGCCCCTCATCCGGTCGTGGAACCTCTCGGCGGGGCAATTCTTCACGGACGCAGACAACAAGGCGGCTTCCAAGGTCTGCGTCCTCGGCCAGACGGTCGCGACGAACCTCTTCGGAAACGAGGACCCGATCGGGAAAATGATCCGGATCAAGAACATCCCGTTCAAGGTCGTGGGGATCCTCGAGTCCAAGGGGGGCTCCACGATGGGGCAGGACCAGGACGATCTGATCGTCGCGCCCTACCAGACGGTGAGGAAGAAGATCATGGGGACGACGGCCGTCGGGGCGATCCTCGCCTCGGCCGCGTCGAACGACCTGGTCCCCCGGGCCCAGGAGGAGATCACCGCTCTCCTTCGCCAGCGCCACAAGATCAACAAGGCCGCGGGCCAGGACGACGACTTCATGATGCGGACCCAGACCGAGATGCTTCAGCAGGCCGAGGAGCAGAGCAGGACGATGAGCGCCCTCCTCTGGTCGATCGCGGGCGTCTCGCTCCTCGTTGGCGGAATCGGGATCATGAACATCATGCTCGTCTCCGTGACGGAGAGGACGCGCGAGATCGGCGTGAGGATGGCGATCGGAGCGAAGGGGGGCGACATCCGGGCGCAGTTCCTCGTCGAGGCGGTCGTCCTCGCGATCGCCGGAGGCGCGCTCGGGATCGGCGTCGGCGTCGGGATCCAGAGGCTCGTGGCCCGCTTCGCCGGCTGGCCGGTGTCCGTCCAGGCGAGCGCCATCTCGCTGGCGTTCGTCTTCTCGGCCCTCGTCGGCATCGCGTTCGGCTTCTATCCGGCGCTGAAAGCCAGCCGGCTGGATCCGATCGAAGCCTTGCGGTACGAGTAGAGCTTCGGGCTAAGCTCCTCTTCGCATGAGCGTCGAAGAGCCCCGCGGCCGGGCGGGCCGCACGACTGCGGAGTCCCCGGTCCTGGCCGGAGGGGGATGGTGGCGCCCCGGCCGGTCCCTCACGGCACGGCTCGTCTGGCTTCTCCTGCCGCTCGCCCTCATCCCGATCTCGGTCTACTGGCTCCTCGCGGACCGGGAGACCGCGCGCTCGGAGAAGGAGATCGTCACCCTCCTCCTCGAGGAGGCGACCCAGCATGAGCGGACGCTTCTGAAGTCGGCTGCGGATGCGCGCGCCCAGGAGCTGGAAGCCCGGGCGGAGAGGATCAGGCAGATCCTCGCCGAGGCGGCGGCGGTGGCGGCCGGCGCCCTCTCCGCGCCGCCGTCCGGCGACGCGCCGGGCGAGCCGCTTCAGACCTTTCCGGGGGGATTCCTCGGATCGCGCGGCGGCCGCCCGAGTTCGATCATCGTGATGCCCGCATTCACGGCGTCGCCAGCGGCCCTCCGCTCCGTCGCCTCGTCGCGCGCAGTCGAAGGCCCTTTCCTCGCGCTTCTCGCGGGGGAGTCCGGGGTCGTCTCGCTCTTCGTGACGACGACGACCGGAGTCCTCCGGGCCTTCCCGGCGGGGGACGTCCCCCGCTTCGTCCGCGAGGCGGGCCTCCCCGCCGACTTCCACGCGCCGACGCGACACGCCACGCCGCTTCTCTCTCCGGGCACCCGGCCCGACGCCGTGGCCTGGTCCAGCCTCTACACCGACCTCTACCGCGGCGAGGGAATGCTCACGACGGCGGTCTGCCTCGTCCGCGGCCGGGACGGGCACCTGCTCGGCGAGGTGGGGGCGGACTGGGCGATCGAGAGGCTCTTCGAGTCACGGGAAGAGGGCCCCGCCTCCGATCACGTCGAGATCCTCCTGCCGCCGGCGGGCGAGACGCCGTTCGTTCAGCCGGCGGGCGGTCTGTCGAACAACGAGCTTGCCACGGTCGCGGGTCTCGCAGGCCGTGGGGGCGAAGGGGAGTTCGAGGTTCCGGACGAAACCGAGACCCGTCTCGTCGCCCTGCGCCGCCTGCGGGGGTTGCCATGGGTCTACGCCCGGCTCGCCTCGCTCGCGTCCGCCCGGGCCCAGGTCGACGCAGAGACCCGAGGCGTCTTCGGGGCCGACCGGCGGACACGAAACCGTCTGCGGCTCCTCTACATCGGAGTTGTCATGCTCTTCGCCGGAGCGGCCGTCATTGTCGTCGCGCGGGCGATGGCACCGGTCCGCCGCGCGGCTCGCTTCGCGGACGCGATCGCGGCCGGGCAGGAGGCGCCCGATCTCGGACCGATGCAGCGGCACGACGAGGTCGGGCGGCTCGTCTCGGCGCTTCGTGCGCTCGAAGGGCGCGTCCGGAGGCGCATCTCCACGATGGAGCGGGCCCATCAGCTCTCTGGGACGGCCTCCGTCATGACGAGCCCTGAGGAGACGCAAGCGCGCCTCACGCGGCTCGTCGCGGACGGCATCGGGGCGTCGAAGTGCTGGCTCGCGCTCTGGGAGCCGGAAACGCGCTCGCTCGCGCTGACGCCGCCGGGTTTCGGCGTCGCGGAGACGGCGCTCCGCGGCCGGCGCCTCGGACTCTCGGACCGGTCGCTCGCCGTCGCGAGCTACCAGACGGGCGAGACCTACGTCCTGAACGACGCCCTCGGCGAGCCCCGGCTCTCGCTCCTTTTCCTCGACGAGCTGGGCGTCACGTCGAACGTCGCCTTCGCGCCTCTCCGGACCGACGCCGGCACTTTGGGCGTCCTCTGCGCGGCGGACAAGCCGGGGGGCTTCGGTCCCGACGACCGCGCGGTTCTCGAGAGCTTCGCAGACCAGGCGGCTCTCCTGCTCCGGAACGCCCGCCTTTACGAGGAGCTTCAGAGGAGCTACGAACGGCTCCGCGACGCGCAGCGCAAGCGCGACCAGTTCCTCCAGAACGTCAACCACGAGCTCCGGACTCCCCTCACGGCGATCCTCGGCTGGAGCGAGATCCTGGCGGAGGACCGACCCGATCCCGAGACCTCCGCCACGGCGATGGCCCAGATCCGGCGGTCGGCGCAGTTTCTCCTCGTCCTCATCTCCGACCTTCTCGACCTGTCGCGGTACGAGGAAGGGAAAGCGAGGCTGGAGGTCGTGGAGACGGACCTCGCGGCCGTCGTCGACGAGGCCGTGGAGCCGGTTTCGGTCATGGCAGAGGGAAAGGGGATCCTCCTCGCAGTCGACGCGCCGAAGCCCGGAACGGCGGTCGTCCGCCTCGACCCCGTCCGGATGCGGCAGATAATCTGGAACCTCCTCCACAACGCCGTGAAGTTCACGCCTCGGGGCGGGCGGATCGACGTTTCCGCGCGCGTGAGCGCGGAGGGCGTCGATTTCGTCGTGAAGGACAACGGGGCCGGCATCGATCCGAAGGACCTGCCTCACGTCTTCGACCGGTACCGGCAGGGGGACGCGAACAGCGAGCGCACGTCCCGCGGGATGGGGATCGGCCTGTCGCTCGTCAAGGCGTTCGTCGAGCTGCACGGCGGGAGCGTGACCGCCGAGAGCCAGCTCGGGCGCGGCACCACCTTCCGGGTCCACGTTCCGAAGCTCGAGGCTTCGGCGCCGCCGGCGTCGGTCTAGAAGAGCTTCCGTCCCCGCGAGCCGACGAACGGGTTGAGCCTCGCCTCTTCGGCGATCGTCGTCGGCTCGCCGTGGCCGGGGAGGACCGCGAGGTCGCCAGGGAGCGTCAGGAGCCTCGTCTCGATCGAGGAGAGGATCTGCGGCGTCGAGCCGCCCCAGAGGTCCGTCCGGCCGATCGAGCGGCGGAAGAGGGTGTCGCCCGAAAAAAGAACCGGACGGTCGCCGGAGAGGCGCAGGCAGACGCTTCCCGGCGTATGCCCCGGAGTGTGAAGCACCTCGAGGAATCCGCCGCCGCAGGGGACGCGGTCTCCGTCCGCAAGGTACCGGTCCACCGCTTCCGGCTTCTCGACCTCAAGACCGAAGAGGCGCCCCTGATCGGAAAGCCTGTCGAAGAGCGGCTGGTCCGCGTCGTGCAGAAGGACCGGCGCTCCGGTCTCGGTTTTGAGCCGCGCAGTGCCCCCGAAGTGGTCGAAGTGCGCGTGCGTGTGGATGAGGGCCACGGCCCGAAGCCCTTCCCGCGCGAGGACCTCGAGGATCTGGTCGGCCTCGTCACCCGGGTCGAGAACGACCGCTTCCTTCGTCTCCGGGTCGGCGATCACCGCACAGTTGCATCCGAGCGGGCCGACGGGAAAGGTCTCGACGAGAACGAGGGACATCCGGCGGCGATTCTGCCATCCGGCTAGACTCCGCGCCCGTGAGAATCTCCGATTTCCGCTCCGACACGGTCACGACGCCGACGGCTGGCATGCGCAAGGCGATGGCCGAGGCCGAGGTGGGCGACGACGTTTACGGCGAGGACCCGACCGTCCGCCGGCTCGAAGAACGGACCGCGGAGGTCCTCGGCAAGGAGGCGGCCCTCTTCGTCCCGTCCGGCTCGATGGGTAACCAGATCTCGCTCCGCGTCCACGGGCGGTCGGGGACCGAGGTGATCCTCGAGTCGAAGTGCCACATCTTCCACTACGAGATGGGGGCCATGGCGGCGCTCTCCGGCCTCCTCCCGCGCCCCGTCGCGGGGGAAGGCGGACATCTGACGCGCGCGCTCGTCGAACCGTGGGTCCGCCCGGAGTCGGTCTACTACCTGCCGCGGACGTCCGTGATCGCGCTGGAGAACACCCACAACTTCGCCGGAGGGGCGATCCTGAAGGACGAGAACGTCCGGGCGATCCTCGCCCTCGCGACAGAGAAAGGCCTCGCCGTACACCTCGACGGGGCACGCCTCTGGAACGCCGCCGCGGCGCGCGGCCTTCCCGAGGCAACACTCGCCGCCGGTTTCGACTCGGTGATGGTCTGCTTCTCGAAGGGGCTCCGCGCTCCCGTCGGGAGCGCCGTCGCGGGGTCGAAGGCCTTCGTCGCCGAGGCGCGGCGGGTGCGGAAGCTCTTCGGGGGCGGAATGCGCCAGGTGGGCGTCCTCGCGGCCCCGGCCCTCGTCGCCCTCGCGAACGAGCGTTCCCGGCTTCCCGAGGACCACCGCCTCGCGCGACGTCTCGCCGAGGAACTCTCCGCCGTCCGCGGCTTCCGCGTCGATCCCGGCTCCGTCGAGACGAATATCCTCTTCGCCACCCTCGATCCGGCCGTCTTCGGCGACGCGCCTGCGCTCCTCGCGAAGCTGCGGGAGAAAGGCGTCCTCGCCGGCGCCGCCGGCGCCGACACGATCCGCCTCGTGACTCACGCGGACGTGGGGGAGGAGGACGTCCGGCGGGCCCTGGAGGCCATCCGCGACCTCTCCCGAAAGCCGGCCGTTGGATGAGACACTTCCAGCGGGGGCGGTACATGAATTGCGTCTCGTTTTGATGGGGGCGGATTGCGTCCCTTTTCTTGGACCAAAGGAGTCATCGAGGATGAAAGCAGCAGCCGGAATCGTTGTCGTGGCAGGGGTTCTTTTCCTTTCGCCGACCGCTTTCGCCGAAGAGGCGAAGAGCACGGCACCGGCCGTGGAAAGTGCGGGGAAAGCCGCCCCGCGGATGGTCGTCGTGAAGGACCCTCAGACGGGCGAGCTTCGCGCGCCCACGGCGCAGGAGATCGAGGCGTTGAAGGCGGTCTCGCCGGCCCCGAAGCTCTCGGTCTCGGGACAGGCGACCACCGTCGAGAAGCTCCTCTCCGGACGGGTCCGGGCCAAGCTCGGCCCGGAATACATGCGCTACTCGGTCGTCCGGAGGAACCCCGACGGCAAGCTCTCCGAGCAATGCGTCCCCGGCTCGAAGCTGGACGGCGCTCTGAACGCTTCCGCCCCGGCGGCGAAGCCCGTCGCCGAGGAGAAGTGACGCCGTGCGCCGAGCGACACTCTTTCTCGCGGGCCTCCTCGTCGCCGTGCTCGCCGTCCCGGCCGAGGCGGTCACGATCACGATCGTCAACAAGGACGCCAACCCGACCACGGGACTGTGCGACGCGACACACAATACCGGCCTCTGCGACACGACGGCCGCCACGCCCGTCGGCGGCAATCCCGGGACGACGATCGGTGCGCAGCGTCTCAACGTCTTCCAGAAAGCCGCCCAGATGTGGGGCGCCATCCTCCCCGGTAACGTCGAGATTCCGGTCGATGCCTCATTCAAGGCGTTGAGCTGCACGTCCTCGTCGGCCGTTCTCGGCGGCACCTCGCCGACCTACGTCGAGTCCGATTTCGGCGGCGGCGCGCTCTCCGGCGTCTGGTACGTCGTGGCCGAGGCCAGCCAGATGGCCGGATACGACCTCGAGCCCGGCCAGTCCTACATGCAGGCGCAGTTCAACGGCAAGCTGGGCCAGTCGGGGTGCTTCACCGGGTCGTTCTTCTACTACGGCTTCGACTCGAACACGCCGACCAGCGACATCAACCTCCTGAGCACGAGCCTTCACGAGTTCGGACACGGCCTCGGCTTCATCTCCCTCGCCGACGAGACGACGGGCACCTTCTGCTGCGGGAGTCAGCCCCAGCCCGACATCTTCGACGCCTTCACCTTCGACACGGAGGCGCGGATGAGCTGGAACGAGATGGCGGCGGACGCCCAGAGGCAGGCGTCGGCCATCAACACCGGAAATCTCGTCTGGTCCGGAGCGCAGGCGAACGCAGCCGGCGCCGCGTACCTGTCGGGGAATCCGTACCTCAAGGTCACGTCGCCCGCGGCCGTCGCCGGGACGTACACGGTCGGCACGGCGAACTTCGGCGCGTCCCTGACGCTGGCCGGCGTGAGCGGGCCCGTCGTCTACGCGGCGAACGCCCCCCAGACCGGGGGAACCTCGAGCGACGCCTGCGCCGCCCTGACGAACGCCGCCGCGACGGCGGGAAAGCTCGTCTTCGTCGACCGCGGCCTCTGCTCGTTCGCCCAGAAGGCGGCAAACGTCCAGGCGGCCGGCGGCGTCGGAGCCATCATCGCGAACGTCTCCACTTCGTCAAACCCGGGGACGGCGCCCGGGATGGGACAGGACACCCTCGGCATCTGGGCGACGGTCACGATTCCCCTCGTCTCCCTGAACCTCTCGGACGGGAACGCCCTCCGCGGGAGCCTCCCGACGGCAGCCACGATCGGCCTCAACCCGACCCAGTTCGCAGGGATGAACGCGAGCGGGCAGATGCTTCTCTTCGCGCCGAACCCGGTCCAGGCCGGCTCCTCGGTCTCGCACTGGGACACGTCGGCCGTCCCGAACCTCCTGATGGAGCCGAACATCAACAGCGACCTCCCGATCGGCGTCGACATCACGCCCGACGCCCTCAAGGACATGGGGTGGTTCAGCTATACGCCTCCCAGCCAGCACCTGACCGTCACGGTGGCCGGGGCCGGGACGGGGACCGTGACGAGCAGCCCGACGGCGGTCAACTGCCCGGGGAGCTGCGGCGCCGACTTCTCCTTCGCGACGACGGTCACGCTGACCGCAACGCCCACCGGAAACTCGACGTTCGCCGGCTGGAGCGGAGAAGGGTGCTCGGGCACCGGAACCTGCACGGTCGGGATGAGCGTCGCCCGGAACGTGACGGCGACGTTCAACGTGGGCACGGCCGCCCCGGCGACGATCGTCGGGACGTCCGGCTTCGCGAACTGCACGAACCTCAACTGCCCGACGCCGCTCTCGGCGGCGGTCGGCGTCCCCGTCACCCTCGCGCTGACGCGCGCCGGGAATCCCGTGACGAGCGGGAGCGTCTCGTGGCAGGTCACGTCGGGGAACGCCGTCCCGTCGAGCGGGTCGGGTCTCACCTTCACCTTCACGCCGCAGTCGGCGGGGAACTTCGCCGTCACGGCCTCCGTGGACGGCGTCACGGCCACGAACTCCCCGATCGCGATCACCGTCGCCGCGGCTCCGGCGTCGTTCGCGCTTTCCTCGAGCCGGGTCAAGGTGGACGTCGTCTGGGTCAACCCGTACGGCGGGCAGGGGGGGGCGGCGCAGGCGATCCCGCAGAACGACAACTACGGCTTCTTCTACTTCTTCGACGCGAACAACCCGGAGGTCTTCGTCAAGGTGC
>JBBIPB010000078.1:0-11866 GCA_037443065.1 Acidobacteriota bacterium | reverse complement strand
GCGACCTGACGACCCTCGTCGACCGGAAGGTGAAGCGGCGCCTCGAGAACATCCCCGGCGTCGGGAAGGTCCGCCTCGTCGGCGCCTCGCGCCGGGAGGTGAACGTCCTGGTCGACCCGGGGCGCCTCGAGGCGATGGGGATGGGGGTGGACGAGGTGATCGCCGGGCTGGCGGGGGAGAACGTGAACACGCCGCTCGGCCGTTTGAACCGCGAGGGGACCGAGGTTCCCGTGCGGATCTCGGGCAAGCCGGCCCTCGTCCCGGGCTTCGAGACGATGGTGATCGGGCAGCGCGGCGAGCATCCCGTGACGCTGGGCGAGGTGGCGACCGTCGTGGACGGGGTCGAGGAGCAGCGGTCGCTGGCGGTCGTGAACGGGATCCCCGCCGTCGCCCTCGAGGTGCTCAAACAGTCGAAGGCGAACACGGTGGAGGTCGTGGACGGCGTCCAGAAGGAGATCGGGCGCCTGCGCACGGAGCTGCCGCCGGGAACGGAGATCGACGTCGTCCGGGACGCGTCCACGATGATCCGGGATTCCGTCCACGACGTGCAGACGACGCTCGTCGTCGGGGGCTTCCTGACGATTCTCATCGTCTTCTGCTTCCTGAACTCCTGGCGTTCGACGGTCATCACGGGGCTCACCCTCCCGATCTCGGTCGTCTCGTCGTTCATCGCGATGTACTTCCTCGGGATGACGCTGAACGTCATGACCCTCATGGCGCTCTCGCTGGCGATCGGCCTCCTGATCGACGACGCGATCGTCGTGCGCGAGAACATCGTCCGGCACCTCGAGCACGGCGAGGACCAGATGGCGGCGGCCCGAAACGGGACGGCCGAGATCGGTCTCGCGGTTCTCTCGACGTCGTTGTCGGTGATGGCGGTCTTCGTCCCGGTCGCGTTCATGAAGGGGATCATCGGGCGCTTCTTCTTTCAGTTCGGCATCACCGTGGCGTTCGCCGTCCTCGTCTCCCTCTTCGTCTCCTTCACGCTCGATCCGATGCTCTCCTCGCGTTGGGTCGACCCGGACGTCGAGCGGACGGGGAAGCGGCACGCCGTCGCGCGCGTCCTCGACCGGTTCAACGCCCTGTTCGATCGGACGGCGGACCGGTACAAGGCCATCATCGGCTGGGCGCTCGACCGGCGCCGGCTCGTTCTCGGCATCGCGACGGCGGCCTTCGTCGCCGGCGTCGGCCTCTTGACGTTCCTCGAGGCCGAGTTCTTCCCGACCTTCGACCGTGGAGAGTTCCTGGTCCGGTTCAAGACTGCCCCCGACGCCTCGATCGAAGAGACGAAGGGGCGGCTTCGGGAAGTTCTCGGCGCGATGAAGGCGCTTCCGGAGGTCGGGCACACCTACGCGTCGATCGCGGCGGGCGAGTCGGACACCGTCCGAAACGCGACGGTCTACGTGAAGCTGAAGGAGAAGTCCGAACGAAGGCGCGACCAGTACGCCGTGATGCGGGATGTCCGGGCGCGTCTGGCGCGGATCCCGGGACTGATCCCGTCGATCGAGGAGGACCCCGACAACTTCCAGAAGCCGTTCATGCTTCTCGTCCGGGGCGAGGAGATCCCGAAATTGAAGGAGTACGCGGCGGAGGCGAAGCGCCGCCTCTACGGGATCCGCGGGATCGTCGACCTCGAGGCGACGCTCGAGCAGGACTTGCCGGAGTTCCGGCTCTCGGTCGACCGGAGCCGGGCCCGGGACGCGGGCCTCGGGACGGACCGACTCGTGGGTACCGTGGGGGCCCTCGTCGGGGGACAGATCGTCTCGACGTACGAGGACGAGACGGGCGAGGCCGTGAACGTCCGCGTAAGGCTCCCGGAGAAGCTGCGAGAGGACGTCCGCCAGATCGGCGAGCTCCGGATCTCCGTCCCGGGCCCGGCTGGCACGACGCTCGTGCCGATCGCAGACCTCGTGACGGTCTCCCGGACCGTCTCGCCCTCCGAGATCAGCCGGCAGGACCTCTCCCGGCAGGTGGTCCTCTCGGCGAACCTCGACCGCCTCCCTCTCGGGACGGCCGGGGACGAGGCGCTCAAGGCGGCGGCGGGCGTCCCGATGACGCCCGGGTACCGCGTCGTCCTCTCGGGCGACACGGAGATCATGGAGGAGTCGTTCGGATACCTTCTCGAGGCGCTCGTGCTGGCCATCGTCTTCGTCTACCTGATCCTCGCCGCGCAGTTCGAGTCGTTCATCGATCCGCTCGCCATCATGTTCTCGCTCCCGCTTTCGATCGTCGGGATGGCGGGGATGCTCGTCCTGACGCGGGACACGATCAGCATGATGTCGCTCATCGGGCTCATCCTCCTGATGGGGCTCGTCACGAAGAACGCGATCCTCCTCGTCGACTACACGAAAGTTCTGCGCCGACGCGGTCTCCGGCGCCGGGAGGCGCTGATCACGGCCGGTCGGACGCGGCTTCGCCCGATCCTCATGACGACCTTCGCGATGATCTTCGGGATGCTCCCCCTCGCCCTCGCGATCGGGCAGGGGGCCGAGATGCGCTCGCCCATGGCTCGGGCCGTCATCGGCGGTCTCGTCACGTCCACCCTCCTGACCCTGATCGTGGTCCCCGTCGTCTACACGCTCCTCGACGACTTCGCCGAGTGGATCCACGGGCGCTGGATCCGGTCGAACGCGCTCGCCGCTGACGATGTTCGGCGGCGCACCGGCGTCGCGCCGGCCGCGAAAGTCCTCGTCCTTCTCGCGCTCCTCGTCCCGTCGGTCGCGGCGCGAGCCGCGACGCCCGTGGTCCCGATCACCCTCGAGGAGGCCGTCAGGCTGGTCCAGGAGAAGAACCGCGACATCCAGAAAGCGCGTGCCTACCAGGATTGGGTGCGTGGCAAGTACGTCGAAGAGCGGGCGGCGGCCCTTCCTAAGCTCACCGCCAGCGCGAGCCGGATGCGCACCTGGGACGAGAGTTTTCGGGCGATCTTCGGCGACTTCTATCCGCCGGGACAGAGCCTCGCCTCCACGGGGCTGGGCCTGTCGCAGGCGCTCTTCACGTGGGGACAGACCGGTGCCGCGATCCGCGCGGCGAAAGCGGGAATGGCGGCGGCCGACGACCAGCTCGAGTCGGCGCGGCAGGCGGCGGTCCGCGACGTGGCGGCGGCCTTCTACGACGTTCTCCTCGCTCGCCGGATCGAGGGAATCGCCCGGGGGAACCTCGCGCAGCGCGAGCGCCATCTCGCCGAGGCGAAGAGCCGGCAGCTCCTCGGGACGGCGACGGACTACGATGTCCTCGCCGCCGAGGTCGCGGTGGAGAACGCAGGTCCTGCGGTCATCCGGTCCGTCAATCGCGTCCTGACCGCGCGCGAAGTCCTGCGCCTCGTTCTCGCCGACGAGCGACGGGAGCTGGACGCCGAAGGAAAGCTGGAAGCCGAGGTCTCCGACCCTCCAATCTACGAGGAAGTTCTTCGGACGGCCATCGAACGGCGGCCCGATCTCATGGCGCTCCGGCACCGTGTCGGCGTCTTTCGGGAGTTCGTGAAGATCCAGAGGGCCGGCGACAAGCCGCGCCTCGACCTCAGAGCCGGCGCGGGCTGGTCGTGGTTCGACGCGGGCGGTCTCTCGTCGGACGGAAAGACCTGGAACGCGGGCCTCTTCCTCTCGTTTCCCTTCTTCGACGGCCTCGCGACGAAGGGAAAGGTGATCGAGGCCAGGAGCGACCTCGAGTCGTCCCGGATCGAGGTCGCCAAGGCCGAGGATGCCGTCCGCCTCGAGGTGCGAACCGCCGTCGACGCCGTGACCGAGAGCACCCTCATCGTCCGCGCCCTGACCGGAACCGTGGCGCAGGCGCGCCGGCTCCTCGAGATGGCGGAGAAGGGCTTCGAATACGGCGTGAAGACGCGCCTCGAGGTGGACGACGCCCAGCTCGCGGTCGTCCAGGCGGAGGGGAACCTCGCCACGGCGCTGCGCGACTACCTCGTGGCCCGCGTCACGCTCCGGTTCGTCCAGGGACTGCTGTGAGGAGAGCAGCGCCGTCCGGGGAGGAACGCCTCTAGAATCGGCCGCCATGGCCATCATCCGGACTTCGTTCGCGTCCCTCACCGCTGCCGGGCTAGTCCTCGCGGCCTTCCTCGGGACGCCCCCGTCCGTCGCGGCAGCCGCCTGGCCGCTCGAGTCCGCGTCGGGCGACGTCTCATTCGCGATCCACCAGCCGCAGCCAGACCGCTACGCCGGCGACGGGCTGGAAGGGCGCGCGGCCGTGACAGTCCGGCGGAACGGAGAAAAGGAGCCGAACTACGGCGTCGTTTTCTTCCGCGCCCGCGCGACCGCGAACGGGAGCCTGCTTAAGCTGGAAGAGATCGAGATCACGAAGGGGAGCTTCCCCTGGGAACGAGATGGTGGTACCGGGCTTCTCGCACTCTTGCGCGCAAGCGCCCCCCGGTCCGCGGCGCTCCCGCTCGTCTCCGTGACGGCGTCTCCGGCTGTCGCCTTCACCCTGCCGCCCCGAACGGCACCCCCCAGGACGCCCGAGCCGCGAGTGATCTCGCCGCGGGGCCCGACCATTCTCGTTCTCGTGGACGGCGATTACGTCATCAGCCCCGTCTCCGGAACGTCCGTTCTCCGAGTGATGAACACGCGATCCCTTCTCCTCCAGGATTCCGCCACGAGCCGCTTCTACCTGCCGATGGGAGGTCATTGGCTGGTCGCCCCGGCACCGAACGGGAAGTGGAGCCTCGCGAGAAGGGTTCCGGCGGGGCTCGAGGCCGTCCGGAAGGCGGCCGCCTGCGAGCCGGCAGTCGAGACGTACGCCCACCCCGACGCCGCGCTCGACGGCCTGCTCCGGGCTGGCAAGGCTCCGGCAGTCGTCGTCTCGACGACACCGGCCGTCCTCGCCTCGAAGTCCGGAAAGCACGAGACCGGCTCCGCCCTGCGTGACGTAGCGCTCCACGGGCCGGCGCGCCCCGGGGACGTTTACGCCGGGCCGGACGGGAACGCCTACCGGCCGGCCGGCGGCGGTCGCTGGGAGAAGACGAACGGACGCGACTGGTACCCCCTCCCCCTGGCCCGTGGAAAGGGAATCCCGAAGGCGTCGGGTCTCGACCTCGTCGCGCGCCTCGACGGAGAGCGACGCGCCCGCGACGCGGGGCGCCGATGAGGCCATCCTCCGGGAACTCTCCGGTGCCATATTCGGCCGTTGGGCTCAGAATAGCTTCGGAGCCTGCATTCGTGGACGCACCGAAAGCGCATGACCGGTTCAATGCCGAGCGGATCAGGAAGACCGTCGGTCTGGACGATTTTGCGCAGGTTCTCGAGGCGCTCGGAGCCGCCGTGGATCGGGCGGCGCATCACTCCTCCTGTCCGGTTCACAAGGGCACGGGGCGCGATGCCGTCCACTACGAAGAACGCGAAGGGATCGTCCACTACAAGTGCCTCACGGGCTGCGGCGGACAGGGCGGCGACGTCCTGACGCTCGTCCAGCGCTCGCTCGGCGTGACGCTCCCTCTCGCGGCGACCTGGCTGAAGGACACATGCGGCGTTCCGAAGGAGCGCCGCAGGCGGGAGAGAGACCGCCGGTTGGCCTGGGTCCAGAGCGTGGCGGCCGGAGAGGCTTCCTCGGCGGCGTCCGCGGAAGCGGCGCCGGCCTCCCGACCCGTCAGCGGAGTCATGGCCCTGCCCCGGAATCCGGCCCTCGAGTGGGAGCGCGGCCTCGCAGAGTGGCGCTCAGCGTTCGAGAGGCGTCCGATCTCGACCGGCCTCCGGTCGGTCGACGAGATCCTCGGCGGCGGCCTTCGCGAGCGCCGGGTCTACGTCCTTGCGGGTCCGCCCGGGTCGGGGCGGACCTCCCTCGCCCTTCGGCTCGCGCACGCGGCCGCCTCGGCCGGCAGCCCGGTCCTCTACGTGTCGTACGAGTGCGAGGACGTGGAGCTGCGCGCCCGGCTGGTCGCCACCGTCGTCAAGACGCCGTTCGGGCAGATGCTCGCGGGGGAAGGGCTCCTTCAGGTGGAGCGCGAGCAGGTCGCGTCCGCCTGGAAGCGATACGCGGAGGGAGGGCCCGGCGCGCGAATACTGATCACGGTGCCGGGGGCGCGGGACGTCGGCGAGGCGGGCCAGCCGGCGGGCTCGATGGCCTGGATCCGCGCCGAGGCCGAGCGCCGGACGCGCGATTTCGGCCGGCCCCCGCTCGTCGTCGTGGACGACTTCAAGGCGGCCATCGCCTTCTCCGAGGACGTGGACCCCTTCCCGGGAGGGCTCGACTTCGCGGCGTCGCGTACGAGCCTCGCCCTCCGTATCGTGGCGCGAAGCGCGGGGAGCCCCGTGCTCGTCCTCGCGGGAATCGCGCCGAACTCGATGCTCGGCCCGCACGACCCGTGGCGGCTCCCGGAGCTTCAGGACCTCGAGAGCGTCGCCGGGATCGGGTCGAACGCCGACGCGGTCCTTACTCTCTGGCCGGACGGCGAAGACTGGGAGTCCTTCGAGGGAAAAGGAGTGGCGCGCGACGTTTCCTCGCGGCGGCCGGTCCTCGTCCGGGCGGTCAAGGGACGCCAGACCGGCTCCGGCCTCGCGCGGCTCATCTGGTATCCGGTCGTCGGCAGCTTCGAGGACGCCGCGCGCACCTCATCGCGTGCCTGAGGCGAATGTGGCCGGAACCGAACCCGTCGTCCGGATCACGACGCGCGCGCACTTCAGCGCCGCGCACCGCCTACACAACGAGGCCCGCGACGAGGCGTGGAACCGCGCCGTCTTCGGCAAGTGCAACAACCCTTTCAGCCACGGGCACACCTACGGGCTGGAGGTCACGGTGGAGGGGCCGGTCGACGCGGAGAAGGGGTGGGTCCTCGACTTTGCGGATCTGCGGCGGATTGTCGCCGAGAAGGTGATCCGGCACTGCGACCTGAAGAACCTGAACACCGACGTTCCGTTCCTCGCCGGCGTGAACCCGACGGCCGAGAACATCGCGGTGAAGGTGTGGGAGGAGCTGGCCGGCGAGTTCGCGCCGGCGCGCCTCGTCCGGATCGTCCTGCACGAGACGGAGCGGAACAGAGTGGTCTACTCGGGCCCCGGGGCCTGACGCCTTGAGAGTCCTCCTCTCGAACGACGACGGCATCCAGAGCCCGGGACTGGCGGCCCTCGAAACGGCGGCGCGCGCGATGGGCCTCGAGACATACGTCGTGGCGCCCGATCGGGAGCAGAGCGCATCGTCGCACGCGCTGACGATGCACCGGCCTCTCCGGGTCCGGGCCCTCTCCGAGCGCTCGTGGGCCGTCGACGGCACGCCGACGGACTGCGTGAACCTCGCTCTCTGCGGCATCCTGAAGGCGAACCCTCCCGACCTGGTCCTCTCCGGGATCAACGCCGGCCCGAATCTCGGCGACGACGTGACCTACTCCGGGACGGTGGCGTGCGCCTTCGAGGGAACGCTCCTCGGCGTGCCGTCGATCGCCTTCTCGCTCGACACGTGGCAGGACCGGGGCCGGGGCGAGGCGGACTTCGCAGCGGCCGAGGCCGGGGTCCGGGCTGTGCTCGGACTCGCCCTCGAGAAGCCCCCCTCGGGCGACACCCTCTGGAACGTCAACCTCCCGCCGGGCCCGGTGAAGGGGTTCCGGGTGACCCGGATGGGGCGGCGGCGCTACGGCGAGAACATCGTCGAGAAGATCGACCCGCGGGGCCGCCCCTACTTCTGGATCGGCGGCGTCCACGTCGACACGCACGCGGACGGGACCGACCTGACGGCCGTCGCGGACGGCTGGGTCTCGATCACGCCGCTCCACCTCGACCTGACGGACTACCGGGCCCTCGCCGAGCTGGAGACGCGCGTCCGCGACCTCCCGGTGCCCGAACCGCCACGCTAGAATCCCGCGCGTGAAGCCCGCGAATCCCGGGACGCGGCGCGCGCCCGACGGCGCGCTCGCGCGCCGCGCGATGGTTGCGCGGCTTTCGGAAGCGGGGCTCGTGAGCGACCCGCGGGTCGTCGCCGCGCTCGAGGCCGTGCCGCGACACCTCTTCGTCCCGAAGCCGCTCGCGGGGGAGGCGTACGGCGACCACGCCCTTCCGATCGGACACGGCCAGACGATCTCGCAGGCTGCGAACGTCGCCCGCTCCGTCGAGCTTCTGGCCCTCGCGCCCGGCGCGAAGGTCCTGGAGATCGGGACGGGCTCGGGCTATCTGACCGCCGTTCTCGCCGCGCTCTGCCACCACGTCTTCTCGCTGGAGCGGATCGCGGAACTGGCGGCGGAGGCGAGGGAGCGCCTCGTGTCGCTCGGCATCCGGAACGTCTCGATCCGCGTCTTCGACGGCTCGTATGGCTGGAGCGATCACGCCCCGTACGACGGCATCGTGGTGGCGGCCGCCGCTCCGGAGGTGCCCGAGCCCCTCGTGGCGCAGCTCAAACCGGGGGGCCGGCTCGTGGTCCCGGTCGGGAGCGCCGCGCGCCAGCGTCTTCTCGTCGTGAGCCGTCTTCCGAGCGGCCGGACGCGGCGGGAGGACGCCGGAGAAGTCGCGTTCGTCCCGCTCGTGGGGCGCTTCGGGTTCGCACCGGGACCCGGGTTGGAACGGAAGTCCCGTGGCTGACGAAGACGCCGGAGGGTGGACGATCGAAAAGAGGCGGTACGTCGTTTCCGGCCGTGTGCAGGGAGTCGGATACCGGGCGTTCGCGGCGCGGGCCGCGCGGGCTCTCCGTCTCTCCGGCGGCGCCGTGAACCTCGACGACGGGCGCGTCGAGGTCGTGGCCGAGGGACCCGGGCATGCGCTCGACCGGCTTGAATCCGCGCTCGCCGAGGGATCACGGCTCGCGCGTGTGGACCGCGTCGACGTGTCGCCTGTCGGAGAGGGCGACCCGGTCCCGTCGTTCGACGTCGATTTCTGATGGCGCCCGGAGGTCCGGAAGCTCAGCCGCCGACGGGAAAGGAGGTCACGACGACCTCGGCGGGGCCGCCTGGAAGGCGGAGCGAGAGGGGAGTCCCCGGGGCGGCGTGGTCACGCTGCACGTAGGCGAGGGCGACGATCCTGGAGAGCCGTGCGGACGAGACGGCGCTCGTGACCTCTCCGACCTTCTGGTCGCCGCGAAAGACCTCGGTTCCTGGCGCGGGCGGCTCGCCGGGCGGAAGGAGGAGGCCCACGAGATTCCGGTTCACGTGGCCGTAGGTCCGGATCCGCGCCACCGTCTCCTGGCCGATGTAGCACCCCTTCGTGTACGAGACCCAGCCGCGCGTCGTCAATCCCGCCTCGTCCGGCAGGACGGCCTCGGTCAGCTCCGCGCCCCAGCGCGGGATCCCCGCCTCGATGCGGGCCGCCTCGAGGAGGGAGAGATTCGCGGCGAGGGCCCCGGCGCCGGCGAGCGCGGCGAAGAGGGCCGCGGCGCCCGCCCGTGGAAGCCGGACGTCGAACCCGTCGAATCCCCCCCTCGACTCCTTCACGACGAGCCCGTCCGGGAAGGGAACGCTCGCGTGAGGCGCCTTGGGGACGTCCTGTCCGAGAGCCGTTCTCAGGATCTCGCCGGCCCGCTCTCCCTCGAGATGCAGGACCGACGTCGACTCGGTCAGGTTCTCGATGGCCACCTGCTGGAAGAAGATGAATCCCCGAAGCATCCCCTCGAGCGGGAGTGCGAGCGCGGGAGCGGCGTCGAGGACGAGAGCCTCCTCCCGGCAGAGGACGACGAGGTCGGCGCGGATCTTCCCTTTCGGCGTCAGGAGCGCCGCCGCGCACCCTTCGCCGGGGCGCAGTTTCTTGACGTCGTTCGTCAGGAGGCCGTGGAGAAACTCGGTCCGATCGCGCCCCGAGACGGCGATCGCGGCTCTCCCGGTCAGATCGAAGAGATGCGGCCCTTCCCGGAAGGCGGCCGTGCCGGACGCGTCTGTGCGTGACGGGGAGTTCGTCATCGGCCGATTCTCGCAGACGGCGCCGGGCCGCACGCTACAATGACCCGTGAACACCGTGAACCAGCCCCCCGCCGCACCCGGTCGCCGGCGCCGCCGCCGCGGCCGCTCCGGCACGCCACACCCCCTGAAAGATGCACCCGAAATTCAC
This sequence comes from Acidobacteriota bacterium, assembly GCA_037443065.1. Lineage (GTDB taxonomy): Bacteria > Acidobacteriota > Thermoanaerobaculia > UBA5066 > UBA5066 > DAOMFB01. The sequence goes on along the minus strand of JBBIPB010000078.1, from coordinate 1,901 downwards.
ATCCCCTTTCCCGAGGCGGAGCCGATCGGCGCGCCTCTCCTCCCGTCTTCTTTCGAGGCCGTCGTTGCGGCGGCCCCCTCCAGCATGAGCCAGGACGAACAGAAGCTCGCCCTCTTCATCGACATCGACAACGTCATCATCGGGCTCCGCGAAAGCGGCCACCCGAAGTTCGACGTCAAGCTCCTGATCTCCCGACTCCTCGAAAAGGGAAAGATCGTCATCAAGCGGGCCTACGCGGACTGGAACCGCTATGCCGAGTACAAGCGCGCTTTCCACGAGTCGGCCTTCGAGCTGATCGACATCCCGCAGCACCGCCTGACGGGGAAGAACTCGGCCGACATCCGGATGGTCGTCGATGCGATGGACCTCGCCTCCAACAAGGAGCACATCACCACCTTCGTCATCGGCTCGGGCGACTCGGACTTTTCCCCCCTCGTCTCCAAGCTGAAGGAGAACGACAAGACGGTCCTCGGCTTCGGCGTGAAGGGCTCGACCTCGGAGCTCCTCATCGACAACTGCGACGAGTTCATCTACTACGAGGACCTCGTCCGCGAGCAGGTGCGGGTGCCGGTCGCCTCGGGCGTCCCCGAGAAGGCGGCCGAGGGATTCGCCATCCTCGTCGACTCGATCCTCGCGCTGAAGCGCGAGAACAAGGAAGTCCTCTGGGGCTCGATGGTCAAGCAGACGATGCAGCGGAAGTACCCGAGCTTCAGCGAGTCGTACTACGGCTTCCGGACCTTCTCGGAAATGCTCGAGGCGGCCGAGAAGGCGAAGATCATCGTCCTGAAGCGCGACAGCAAGAGCGGCTCCTACATCATCACCGGCTTCGGGCCCGGCGGAGGGGGCAACTGAGGAGTTGGCGTCTCGTCAGACGCGGGACACCCGTCGACTACAGGGTCTTCCGGGTCCGGAAAGACACGGTCCGCTCGCCGCGGACCGGCCGCGACCACGACGTCGTCGTCCTCGAGGCGCCCCACTGGGTCAACGTGGTCGCCGTGACGGACGACCGGAAGGTCGTCCTCGTCCGGCAGTTCCGGCACGGGACGCGGGAAACGACTCTGGAGATCCCCGGAGGGGCCGTCGACCCGGAGGACCGCTCCCCGCTCGCCGCCGCGCGGCGGGAGCTGCGCGAAGAGACCGGCTACGAGGCCCGGCGCTGGAGGCGTCTCGGCGTCGTCGAGCCGAATCCGGCGATCCAGTCGAACCTCACGTGGACCTTTCTCGCCGAAGGGGCGCACCGGGCCGGGGCCGCCGATCCCGATCCGGGCGAGGAGCTGGATGTGGTCCTCGTTCCGGAGAAGAGCCTCGAAACCCTCGCCCGAACAGGTGCCATCCGCCACGCGCTCGTCATCGCGGCGTTCTACTGGAAGGGGCTCGGCGAGGGGAATAGCCGGATCGAATCTCGGGGCTGAAGAGGGCGTTCGCGCTCGAATCAGACGGGGCCGAGCCGAGGAACGAATGCGCGTCTGATGCAGCTTCATCATTGACCCTGCGTCTGATCAGAACGAAATGGTACGAAAGAACCCGTCCGGGGTCCTTTCATGAGAAGACGAGACTTCATTGCAGCGGCAGGTGCAACGGCGGCCGACCTGATCGCGTCTCCCTCGTGGGCGGCGGCACCAGACAGGGAATCCACCGAGTTCTCGGGCGTTCTCGTGAACATCTCCCGTTGCACCGGCTGTCGCAAGTGCGAGGAGGCTTGCGCGGAAACCAACGACCTTCCGGCGCCCGACATTCACGACAAGTCGGTCTTCGAGCACGAGCGGACGACCGACCCCGGCCGCTTCACCGTGGTCAATCGCTACGAAACCAGCGCGGGAACCTTGTATGTCAAGCGGCAGTGCATGCACTGCAACCAGCCCGGCTGCGCGGCGGCCTGTCTCGTCCAGGCGATGAAGAAG
>JBBIPB010000077.1:0-11880 GCA_037443065.1 Acidobacteriota bacterium | reverse complement strand
CCCGGCTCTTCGTCGACGAGCTGGTCCGGCTCGGCGTCACGCACGTCTTCGGCCATCCGGGCGGCGCGGCGCTCCCGCTCTACGACGCGCTCTACGACACGCCGGCCATCCAGCATCTCCTCGTCCGGCACGAGCAGAGCGGCGCGCACGCCGCCGAAGGCTTCGCACGGGCCACCGGGCGCCCCGGTGTCTGCATCGCGACCTCCGGCCCCGGCGCGACGAACCTGATCACCGGCCTCGCCGACGCGATGATGGACTCGACGCCGGTCGTCGCCATCACGGCGCAGGTGCCGACGCACCTGATCGGACGGGACGGCTTCCAGGAAGCGGACGTCGTCGGCCTCACGCAGCCGGTCACGAAGCACAACTGGCTCGTTCGCGACGCGGAGAGCCTCGTCCCGACCATCCGAAAGGCGTTCCGGACGGCCACGACCGGGCGCCCCGGCCCGGTCCTCATCGACATCCCGCGCGACTACTTTCAGGCGGAGATCGAGGAACCGGGCGAGGCGGCCGAGCCGCAGCACAGGGGGCGCCGGGCCGAAGCGTCCGCCCTCCGGCACGCGGCGCTCGCGATCTCGAACGCGCGGCGCCCTGTTCTCTACGTCGGCGGCGGGGTCATCTCCGCCGGAGCCTCGGACGAGCTCAAGCGCCTCGCGAAGAAGGCGCGGATCCCGGTCACGACGACCTTGATGGGTAAGGGCGCCTTTCCCGAGACTGACCCGCAGTCGCTCGGAATGCTCGGGATGCACGGCACTGCCTACGCGAACTGGGCGATCCACGAGAGCGACCTGATCATCGGGGTCGGGGTCCGGTTCGACGACCGCGTGACGTTGAAGCTCGCCGCCTGGGCGCCTCACGCGCGGATCGTCCAGATCGACGTGGACGAGGCGGAGATCGGAAAGAACCGGAGGGTCGACTACGCGCTCGCGGGGGACGCGCGGACCGTCCTTCACCAGCTCATCCCACTCGTCGGCGCCCCGGACACGAAGGCGTGGTGGGTGCGGATCGAGGAGCTGAAGGCGCAGTTCCCGCTCCGCTACGAGCGGCGGACGGACGCGATCCTCCCGCAGTACGCCGTCGAGCGGCTCTGGGAGAAGACGCAGGGCCTCCGCCCGATCCTCACGACCGACGTCGGCCAGCACCAGATGTTCGCGGCGCAGTACTGGAAGTGCGACGAGCCGCGCACGTTCATCACCTCCGGGGGCCTCGGGACGATGGGCTTCGGCCTCCCGGCGGCCATGGGAGCCCAGTGCGGAATGCCGGACCGCCTCGTCATCAACCTGAACGGGGACGGGAGCTTCCAGCAGACGATGCAGGCGCTGATCACGGCTGCCGAGGAGAAGCTCCCGATCAAGGTCGTCATCCTCGACAACGGGAACCTCGGGATGGTCCGGCAGTGGCAGGAGCTGTTCTACGAGAAGCGTCTCTTCTCGGTGGCGCTCACGAATCCGGACTTCGCCAAGCTCGCCGAGGCGATGGGCGCGGCGGCGTTCCGGGCCACGCGTCCCGACGAGCTGGACGCGGCGTACGACGCGATGCTCGCCGTCACGGACCGTCCCGCGGTCGTCCACGTCGTCGTCGATCCGGCGGAGAACTGCTACCCGATGTGGCCGGCCGGCGTCGGGATCGAGGGAATGATCCCCGAGTGCCCGCGGAAGAAGGCCGAAGGAGCCTCCCGATGACGCGCACCATCGTCGCCCACATCGAGAACGTCCCGGGGGTCCTCGCGCGCGTGGACGGCCTCTTCCGCCGCCACGCCCTCCCCGTCGAGAGCCTCCACCTGGACGCGGCGAGTGGCGCGACCGCCCGCCTGACCGTCGTCCTTCGCGCGCCGGCCGACGCCGCCCAACTCGTCGTCCGCCAGCTGCGTCGCCTCGGCGACGTGCGGGAGGCCCACGAGGCCGGTTCCGAGTCCTCCCATGAAACCGTCGCCCGCCTCCGCCCCGCCGGCTGAGGAAGCCCGAGAGCAAGGAGTTTCGATATGGCCAAGATCTCTTACGACCAGGACGCCGACGTCAACCGACTGAAGGGGCGGACCGTGGCCGTGATCGGCTACGGAAGCCAGGGGCACGCCCACGCCCTGAACCTCCGCGACAGCGGGGTCTCCGTCGTCGTGGGGCTCTACGACACGTCGGCCTCCGCCGCGAAGGCGCGCGCCGAGGGACTGACCGTCCTCTCCGTCGACGAGGCGGCGCGGCGCGCGGAGATCGTCATGATCCTGACCCCGGACACGGGGCAGAAGAAGCTCTACGACGAGGCGATCGCCCCGCACCTCGGGAAGGGGAAGACGCTCCTCTTCGCGCACGGCTTCAACATCCGTTTCGGCCAGATCGTCCCGGCCGCGGACGTCGACGTCGCGATGATCGCGCCGAAGGCCCCAGGCCACCGCGTCCGCGAGCTCTACAAGGACGGCGAGGGGACGCCGGCCCTCGTGGCGATCGACCAGAACGCCAGCGGCCACGCCCGCGAGGACGCGCTGGCGTACGCGAAGGCTCTCGGCTGCACACGGGCCGGGGTCCTCGATACGACCTTCGCCGAGGAGACCGAGACGGATCTCTTCGGCGAGCAGGCGGTCCTTTGCGGCGGCGTCTCGGCCCTCGTGAAGGCGGGCTTCGAGACGCTCGTCGCCGCGGGCTACCAGCCGGAGGTCGCGTACTTCGAGTGCCTCCACGAGCTGAAGCTCATCGTGGACCTTTTCTACCGCGGCGGCCTCTCGTACATGCGCTACTCCGTGAGCGACACGGCCGAGTACGGGGACTACACGGCGGGTCCGCGACTCGTCACGGACGAGACGCGCGCCGAGATGAAAAAGCTCCTTTCGGAGATCCAGGAAGGCGCCTTCGCCGAGAAGTGGATCGCCGAGAACGCCGCGGGGCGGCCGAACTTCGAGAGGCAGCGGGAGGTGGAGAGGGACCATCCGATCGAGAAGGTCGGCCGGGAGCTTCGCGACCGGATGCCCTTCCTTCATCCCGTCGTCGTGAATCAGGTGGCCTGAGATGGAGACGAACGAGAAACCCCGCATCGTCATTTTCGACACGACCCTCCGGGACGGCGAGCAGGCTCCGGGCTACTCCCTCCGGCACGACGAGAAGCTCCGCTTCGCGCGGACGCTCGACGAGCTGGGGGTCGACGTCATCGAGGCCGGGTTCCCGATCGCGTCCGCAGACGACTTCGAGGCGGTCCGCGCCATCGCGAAGGCCGTCCGGCGTCCGGCCGTCGCGGGCCTCGCCCGCTCCGTCCCGGCCGACGTCGACCGGGCCGGTGCGGCGCTGGAGGGGGCCGCGCGCCCCCGGATGCACGTCTTCATCGCGACCTCGGACCTCCACCTTGCACGCAAGCTGGGCTTCTCCCGCGAGCAGGCGCTCGAGGCGGCCGTGACCGGAGTCGAGCGCGCCCGGCGCTATGCGGACGACGTGGAGTTCTCCGCCGAGGACGCCACGCGGAGCGATCCGGCTTTCCTCGCGTCGATGATCGCGGCGGTCGTGGAGGCCGGCGCGACGACGGTGAACCTCCCGGACACGGTCGGCTATTCGGTCCCCGAGGAGATCCGCGAGATGTTCCGGTGGGTGCGGGCGGGCCTGCCGGAAGGGAAGGACGTGATCCTCTCCGCCCACTGCCACAACGACCTCGGCCTCGCCGTCGCGAACTCGATCGCCGCGATCGAGGGGGGCGCTCGGCAGATCGAGTGCACGGTGAACGGGATCGGCGAGCGGGCCGGGAACGCCTCGCTGGAGGAGCTCGTGATGGCCCTCCGCGTCCGCGGCGACCGGCTGCCGTACGAGACCGGTATCCGGACGGGAGTCCTCTTCGCCGCGAGCCAGCTCCTGACCGAGCTGACCGGCGAGCCGGTCCAGGCGAACAAGGCCGTCGTCGGGCGGAACGCCTTCGCGCACGAAGCGGGGATCCACCAGGACGGGCTCCTCAAGGACCGGCGGACCTACGAGATCATGCGGGCCGAGGACGTCGGCCGCCCGAGCGCGACGCTCGTCCTCGGGAAGCACTCGGGCCGGCACGCCCTGAAGGCGCGCTGCGAGGCGCTCACGATCACCCTGACCCGCTTCGAGCTGGACGACCTCTATCGCCGGATGATCCAGCTCTCCGAGCGGAAGAAGGCCGTCGAGGACCAGGACCTCCGCGAGATGTTCGAGGCGATGCGCCGCACCGAGGCGCCGCGCGCCGAGGCTCCGGTCCCCGTGGCGGCCGCTCCGTCTTCGTCCTCCTCACGCCGGACGCGCTGGGAGAATCCGGCGACGATCGACGAGCCCGGCTACGGCTTCGGAGTCTGAGTGGGGAAACGCGCGCGGATCGTCCTGCTTCCCGGTGACGGCATCGGTCCCGAGGTCGCCGCGGCCGCCGTGCGGGTGCTTTCGTGCGTGGCCGCGCGCCACGGGCACGAGGTCGCGTTCGACACGAGGCCGGTCGGCGCGGCGGCGCTCCGACAGTCGGGGACGCCGCTCCCCGACGAGACGCGCGAAGCCTGTCTCTCTGCGGACGCCGTCTTCCTCGCCGCCGTCGGTGACCCGGCGTTCGACGCGGCGCCGCCGGAGAAGCGTCCCGAGGCCGGCCTCCTCAGGCTCCGGAAGGCCCTCGGCGTCTACGCGAACCTCCGCCCCGGGCGGCTCTTCGCCGGCCTGAACGGAGCCGGACCTCTCAAGCCCGAGATCGCGCGCGGCCTCGACCTCGTCATCGTCCGCGAGCTGACGGGGGGCCTTTACTACGGGACGCCGCGGCGCCTCGATCTGGCGGGCGGAACGGCCGTCAACACGCTCCCGTACACTCGCGCCGAGATCGAGCGGGTGGCCGAGGTCGCCTTCCGGATCGCGGAAGGGAGGCGCCGGCGCGTGACGTCGGTCGACAAGTCGAACGTCCTCGAGACGTCGCAACTCTGGCGCGCCGTCGTGACCGAGGTGGCCGCCCGCCACCCGGGCGTGACGCTCGAGCATCAGCTCGTCGACTCCTGCGCCATGAGCCTCGTCGCGAACCCGGCCCGCTTCGACGTCCTCGTCATGGAGAACCTCTTCGGGGACATCCTCTCCGACGAGGTGGGCGCACTCGTCGGGTCTCTGGGACTTCTCCCCTCGGCGAGCCTCGGGGACGGGCCAGGGCTCTTCGAGCCGGTGCACGGTTCGGCTCCGGCGCTCGCGGGGAAGAACGTCGCGAACCCGATTGGCGCCATCGCCTCGGCGGCGCTCCTCCTTCGCCATGGCCTCGCGCTGCCCGAAGAGGCCGACGCCGTCGAGCGTTCGATCGAAACGGCGCTGGCGGCGGGGGCGCGGACAGCCGACCTCCTCTCCCCCGGATCCGCCGGGGCGCTCTCGACCACAGGAATGACCGACGCCATCGTGAGCGCCTTCGAGAAGGCGCGCTGAAAGGGACCCCATGGCCGCCAAGACGATCGAGACGAAGTCCATCTGGATGAACGGGAAGTTCGTGGACGCCAAAGAAGCGACGGTCCCCTTCCTGACGCCCGGATTCCACTACGGGATCGGCGTCTTCGAGGGAATCCGCTGCTACGCGACCCCGGACGGCCCGGCGGTCTTCCGGCTGAAGGAGCACGTCGGCCGGCTCCTCGACTCGGCCCGGTGCCTCGGCTTCCGGGAGATCCCGTGGAGCGCGGGGGATCTGATCACGGCGATCGAGGAGACCGTCTCCCTGAACGGCTACGACGAGTGCTACATCCGCCCCCTCATCTGGCTCGACGCCGGCGGATGGAATCTGAACGTCGACGGCGGGACCCCGTCACTCGGCATCGCGGTCTGGCCCTGGAAGGACTACCTCGGCCCCGACGCCCTGAAGAAGGGGATCCGTGCGAACGTCTCCTCGATCACGCGCCATCACCCGAACGCGACGGCGACCAAGGCGAAGATCAGCGGCAACTACGTGAACAGCTTTCTCGCGAAGACCGAGTCGGTGCGACTCGGGTTCGACGAAGCGATACTCCTCGACCCGGACGGGTACGTCGCGGAGTGCACGGGAGCGAACGTCTTCCTCGTCCGGGGCGGGGCGATCGTGACGCCGCCGTCGGCCCCGGTCCTCGAGGGGATCACGCGCGACTCCATCCTGACGCTCGCCGCCGACCTCGGCATCCCGGTCGCCGAGAAGCCGGTCTCGCGCGACCAGCTCTACATCGCGGACGAGGTCTTCGTCTGCGGCACGGCGGCGGAATGTGTCGCCCTCCGCGAGATCGACTTCCGGACGATCGGCTCGGGCGAGGCCGGGCCGGTGACGCGGGCGATCCAGGACGTCTACCACGCCGCGGTCCGGGGCGGCCACCCGCGCTCCGAGGAGTGGTGCCACGTCGTCGAGAAAACGGCGCCCAGCCGCGTCGCCTCTTTCGGGCGCCGGCGCTGAGCCCCCGGTTTCCCTTGGCGCGCGACTACCTCGAGCGGATCCTCTCGGCCCGCGTCTACGACGTGGCGGTGGAGTCGCCGCTCGAGCCGGCCCCGAACCTCTCCCGGCGGCTCCAGGAGAGAGTTCTCCTGAAGCGCGAGGACCTGCAGCCTGTCTTCTCCTTCAAGCTGCGCGGCGCCTACAACCGGATGGTCCGCCTCTCGCCTGCCGCCCTCCGGCGCGGGGTCGTCGCGGCCTCGGCCGGAAACCACGCGCAGGGGGTGGCGCTCGCGGCGCAGAAGCTCGGATGCCGCGCCACGATCGTCATGCCGGTCACGACGCCGAGGATCAAGGTGGACGCGGTCGCGGCGCGCGGCTCCGAGGTCGTCCTCCATGGCGACTCCTACGACGACGCGTACGCCGAGGCGCGGCGCCTCGCGCGGCGCGGCCGCCGGACGTTCGTCCACCCGTACGACGACCCGGACGTCATCGCGGGGCAGGGGACGATCGGGCTCGAACTGCTCCGGCAGCACCCCGCGGGGATCGATGCGATCTTCGTCGCCGTCGGAGGCGGAGGCCTCGCCGCCGGTATCGCCGCCTTCGTGAAGAGGCTGCAGCCCCGGATTCAGGTGATCGGCGTCGAACCGGCCGACGCGGACGCGATGGCCCGTTCGCTCGCGGCGGGGCGCCGCGTGACGCTCCCCGAGGTCGGCCTCTTCGCCGACGGCGTGGCGGTCCGGAAAGTCGGGAGGGAGACGTTCCGGATCTGCCGGAAGCTCCTCGACGAGGTCGTCGTCGTCGACACGGACGCCATCTGCGCGGCGATCAAGGACGTCTTCGAGGAGACGCGCTCGATCCTCGAGCCGGCGGGAGCGCTGTCTGTCGCGGGCCTGAAGGAGTGGTCCGTGCGCGGCCGGCGCCGGGGCCGGACACTCGTGGCCGTCACGAGCGGCGCGAACATGAACTTCGACCGGCTCCGGCACGTGGCCGAACGGGCCGAGCTGGGCGAGCGGCGCGAGGCGATCCTCGCCGTGACGATTCCCGAACGCCCGGGAAGCTTCCGCGAGTTCTGCGCCGTCATCGGCCCGCGGAACGTGACGGAGTTCAACTATCGCTACGCGGACCCCGTGAAGGCTCACGTCTTCGTCGGCCTCGAGCTGCGGCACGCGGGCGAGGCGCGAGAGCTCCTCGGCCGCCTCCGCGTGCACGGCTTTCCGACTCTCGACCTGACCGAGAACGAGATGGCGAAGCTCCACGTCCGCCACCTCGTCGGCGGGCGCGCGAAGGACGTGCACGACGAGCGGCTTTTCCGGTTCGAGTTCCCGGAGCGCCCGGGCGCCCTCCTTGCCTTCCTGAAGAAGATGCGGAGCGACTGGAACATCAGCCTCTTCCACTACCGGAACCACGGCGCCGACTACGGCCGCGTCCTCGCGGGGATGCAGGTTCCCCGCCACGACGACGCGAAGTTCCGCCGCTTCCTCTCGGACCTCGGCTATCGATACTGGGACGAAAGCGCGAACCCCGCCTACCGGTTGTTTCTCGGATAGCCGTCACCGAGCGGACTGATCCCAGCGGATCTCGGATCCCCAGACGCTGTGCGGGATGGCGAAGACGACGAGTGTCGCGAGGGCGGCCGCGAGGACGGCGCCGCGCGCCTGGCTCCCTTTTCGCTGGAGGAAGACCGCCGTCGCCCAGAAGAGAGCCGCGAAGAGGGTCTTGTTGTCGGTCAGGTCCCAGCCCCAGGGGATCCCGGTCCAGTAATCCCCGAAAGCCGCCTTCTGGACGAGCGGCCCGAGGAGGAAGCCACCGAGAAGGATGAGGCCGAGGGTGATGAGCGTCCGCTTCCGGAGCGGCAGGCCCGGCACGAGCGCGGCGAGGCCGGCGGCGCTCGAGACGAGCATCGCCGAGAACATGACGGCCACGTGGGTGATCAGGAGGGGCGTCGAGACCTCCCCTTTGAAGCGGGTCACGGCCGGGCGCGGTGGGAAGAGCTGCGTCTCGACGCCCCGGGTGAGGCGGACCTGGTATTCCAGCTTGCCGGCGGGGGGCTGGTGGGGAAGCGCGGCCTCGAGGGTGTCGCCGCGGCGCGTCATCGGAAGGAAGCTCCAGCCCTCGTTCGTCGGGAAGCGACGCCAGGCCACGGTTCCGGCCACGGCGGCGTCGGGCACGGTCACCTGCACGGGCTGGTCCCCCTCGCCGCCGTGCGTCCGCGTCAGCTTGAGTGCGATCTCCGTGCCCCCGAGGGTCACCTTTCCTCTCGCGGGGTACGTCGGCCCCGAGAGCCGCTGGTAGATCGCGGAGGCGATCGTGATGAGGAAGGCGAGGGTGTAGCGGACGGCGGGCCTTCGCATCCGCGTCTTTTCGCAGACCCCGCGCAGGGAGTCAAGGAGCCGCCGCCTCAGGAGGCCGGCGGGCGGCTCCGTCCGGTCAGGTCCGTTCGAAGACGGTCGCGATCCCCTGGCCGACGCCGATGCACATCGTCGCGACCCCGGTCGTCAGGTTCTTCTTCACCATCTGGTGGAGGAGCGTCGTCGCGATGCGCGCTCCCGAGCAGCCGAGGGGATGGCCGAGGGCGATGGCGCCGCCGTTGGCGTTGACCTTCCCGTCCATGACGTCGAGAAGGCCGAGATCCTTGACGCAGGGGAGCGACTGGGCGGCGAATGCCTCGTTCAGCTCGAAGAGCTGGACGTCCTCGATCTTCATCTTCGCCCGCGCGAGCGCCTTCTTCACGGCCGGGACCGGGCCGTAACCCATGATCGACGGGTCGACGCCGACGGAGGCCATGGCCTTCACCTTCGCCATCGGCGTGAGCCCCAGCGACTTGGCGCGCTCGGCCGACATGACGAGCATTGCCGAGGCGCCGTCCGAGACGGCCGAGGCGTTCCCGGCGGTGACGGTCCCGTTCTTCGGGTCGAAGACGGGCTTCAGCTTCGAAAGCGCGTCCAGGGTCGTGTCGCCGCGGATCACCTCGTCGTTCGCGAAGACCTTCGGCGCACCCTTCTCGTCGTGCCCCGCCACCGGGACGATCTCGGAGGCGAAGCGCCCCTCGGTCATTGCGGCCTGGGCCTTCTGGTGCGAGCGGAGGGCGAATTTGTCCTGCATCTCGCGGCCGATCCCGTGCAGCTTCGCGAGCAGCTCGGCCGTGATCCCCATGTTCATGGCGCCCTTGGCGACCCTCTTACTCATCGCGGGATTGATGTCGATGCCGTGCATCATGGGAACGTGTCCCATGTGCTCGACGCCCCCGACGACGAAGAGGTCCCCCTGCTCGGCCATGATCGCGAGCGTGGCGGCGTGAAGCGCCTGCATCGACGAGCCGCAGAGGCGGTTGATCGTCTGGGCGGGGACTTCCTTCGGGATCGAGGTCATGAGGGCGGCGAAGCGCCCGACGTTGTAGAACTGCTCGAGGGTCTGCTGGACGCAGCCCCAGATGACGTCCTCGATCTCGGCCGGGTTCACCTTCGGGTTCCGGTCGAGGAGCGCCTGCATGACCGCGGCCGAGAGGTTCTCGGCGCGGACGTTTCGGAACATTCCCCCCTTGGAGCGGCCCATGGGGGTGCGGATGGCATCGACGACGACGGCTTCTTTCATTGAATCACTCTCCGGCGTGGAAGGTCTTCCCCTTCCGGGCGAGGTCGCGTAACTGGGCGGTCGGCTCGTAAAGCGCGCCGAGAGCGGCGTGCTTCTCGGCGGCGGCGAGGAGGGCGGCGCTTCCGGTCGCGTCGGCCCAGCGGAAGATCCCTCCGCGGAACGGCGGGAAGCCCAGCCCGTAGAGGAGGGCGAGGTCGACCTCGACGGGCGTCTCGACGATCCGGTCCTCGAGGCAGCGCGAGCACTCGAGGAGCATCGGCAGCATCATCCGTTCGACGATCTCCTCGTCGGAGACGCTCCCTCCGCCCTTCACGGTCGGGGCTAGAAGCGGCGCCACGTCGGGATCGATCGTCTTTTTCGGCGGACCCTTCTTCTCGGGCTTGTAGACGTAGAACCCCTTGCCGTTCTTCTGGCCGAGGCGCTGCGCCTCGAACATGGCCTCCATGGGGCTCTTTCCCGTGTGGCTCATCCGGTCGGGGAAGCTCGCCGCCATCACCTTGTCGGCGTGGACGGCCGTGTCGATCCCGACGACGTCGAGAAGGTAGGCCGGCCCCATCGGCCAGCCCCACTTCTCCATGACCTTGTCGATCCGGGTGAAGTCGATTCCGCCCTGGACCAGCTGCACGAAGCCGGCGAAGTAGGGGAAGAGGACGCGGTTGACGAGAAATCCGGGGCAGTCGTTCACGACGACCGGGGTCTTGCCCATGGTCAGGGCGTAGGCGACCGCGGTCGCGATGGTCGCCTCACCCGACTTCTTCCCGCGAATCACCTCCACGAGCGGCATCTTCGGGACCGGGTTGAAGAAGTGCATTCCGCAGAAGTCCTCGGGACGCTTCAGGCTCTCGGCGAGGCGCGTGATCGAGATCGTCGACGTATTGCTCGCGAGGACTGCCCCTTCCTTGAGCAGCCCCTCCACCTCGGCCAGGACGGCCTTCTTCACCTTCTCGTTCTCGACGACCGCCTCGACGACGAAATCGACCGTGCCGAAATCGCCATACGAGAGGGTCGGGCGGATCCGGCCGAGGGTCTCGGCCATCTTCGCGGGCGTCAGCTTCCCGCGCGAGACCTGCTTCTCGAGGAGCTTTCCGGCCTCCTGAAGCCCGAGGTCGATCGCCTTCGGGGCGATGTCCTTCATCAGAATCGGGATCTTCTTCGAGGCCGACTGGTAGGCGATGCCGCCCCCCATGATCCCGGCGCCGAGGACCGCCGCGCTCTCCACCTTCCGCGCGGCCTTCGAGGTCTTCTTCGCGATCTTCTTGAGCATCTGGTCCCCGAGGAAGACCGAGACGAGGGCGGCCGCGACGGGGCCGCGCGCGATCCGGACGAACGCCTCGGTCTCGATCGGAAGAGCTTCGTCGCGGCTCTTTCTCGCCCCCTTCTCGATCACCTCGATCGCGGCGACGGGGGCGGGGTAGTTGGGCCCGGCCTTCCCGCCGACGAACGCCTTCGACGTCTCGAAGACCATCGTCGACTCGATCTTGTCCAGTTCGAGCGGGCCGGTCTTCTCCGCGCGGCGCTTCTTCCAGTCGAGGCGCCCCGCCGCCGCGTCCCGAAGGACGCCGAGCGCGATCTCGCGGAGATCCGCCTTCGCGACGACGCCGTCCACGGCGCCGATCTTCAGCGCGTCCGCGGCGGACCATTGCTCGCCCGAAGCGATCCACTCGATCGCGTTGTCCGCACCGACAAGGCGCGGGAAGCGGACCGTCCCCCCCCAGCCCGGGAAGATCCCGAGCTTCGCCTCGGGAAAGCCGACCTTCGTGTCGTCGGCCATCACCCGGTAGCTCGCGGCGAGGCAGACCTCGAAGCCACCCCCGAGGGCGAAGCCGTTGATCGCGACGACCGTCGGGCAGGGGAGGTCCTCGAGGTCGGAGAACGTCCGGTTTGCGGCGCCCACCCAGGCCGTCATCTCCTCGGCCGGCCGCTTGAAGAGGGTCAGGAACTCCGTGACGTCGGCGCCGA
>JBBIPB010000076.1:0-11961 GCA_037443065.1 Acidobacteriota bacterium | reverse complement strand
GTGCTTGCTCCATGGCTCGGGGATCATCATCGCGAGCGCGTGCGGGAGCGACCGCCCGGCCAGGATGAGGAGCTCGAGGACGTTGTCGAACATCGAGGAGTCCGACCCTTCGACGTCGATGACGGGAAGGATCTTCTTCAGGTCGTCGCCGAAGACGCGCGACTCGAACATCCGCTGCCGGGCCTGCATCCAGTTGACGTTCCCGCGGAGCGTGTTGATCTCGCCGTTGTGCGAGATGTAGCGGTAGGGGTGGGCGCGGGACCAGCTCGGGAAGGTGTTCGTCGAGAAGCGCGAGTGGACCATCGCGAGCGAGGCGGCGAGGGCTTCGTCGCGGAGGTCGGGGTAGAACTGCTCGAGCTGGTCGGCGCTGAGCATCCCTTTGTAGACGAGCGTCCGGTACGACAGGCTTGCGACGTAGAAGTCCCCGCGCCCGGGGATCGCGGAGCGGCTGACGGCTTTCTCGACCATCCGGCGGACGACGTAGAGCTTCCGCTCGAAGGCGTCGCCGCTCATCGGCGAGTCGCCCTGCGAAATGAACAGTTGCCGGATGACGGGCTGGCTCGCGCGCGCAGTCGGCCCGAGGGTCGCGTCGTCGGTCGGGATGTCGCGCCAGCCGAGGATGGCGAGCCCTTCGTCCTTCGCGATCTCCTCGAAGCGCCGCTGGCAGAACTGGCGGCCGGACGACTCGGTCGGGAGGAAGACCATCCCGACGCCGTACGTCCCCTTCTCCGGAAGCTCGAAGCCGAGGCCCTTGCACTTCGCGGCGAGGAAGGCGTGCGGAATCTGAGTCAGGAGGCCGGCGCCGTCACCGGTGTTCTTCTCGCTGCCCGACGCGCCGCGGTGCTCGAGGTTCGAGAGGATCCGGAGCGCCTTCCGGATGATCTCGTGGGACGGGCGGGCGGCGAGGTCGGCGACGAAGCCGAACCCGCACGCGTCGTGCTCGAAAGACGGGTCATAGAGACCCTGAGCGGGGGGAAGGCCGGGGGCGGTCACGTCAGCCCCGGCCGCTTGCAGGAATCTTCCGACGCGGCCGCCCCCTCGACGCGGTCCGGAAGATCGTCTCCATTGACGAATCCTACGCATTCGCGCCGGCCGCTTCAAGTCCGGGGCGCGCGGTATTCTTCCCGTCGTGAGGGAGGTGGCGCGCTTGCTGAACGAGCTGGTGGACGCCGGCGTGATCCGCGGTTACGCGCTCTTCGGGGCTGCCGCCCAGATGCGCTACACCGAGCCGGTTGCCACCCTGGACGCGGATGTGCTCGTTGCCGTACCGTCCCCCGAGCGGCTCGATCTGCTGGGTCCGATCTACGCGTTCTGCAGCGCCCGGGGGTACACGCCGGAGGGGGAGGCCGTCCGCGTGGGGGCCTGGCCCGTCCAGTTCGTCCCCATCTTCGACGCACTCACTCGTGAAGCCCTCGAGCAGGCGGAAACGGTCGATTTCGAGGGCGTCCCTCTGCGCGTTGTCAAGGCCGTACACCTTGCGGTCATCGCCCTGAGCGTGGGACGGGCGAAGGACCTTGCCCGCGTCCTGGCGCTTCTCGAATCTGAAAGCGTCACGCCCCGGGAGATCGGCAGCCTCGCCGAGAAGCACGGCCTGGGAGAAGTGTGGAAGGGGTTCGCAGCGAGGTTCCTCGGTGCTTGACGTCAAGCAGATGCTGGTGCGGCAGGCGGAGTGGCAGAAGACCCGCCGCCTTCTTCCCTGGCCCGAGAAGCTCCGGCTTGCAGAACAGATGCGAGAGACGCTTCGCTCCTTTCAGGCTCTTCGGGCTTCGGAAGTGCAGCGTCACCGCTCTGACTCGCGGGCGGGGCATTCGACGAGCTTCCGACCGGGTCTCTGAGTAGATGCTGAGATGAGGCCTCTTGACAGAGACTCTCCATCGGGTCACACTTCTTTTCTATGCGCGCGGTCACCCTTCGGGAGGCCAAGGCCCGCCTGAACGAGCTGGTCGAGGCCGCGACCCGGGGTGAGCAGGTCGTGCTGATGCGCGGCTCGAAGCACGTCGTCGCGCTCGTCCCCGTCTCGGACGACGAACTCGAGCTGGCACCACGGCTCTCCGATCCCCAGGCCGAGCGCTTCTGGCAAAGGCTGGCGAGCGACATGCGGGGCGGCCGGGCTCGTGTCTTCGAGACGCCCGCTGAGGCCGTCGCCCATCTTTCGGGGGGGCGCCCGAGCCGCTCCGGCTCCCAGGGAACCGGGGCGGTGCGCCGACGGCGTCGCCCGGCCTGATGCGGATTGCGCTCACGGAACGCTTCCAGCGCGATACGGCCGCACTGTCGGCGGACGGGCGCGCCGCCCTTATCGAGACGATGCTCGCCCTGCCCGATGCTCTCGGACGGCCTCACGTTCACCACGGGATCGGAATTCGGAAGCTGCATCCAAGCGGCATCTGGGAGGCCAGGGTGGGGCTGGGCCTGCGCCTGGTTTTCACGCTCGAGCCCGAAACACTCACGCTGGTTCGGGTTGGGAAGCACGAGGAGATCCGCCGGTTCCTGCGAGAGCTGTGAGCCAGCTTTCCGGATCCCGGCTCGGCCGCTGAGCCACGCAGCCTAGACCCGCTGCCAGAGGACCTGCTCCTCGAAGAGCACCTTGCCGAGGTGCCAGAAGAGCCCCGGCTTTCGCATCCGATCTCCGGCCTGGGCTCCGCGTAGAAGTTGCCGGCGCCGAACCCGGCTCTGCCCAGCCCGTTGCACAGCTCCACGTCGCCACGCACTCCTCGACGGCGGAACTCCGCGTCGATGAGCATGGCCGCTTCGTAGGGAGCGGCCGGGCACTTGTAGGCCGGGGCGGCCGTGAGCACTACGACCCGTCCCTGACGGAATCCTTCGAGGGCCTCCCGGAGACGGACAGACCCGTCCAGCGTACTGAACGTGTGGCCCGAGTCCGCCAGACCGGGCACGGCCTCCGGCGTGAACACTGCGCCGTCCGCTTGCCGTTCATGACCCAGAGAAATGATGCGGCGAGGGCGAAGCGCGGCTCGCGGTCGACGAGGACGATGCGATGCTCCCGCGGCAGCCGCTCGCGAAGGGTGTTTGCGGCGACGATTCCGCCGACGCCGCCTCCGAGGATGAGTGTGCTCCGTGCCATACGAATCTCCCTGCCGTGGGGCCGGCCTGTTCAGAAGACCAACGTGCGATCGGAGGCCAACGTGGCCTCGGTCAGCTCGTCGAGCGTGCTGCGATGGCACCCTTCGAGAATCTCGCCTTCCTTGAGGCCGCGGGCGTCCATGCACGTCCCGCAGAGAAGAACCTTTCCCGATCGCTTCACGACTCCCTTCAACAGTCGCTCCACGTTGTAGTAGCCGGCCGGTGTCTCTTGTCCCGACTTCGCCGCGCCGACGGCATCCCCCATCAGGAACACCGTGAGGTCGAGCCCCTCGGACTTGGAAAGGAGGCTCACGGCGAGGCGGAGCCCGCTGCAGGTTCGTTCCGTTCCGTAGGGAGGGTCGCTCAGGATCATCAGGGTTCTCATGATCGTGTCTCCAGTCTCTGTTTCTGATCCGACCGGGAGGCACCGCCCTCGATCGGAAAACCGGCGTCCCTCCATTCCGGGAACCCGTCGGCCAGCCGGACCGCATTGAACCCCTGCCGCCGCAGGAGCCGAATGGCCTCGGCCGCGAGGACGCAGCAGGGGCCGCGGCAGTAAGCCACGATCTTCTTCTTCGCGGGCAGCTCGGCGAGCCGCCGCCGAAGCTCCGCGAGCGGCAGTGAGAGAGCGCCGGCGATGTGGCCCGCGGCGTACTCCTCGGGCGGGCGGACGTCGAGGACGACCACGTCGCGGCTCCGGACGCGCCGGAGCAGCTCTTCTTTGTGGACAGGCTCCTTCTCGTCCACGCCGGAAAAGTAGTCCTGGACGAGGCGGTTCACCTCGGCCAGCCGGGCCTTGGCGAGCGACCTGAGCAGATGGTAACCGCGGAGGACCATCGGATCCGAGAGCCTGTAGATGACCTGCAGGCCCTCCTTTCGGGACGCCACGAGATTGGCTCCCTTGAGGATCTGGAGGTGTCTCGACGCGTTGGCCACCGACAGTCCGGTTTCGCTCGCCAGCGTCTCCACGTTACGCTCGCCCTGCGCCAGAACGTCGATGATCTCGATGCGCCTGGGGCTCGCGAACGCGCTTGCGATGTGCGCGAAATGGCCGAAGAGGGCGTCCTTGAAACCACGTCCGAGCATGGTCTTATATTCAATGCCTCAATTGAATAGTTGATGGGACGGGCGGGGATGTCAAGCGGGACCGGCGGTCATTCCGGTTGATCGTCGCGCGAGAGGACGGCACGAAGCGTCGCGAGGACGATGGGGACGACGCCGGCCACGAGGAAGAGCGTGTCGGCCGCGACCCGCGCCCACTCGAGTGCATGGAATGGCCCCGACATCAGGTAGATCAGGCGTCTCGCGTGCCAGTAGCCGTTCGTGAGCGAATCCGTCAGCTGCAGGACGCCGGCCGGGAAGAGGTCGAGGAGCACCATCAGGGCCAGCCCTCCGTTCAGACCCCAGAAGCCGGTCTTCACGAGAGGCTCGACGCGCTCCCAGACGGCGTCGCTCTTGAGGGAACGGAGGCAGAAGACGAGGACGGCAAGCGCGAGCATCCCGAAGACGCCGAACATGGCCGTATGCGCGTGGTTGCTCGTCAGGACGGTGCCGACCTCGAAGTAGGAGACGATCGGGAGGTTGATCAGGAAGCCGAAGATGCCGGCTCCGACGAAGTTCCAGAAGCCGACGGCGATCAGGAAATTGATCGTCCACTTGTGGAACGAGGCGACGGCATGCCCGCAAGCTTCGCAGCGCCTCTCTTTCAGCCGGATGAAGTCCCATGCGTCCAGCGTCAGGAGCGTCAGCGGGACGACCTCCATCGCCGAGAAGCAGGCGGCCAGCCCCATGTTCAGGGTCGTCTGACCGGTGAAATACCAGTGGTGCCCGGTCCCGACGATGCCGGCGCCGAGGTAGAGGATCGCGTCGAGGTAGACGACGCGGCTCGCGGTCGTCACGGTGACCAGGCCCATCCGGTGGAAGATGACCGCGACGAGGACGGTCGCGAACAGCTCGAAGAACCCCTCGACCCAGAGATGGATGATCCAGAACCGCCAGTTGTCGATGATGGCGAAGTTGGTGTGCGGTCCGTAGAAGAGCGCCGGAACGTAGAAGAGCGGGATCGCGGCGGCGGCATAGAGAAAGAGGGAGGCAAGGCGTCCGGACTCCGGGTCGCGCATGGCCGGGCGGAGTGCGCGGAAGACGAGGACCAGCCAGAGGGCGAGCCCCGCCGCGAGGAGGAGCTGCCAGAAACGGCCGAGGTCGAGGTATTCCGAGCCCTGATGCCCGAACCAGAACCAGAGATCTCCGAGCCGGTCCTTCAGGCCCAGCGCCTCGCCGAAGAGACTCCCCCCGACGACGACCGCGAGCGTGGCGAGAAGAAGGCGCGCGCCTGTCCTCTGGCCAGGCGGCTCCTTGCCTCCGATGAGCGGCGCGAGAAAGAGTCCGCCGGCCACCCACGCGGTCGCGATCCAGAAAATGGCGAGCTGCAGGTGCCACGTCCTCACGAGGCTGTAGGGGAGAAGTCCCGCGAGGTCGAAACCGTAGAACGACCCGGGCTCGACCCTGAAGTGCGCCAGCGCTCCGCCGGCGAGCGTCTGCAGGAGGAACAGGACGGCCACGACGGCGAAGTAGGGACCGGTCGCCCGCTGGCTCGGCGTGAGCGTCCCGCCAGCCGCCCCGTGTCCGTGGACGTGAGCGGGCGCGGCTTTCCACCCCAGAAAATCGAATTTCCCGAAGGCGAAGAGAACGGTGCCGAGACCGGCGAGAAGCGTGATGAGGCTCAGGGCGGTCCAGAGATAGGTCGGCGCGGAGGGACGGTTGCCCGCGAGCGGCTCGTACGGCCAGTTGTTGGTGTAGGACCAGTCGGCTCCCGGCCGGTTCGCGACGGCCGCCCAGGCCGCCCAGGCGAAGTACGCGGTCAGGGCGTCGAGGTCGGCGGAGCTTTCGATGTAGTTCTTCGGCAGGCCGGGCGCCGGCGTCGGCCCGGCGAAGTAGTCGTGCCATTCCTTCTTCTGGATCGCGAAGGAGCGGACCTCGCCAGGCGAAAAACGAAGGGTGGAGGAAGAGGGGTCATACCGGTTCTCTTTCAGGAGCCGGCGCGTCTCGTCGGCGACCTCGGCGGCGGGTTCTTCGGGAAGGCCTGAAAACGTCTTTCCAAAGCGTTTCCCGGCGATCGTGTCGCGCGTGATCTCCGCCAGCCGGTGCAGGTACTCCGCGCTGTAGTCGGGCCCGAGGTACGCGCCGTGGCCCCAGAGGGTCCCGTGCTCCATGAGGCCGTACTTGAGGAAGACCTCCTGCCCGCGCTCGATGTCGGCCTTCGTGAAAAGGGGGACGCCGGTCGCGTCGAGGACGGTCCCGGGGATCGGCGGGGCGTTCCGGTAGGTCTGGACCGTTACGGCAGAGAGAATCGAGAAACCGGTGATCGTCGCGAGGATGGCTCCGTGACGCCACCAGGGTGACAGCGTCCCGGAGCCGGGATCTGGTGCGCTCATCTGGCGAAAAAGTATATCCAGCGGCCGCGTGCCGGGATTACCTCGCCAGCGCGCGAAGCTCCTCGATCGTCCGGTAGACGCCACCGCGGACGACGGCCTTCACCTTCCGTGCGTTCGCGATGTCGGCGGACGGGTCGGCGCCGAGGATGACGAGGTCGCCGATCTTCCCCTTCTCGACCGTCCCGATCTCATTTTGGCGCCCGAGAGCCCGCGCGGCGACGCGCGTCGCGGAGGCGAGGACTTCCGCGGGAGACATTCCCGCAGCCTGCATCGCCTCCATCTCGGCGTAGACCGACGGGCCGTGGAGCGTGCCGGGGTTTCCGGCGTCGGTTCCCATCGCGACGGGTAAGCCCGCGTCGCGGACGCGCTTGAGGTTCGCGGCCATGACCTTCATCTGCTCGGCGACGCGCGCCTCCCGCGCCCTGACCTTCTCCGCGACGAGGCCCGCGCCGATTGCGGGCGTCTCGGCGAGGAGCGCCCGTGTGCCGGAGTCGACGCAGCCGTTCGGGTCGTCGGCCACCAGTGCCTTCCCGGCCGCCGCCGCCCGCGCGAGGTTCACGTACCCCTCGGCGACGGTGAGCGTCGGGCAGTAGATCGCCCCGCTCGACCTCA
Organism: Acidobacteriota bacterium; assembly: GCA_037443065.1. GTDB lineage: Bacteria > Acidobacteriota > Thermoanaerobaculia > UBA5066 > UBA5066 > DAOMFB01. Next base: position 4,834 of record JBBIPB010000076.1, on the reverse strand, counting down.
GCAGGCCGAGGAACTCGTCGTCGACGGGCTGGTCCATGACGCTGTGGACGAGGAGCTTCGCCCCCGCGCGGAGGGCGACCTTCGCCTCGGCGAGGCCCGTTGCGTGGACGATGAGGGGAAGTCCGCGCTTCTTCGCCTCGGCGCCGGCGGCGAGGACGGCGGCGGCCGAGGCCTCGACCGGGCGCTCCTTCGTGACGATGTACCAGACCTTCACGGCCTGAGCCCCGCGCGAGGCGAGGTACTGGACTCCGCTCTTCGCCGATTCTTCGTCTTTCAGGAAGATGAACTGCCGCTCCCCGGGCAGGTTGAGCCAGAAGTCGATCGTCGAAAGGAGCGGCCCGGCGGCCTCGACGTGCGGAGCGAGGAGGTCGGTCTCGGCGTGCGCGGGCAGGTCGAGCGACCAGGGGTAACCGCCGACGTCGAAGACGGCGGTCACGCCGGAACAGAGGTACGACCGGTAGAAGCGCTCCGGGTGGGCGCGAAGGCGCTTCTGCACCTCGTCGTACGGATGCCTGGCGCGGACGTCGAAGGCGTCGGGGCGCCCGTCGGCCCACCCCGTCTGGGCGAAGTGGACGTGGGAGTCGATGAGTCCCGGGGCGACGAATGCGCCGCGAAGGTCGGTGACGGTGACGCCTTCGGGCACCGGACAGGCAGCGGGCGAGCCCGCGCAGTCGATCCTGCCGTCGCGGACGACGACGACGGCGTCTCTCACCGGGGGCGCGCCGGTGCCGTCGAGGAGCGTCGCGCCGGTGAAGGCCCGCGGCGGAGGGGGCGTGCCGGCCGGATTTTCGAAAGCCGACGTGAACGTGATCCGCCAGCCGGCGGAGGTCTTCACGAAGAGCCGCTCGGAGATGCCGAGCCGCTCGTCGCCGCCATACCGGACGCGGTAGCGGTACGCCCCGTAGACGAGGCCGTCGCGAAGCGGGACGAGCTTCAGGTCGAGCGCCTCGAGGACGTCGGGCCAGCGTTCGCCCGCCTGCCGGGTGAAATCCTCAAATCCAAGAGCCGGCCCTTCGGGCGACGTCCGGACGAGGTTCTTCGCGTCGAGGTAGCAGGCGAGGTAGGCCGCCTTGTCGCGCGCATGGATGGCGGCGAGGTTCCGCCCGAAGAGGGCCCGCGCCTCGGCGACGTCCGAGGCTTCCGACGCGCGGACCGGCGACGCGAGCGGGAAGACGGCGAGGGCGAGCGCGAGTGCGGTGAGGCGTCTCATCGCGTCACTTCGGGGCGGACGGGACGGCCGCCGCCTTCGCGATGCCGTCGCCGCGTTTTGCGAGGCCGGGGATCGAGATCGGGAGCTTCCCGCCGAAGGCAGCCTCGCCGGTGAGCGCCTTCGCGGCGGCCTTCTGGATGACGTCCTGCATTCCCCACGCGCAGACGTAGGTCGGAAGGTCGGGGAAGTCGCGGAGGAGGTACGGGCTGCCGAAGGAGACCGCGGCGACGGGCTTTTCGAGCGCGAGGATCTGCGGGAGTGCGGCCTTGGCGCCCTCGGGCGCGGCGATCGGCCCCTGGCCGGAGCGGGCGCGGACGAAGAGGGAGACGAGGACGGCATCCGATTCCTTCGCGGCGTCCACGGCGGCCTTCACCTCGTCGGGGGTCGAGCGCGGGTCGAGGCGGAGCGTCTTCACGCCGGGAATGCGCGACTTCAGCTCGGCGGTCAGAACCCCGGCCGGGCCGCTCAGCGTCGCTTCGTCCGCGACGACGAGGGAGAGGAGCTTCGTCTCCTTCCGGATGGGGAGCGTCCCCGCCTTCTCGCGGACGAGCGTGAGCGCGCGGCGGGCGATCTCCTCCTCAACGGCTTCCGTCTCGGGGGAGCCGACGAGCTTCGGGATGGCGGCCATGTCGGGAAGGGACTTCCCGGTGAGGTCGAGGCGCTTTTTCTCGGCGACGACGCGCCCGGCCGCGTCGTTGATCCGCTTCTCCGAGATCCGCCCCGACTTCACCGCGGCGAGGACCGCCTTGATCGCCGCGTCGGTATCTCCCGACATCAGGACCATGTCGACGCCGGCGAGGAGGGCCCGGACCGCCGCCTCGCCTGGCTCGTAGTAGGCCGCGACGCCGTTCATCCGCATCGCGTCGGTGACGACGAGGCCGGTGAAGCCGAGTTCGTTGCGGAGAAGCTCCGTCACGATCGGCGTCGAGAGCGAGGCAGGAACCGTGGCCTGCTTCGGCACCTCCCCGGGGGTCGAGGCGTATTCGACGTCCTTCGCCCCTTCGCGGAGCGGCGGCGCCGGCGTCGGGTCGAGGGCGGGGAGGGCGATGTGCGCCACCATGACCGACCGCGCGCCCGTCGCGAGGCCCGCCTTGAACGGGACCAGCTCGACGGCGTCGAGGCGCTCGCGACCGACGTTGAGAACGGGCAGGGCGCGGTGGGAGTCGACGGAGGTGTCGCCGTGGCCGGGGAAGTGCTTCAGCGTCGCGAGCGTGCCGCCCTCCTGGAAGCCCTTCACCGCGGCGACGACGAAGCGGGAGACGTCGGCCGGGTCCTCGCCGTAGCTCCGGACGTTGATGACCGGGTTGTCGGCGTTGACGTTCACGTCCGCCACGGGCGCGAAGATCTGCTGGACGCCGATGGCGCGCGCGGCCTTCGCCGTCGCGCGGGAGCGGCGCTCTTCGAGGGACGGGTCGCCGGTGGCGCCGACGGCCATCGCCCAGGGTCCCCACGTCGTGTCGTCGAAGCGCATCCCCTCGCCCGCCTCGAGGTCGGCGGAGACGAGGAGGGGCACCTTCGAGAGGCGCTGGAGCTTCTCGTTGAGGACGGCGGTCTCGTAGACGTTCGACCGGAACCAGACGATTCCGCCGACGTGGTTCTGCGTCACCTGCCGGGCCAGCTCCTGGAACGCCGGGGACTCCTCGTTCAGGAAGACTCCGCGCCCGGCGACGACGAAGAGCTGGCCGACTCTCTCCTCGAGCGTCATCCCCTTCAGGCCGGACGGAACGGCGGCCGTCGGCGCAGCCGCGGGCGCGGGAGCCGGCGCGGGAGCCGGCTCTTCGGTCTTCTTCTTGGAAAAGTCGATGATGATCGGCTCGAAACCCTCCCCCGTGGTGCCGCAGGCGGCGGTGACGAGAAGGGCGGCGAGGGCGAGCGCGAGGCGGGCGTGTCTCATGGAAACCTCTCGGGAATGATCTGGCTGCGCAGCAGGTCTTCGAAAGTACCGCGGCGCCTGATGACGACGGCGTCGTCGCCGTCGACGAGGACCTCGGCCGGAAGGGGCCGGGCGTTGTACTCGCTGGTCATCGAGAAGCCGTAGGCCCCGGCGTCGAGGAAGACGACGAGGTCTCCGGCGGTTGCGCGGGGCAGGCGGCGCTCCTCGGCGAGGAGGTCTCCCGTCTCGCAGACGTCGCCCGCCACGTCGACGGTCTCGTGGGAATTCATCCGCCCGACGACGCGGACTCGGTGGTACGCCCCGTACATCGAGGGGCGCATGAGGGTGTTGAAGCCGGCGTCGACGTTGACGAAGGACTTGACCGGGGTTCGCTTGACGGTGTTTACGCGGGCGAGGAGGTATCCGGCCGGCCCGACGAGCCAGCGCCCCGGCTCGATCCAGAACCCGGGCTCGTGGCCGAGCGCCCGTATCCCCTCCGCCCAGACCGGCGCGAGGGCCGACGCGAGGTCGTCGGGGGACATGACGGACTGGCCGTCCTCGTACGGAATTCCGATCCCGCCGCCGACGTCGACGAACTCGAGGGCGAGTCCGAGCGTCCGCTTCAGCTCGAGGGCGAACGCGAGGAGGCGGCGGAGCGTCTCCACGTGCCCGGCCGGGTCGACGATCTGCGAGCCGATGTGCGCGTGAAGCCCCGTGACCCGGACGCGAGGAAGGGAAACGGCGCGGCGATAGGCCTCGAGGGCGAGCCCCCTCTCGAGATGCACGCCGAACTTCGACTCCGAGATGCCGGTGTTGATCTTGTGGAGGGTGACGGGATCGACGCCCGGATTCACGCGGAACGAGATCCGGGCGGCTTTCTGCTGCCGGACGGCCTCGGCCGAGATCTGCGACAGCTCGTCCTCCGAGTCGACGTTCAGGAGGATGTCGTCCGCGACCGCGCGGGCGATCTCCCCGGGCGCCTTGGACGAGGAGGTGAAGAGGATCTCCTCCCGCGGGATGCCGGCCTTTCTCGCGAGGTAGACCTCCCCCTCCGAAACGACCTCGGCGCCGAGGCCCTTCGCGTGGAGGAGGCGGATGAGGGTGACGTTCGTGTTCGCCTTGACGGCGTAGTGGATCCGGAGATTCGGGAAGCGGGACGCGAACGCGGCCCGGAGGGTGTCGGAGCGCGACTCGATCTCGCGCCGGTCGTAGACGTAGAGCGGCGTTCCGAAGCGCGCGGCGAGCTGCGAGAGGGCGCGGGCGGCCGGCGCCTCGCCCGCGCGGTTCTCCCGGGCGGCGCGAAGCGCATCGGGAAAGGAGATCTCGGGCTCGCTCACGAGGCCGCTATTCTGCGGGGTGGGTCCCGCTCCGTAAAGCCGGAAAGGCCGCGACGTGCGCTCGCGTCGGGACGGCGCTAGGATGGGGGACCATGCACGTCACGGTTCGGAAGGTCGGGGACGTCGTCATCGTCGTTCTGACCGGCACGCTTCACACCGGCCTCGGCGACGAGATCCTCCGAGGCGTCGTCAACGAGCTTCTCGCCGAAGGGTGGAAGAAGATTCTTCTCGACCTCTCGAAGGTGACGTCGATCGACAGCGCGGGCATCGGCGAGCTGGTCCAGAGCCTCCGGGTCTCGAAGAAGTTCGACGCGGACCTGAAGCTCCTGAATCTCCACGACCGGGTCAAGAAGAGCCTCCACCTCGCCCAGCTCCTCCCCGTCTTCCACGTCCACGACGAGGAGAAGGAGGCCC
>JBBIPB010000075.1:0-12062 GCA_037443065.1 Acidobacteriota bacterium | reverse complement strand
GTCGCCGAAGAGGGCGTGGACGCGCATCGCGGCGTCGAACTGCTCCTTCCGGTCGAGCGGCGTGTAGGGCGCCCGGCGGTCGAGGCCGATCGGTAGCGTCCCCTCGATCACCTGGCCTCCTTTCGTGAGCCGGACCGTATAGACGCCGGGGAGAACCCGCGGCCCCTGCGAGGCGCCGAAGGCGAGCGTGGCCGCGCGCGGGACTCGCGGGGGCGGGACCTGCATCGACCAGGTGACGCGGTTGATGCCGCGCCGCTTGGGCGGGTTGAGCGTGGCGACGACCTTGCCGGGCGCGTCGAGAATCTCCAGCTTGATCGGCCCGAGAAGGTGCCGCGTCCTCTGGTAGAAGGTGATGACGGCGCCGCCGGACGGGTTCTCGCCGACGAAGGCGGCGTCTCCCTCGACCCATCCTCCGACGGCCCCCATCCGCTGCTGGACGGGACGGCCCGGCAGGAACGCGGCCTCCTTCGCGAGGACGTCCGGGGTCAGCGCGCGGAGCGGCGTGAGGTCGTCCACGATCCAGATGCCGCGTCCGTGCGTCGCGAGCACGAGGTCGTTCTCGCGGGGGTGGACCTGGATGTCGCGTACGGCGACGCTCGGGAAATCCCCTCCCTTGAACTCGGCCCATTTCGCGCCTCCGTCGACCGAGACGAAGAGCCCGAACTCCGTTCCGAGGAAGAGAAGCTGCGGCTTGACCGTGTCTTCCCGGATCACATGGGCATAACCGCGGACGCCGCTTCCGGGGCCGACGATCCGCGTCCAGCTCTTGCCGTAGTCGGTCGTTCTGTAGGCCCACGGGGTGACGTCGCCGGTCCAGTGGCGGTCGAACGTCGCGTATGCGGTCCCGGCGTCGAACCGGCTCGCCTCCACCCAGCTCACCCACGAGCCCTTCGGGACGCCCGGGACGTTTCCGGCGACATTCGTCCAGCTCTTCCCGCCGTCACGCGTGAGCTGGATGTTGCCGTCGTCCGTCCCGACCCAGAGGGTGTTCGGGTCCTTCGGGGACTCGCTGATCGAGTAGATCGTCGTGTACATCTCCGCCGAGGAGTTGTCCACCGTGACGCCGCCCGACTCCTCCTGCTTCTGCTTCTCGGGGTCGTTCGTCGTCAGGTCGGGGGAGATCCGCTCCCACGTGTCGCCCTTGTCGCGCGAACGGAAGAGGAATTGCGCGCCGATGTAGACCGACTTTCCGTCCGTCGGGCTCACGGCGATCGGTGTATTCCAGTTGAAGCGGAGCTTCTCCTTGTATCCCGCCTTCGGCTGGATGTCTCGCACGGCCCCGGTCCGCCGGTCGACCTGTTGGACGTACCCCCCTTGCGACTCGTCGTAGACGATGTTCGGGTCGGACGGGTCGAGGACGACCCAGAAGCCGTCGCCCCCTCCGAGGTTCTCCCACCGCGAGTTCGTGATGCCGTTTGGGTAGGCGGAGTCCCCGACCCAATTGCTGTTGTCCTGCAGGCCGCCGTAGACCTGGTAGGGATCCTTGGCGTCGACGCTCACGTGGTAGAACTGCGAGACGGGAAGGTTGCCGGTCTTCCACCAGCGCGTCCCCCCGTCCAACGAGACCCAGAACCCTCCGTCGTCGCCCCCGGCGACGTGTCTCGGGTTCTCGGGGTCGATCCAGACGTCGTGCCAGTCGCCGTGTGCGCGGCCGCCGCTGTAAGCGAAGCTCCGACCGCCGTCCTCGCTCACGATGAGGCCTCCGCCGGGCTTCCAGACCTTGTCGGGGCTCTTCGGGTCGACGATGAGCCGCGCGAAGTAGAAGGGACGCCAGACCATCCCCTGGCTCTTGTCGCGCTTCTCCCACGTGGCGCCGCCGTCGGCCGAGCGGTAGAGCGCCGAGTCGGTGTCCTCGACGAGGGCGTAGACGATCTTCGAATCGGACGGGGCGATGGCGACCTCCACGCGTCCCCACGGTCCCGCCGGCAGTCCCTTGTTCGCCGCGGCGGTGAGTGGCGTCCAGCTCTTCCCGCCGTCGGCCGTCCGGAAAAGGCCGCTGCCGCTCGGGGCGTTCGGGCCGTCGCCGCCCGAGCGGAACGTCCATCCCTTCCGCCGGAAGTCCCAGAGGCCCGCGTAGAGAACCTCGGGGTCCTTCGGGTCCATCGTGACGGAGCCGCACCCCGTGGAGAGGTTCGAGCCCTTGAGGATCTGCGACCAGCTCTTCCCGCCGTCCGACGTCTTGTAGAGGCCCCGGTCGGGACTGTCGCTCCAGAGCTTCCCGGGCACGCACGCGTAGACGACGTTTCCGTCCTTCGGGTGGACGAGGATCCGGATGATCCGCTCCGAGTTCGGGAGTCCCATGTTCGACCAGGTTTCGCCGCCGTCCGTCGACTTGTAGATTCCGTCGCCGACGGAGACGGAGTTGCGGACCCAGCCTTCGCCGGTCCCGACCCAGATCGTCTTCGGATTCGTCGGATCGATCTCGATCGACCCGATCGACTGGACCGGCATCCGGTCGAAGACGGGCTTGAAGGTCGTGCCGCCGTCGATCGACCGCCAGACGCCGCCGCTCGCGGCGCCGACGTAGTAGGTCGTCTTTCCGCCGTCGTTTCGGGCGGCGAGGGCCGAGATCCGGCCGCTCATCGTGGCCGACCCGATGTTGCGCGCCCCGAGGCCGGAGAGAACCCCGGCGTCGAGGACGGCGGCGCCGGCGGGCGCCGGGCGGGGCGCCGCGGCCCGAGCGCCGGCGGCCGGCTTCGGACCGGGAAGGATCGCCCTCGTGACCGCGGTCCCGGCGGCGGGGAAGCGGAAGAGCGCCGGGTCGATCTCCACGTTCGCCTCGGCCTGCTCGATCGTCAGTTTCGCCTGGCGCGGCCGGTTCGGCGCGCCGGTCTCGATCGAGAAGGGGAAGAGGACCCCTGCAACCGGCTCGTAGCTCCCGAAGTCCGATTCCTGGAACTGCTCCGTCCCGCGAACCATCCGCTTTCGCGCCTCGCGGATCGTGAGGAAGAGATCCGGATCGAGGTAGATCGTGACGACGTCGCCGTCCTTGAGCGTGACGCGGAGCTTGTGGGCGGGGGTGCCGTCCACGTCCTCGGTTCCGAGGTACTCGACGTGGTGGCCCTTCTCGCGCCATCCGACGAGCGGACCTTCGATGTCGGCGTCCTGGGCGCGCGCGCGCGCTTCTTCGGCCGCCGAGCGCTCCGGGTCTCGCCGTCCTCCGAAGGGCTGGACGCTCCAGGCGTCCTTGCCGTCCCAGGCGTCCACGGCGGTCAGGCCCTGCAGCGTGAACTCGTCCCGCAGGAGGCCGGGGCGGACGACCGCGCGGGCCCAGGCCGCTTCGATCGAGAAGTCGCCCCCGCCGAAAAGGACCTTCCCGGTGAGCCGGAGAGAGCGGATGGCACGGATTTTCTCCATTCCCCCGCGAGCCTCGATGTTCTTGGCGACGATCTCGTCGACCGTCAGGGCCTGAAGGAGGCCGGTCTGGAGGAACAGGGCTGCCGCGACGAGCCGGATGACAGAACGCATGGGAACCTCCAATCGAGATACGGATTATCCGCGCGGGAGTTTTCCACCGCCCCCGGGGTGGGGAGTTTGACAGGTGGGCACTTTCTCCGGTCTGATCCCTGTATGGCGACCGCAAAAGACGTCCTGGCGTCGAAGAAGTCCGGGGGGGTCATCACCGTCATGCCGGCCACCAGCGTCCGGGACGCCTGCCGCCTCATGCGGGACCGCCGAATCGGTGCGCTCCTCGTCTCGGACGGGGAGACGCTCCACGGGATCTTCACCGAACGGGACGTCCTGAACCTCATCGTGGCGGAGGGGAAGGATCCCGCTTCGACGATGGTCGAGGACGTGATGACCCGGAAGGTGATCATGGTGCGCCCCGACCGGCCGCTTCAGGAGGTCGAGGCGATCATGCGGCAGCAGCGCCTCCGCCACGTCCCCGTCGTGGGCGAGAAGGGCCTGATCGGAATGATCTCGATCGGGGACGTCAACGCCTACAACGCGGCCGAGGACCACCAGACCGTCGAGTACCTGACGCAGTACATCCACGGCCGGGCCTGAGGCCGTCGCACGCCCTCTGGAAGGGCCTCCGGCCTATGGCGCGCGTCGTCCGATGGCGTCCCCCGTCGCCTTCCGCCGGCGCGCCCCGTAGACGAGGAGGCCGGCGGCCGCCCAGAAGAGTTCGCGGACGTGCCGGACGATGCCGAAGGCGAACCCGAACCGGACGGGGAGGCCGAGGAGCGAGAAGACGGCCACCTTCCCGAGCTCCTGCGTTCCGATCTTCGCGGGGACGATGAAGAAGAGGCCGTCGATCGCCACGGAGAGGGCCTCGATCGTGAGCGCCGTCCGGACGTCGACGGGAAGCCCGATCAGACGGCAGATCCACCACGCCTCGACGCTGTTCCAGGCATACGCCGCCGAAAGGAGGAGAACCGCGAGGCTGAAACGCGCGCGGTGCCGGCCGAAGTAGAGGCGGAGCTCTGCGGGCGTCCGCCGGAGCCAGCCGTCGGGCGGACCCGCGGAACGCCGGGAGGCATCCCCGTCGCGGATCAGCCGCGGGGCGAAGAGGAGGTACGCCGCGATCCCCATGGTGAGAAGTGCGAGGAAAACGGCTGCTGCCGCGGCGACCCATCGATGAGACGCCATCGCGGGGAGTGGGGCGACGAGGACGACGAAGCCGGCGAGGACGATCGCGAGCTGCGCGACCGTCTGGCCGAGCCGGGAAACCAGGACCGAGGCGGTGCGGGCCTCGAACGGGAGGCTGCCCCCGAGGAGGGTGGCGCGTGCCACTTCGCCCGCGACGCTCCCGGTCGGGACGAGGTAGTTGACACCGTCCATTGCGAGCCAGAGCGACCAGAGAGTCGCGAACGGGTACGCCCGTCCCTCCTCGCGGGAGAACGAGAGGCGCCATGCAGCCGCGTTGAGGAGCGGCGGGACGAGGCCCAGCGGGAGGAGGAGGAGCATCCGGCCGCCGACGCGCGCGACGATGTCGAGGACGACGCGGAGGTCCATCTTCCAGACGAGGATGCCGAGCGCCACGAGACCGGCCGCGAGGACGAGCCGGTGAAAGAGCGGAAGTGCGAGGCCGGGCGCGGGCCGCTTCAGGTCCACGGGAGGCGGGCCGGCCGCCCGGCCGGTTTCGCAGGGGGGCTCGTTCTCAGGCGCCCTCCGTCCGGGTAGCGAGGAAGTGGAAGAACTCGACTCCCTCGCGAAGGCGCCGTTTCATCCAGTGCGGACTCGTGAACATCTCGCCGACGATCTCCCCGATCTTCCTCGGCCGGAAATAGAAGCGGCGGTAGAAGGTCGCGAGCGACTCGAAAATCTCCTGGCTCGACAGATCCGGATAGCCGAGCGAGCTGACCTGGACGCCGTCCTGGCCGACGAGACTGTTCGGAAGGAGCCAGCCCTTCTCGGTCGCCTGGCTGTAGAGCTCCGTGCCCGGATAGGCGGCCGCGAGGGAGACCTGGATCGTGTGCGGGTTGATCTCCTTGGCGAAGCGGATCGTCTCCTCGAGCGTCTCCTTCGTCTCCCCCGGAAGGCCGACGATGAAAGTCCCGTGGACCTTGATGCCGAGCGTGTGGCAGTTCTCCGCGAACCGGCGGGCGAAGTCGATCCGCGTCCCCTTCCGGATGTTGTTGAGGATCTTCTGGCTGCCGGTCTCGTAGCCGACGAGGAGAAGGCGGAGGCCGTTCTCCTTCAGGACCTTGAGCGTCTCGAACGGAACGTCCGCCTTCGCGTTGCAGGACCAGGTGACCCCCATCTCCCCGAGGAGGCGGGCGATCGCTTCGGAGCGGGGGCGGTCGTCTGTAAAGGTGTCGTCGTCGAAGAAGTACTCCTTCACCTGCGGGAAGGAGCTCTTCGCGAGGGCGATCTCCTTCGCGACGCTCCGGGGGCTTCGTGTCCGGTAGCGGTGCCCCGAGATCGTCTGGGGCCAGAGGCAGAAGGTGCAGCGTGAGCGGCAGCCCCGCCCCGTGTAGAAGGAGAGGTATGGATGGAGGAGATAGCCGATGAAGTAGTCCTCGGCCACGAGATCGCGCTTGTAGACCTCGGTGACGAACGGGAGGCAGTCGAGGTCCTCGAGGACGGCGCGCTCGCGGTTGTGAACGATCCGTCCGTCCGTCCGGTAGCTGATCCCGTCGATCCCTGAGAAAGGCTTCCCCTCGGCGACCTCGAGGAGCGTGTAGTCGAACTCGTTCCGTGCGACGAAGTCGATCGCCTCGGAAGCGGCGAGCGACGGCTCGGGGAGGACGGCCACGTGCGCGCCGATGAAACCGATCGTCAGCTTCGGGTTCCTCGCCTTGAGGGCCTCGGCGATCCTGACGTCGGAGGCGAAGGAGGGCGTGCTCGTGTAGAGGACGGCCAGCTCGAAATCGTCGGCGAGCGGAAGGACGTCGGCGAGCGACTGGCCTCGGGCCGGGGCGTCGACGAGACGGCTCCCGGGGACGAGTGCCGCGGGCTGCGCGAGCCAGGTCGGATACCAGAAGGAGCGGACCTCCCGTCGGGCCTGATAGCGCGCTCCGGCGCCTCCGTCGAAGCTGCCGAACGACGGAGGGTTCAGGAACAGGGTTTTCTTCAAGGCCGGCCGACCTCCTCGTGCAGGCGCCCGTCGGCGGAGACCCGGAACTGATTCCGCTTCCAGAGGACGCTCTGGCCCATGTGGCTCGCGCAGTATATGGAGAAGCTCAGGAGCTCCCGGAACGGAATCAACCAGATGGCGGACGCTCCGCGCAGCCGGAACGTCCGGCGGACCGCCTGCTGCATCCCCGCCCGGAGCGCAAGCGCCACGATCAGGGCGATCCACCCACCGAGCGAGAAACCCGATGCCGGAAGGACGGCGAGCGCCCAGGGCGTGATCATCGTGATGACCGTCCCGGAATAGCCGATCGGCCGCACGGTCCGTATCGTCCGGGCCCAGCGGAGCTCGTGAAGAAAGAGAGCCTTGAGCGACGGCTCATAGAGGACGTTCGTCACGGCGGCGGACGCGATCTCCACCTTCTGACCGAGACCGGCGACGCGGTTCCCGAGGAGATGGTCGTCGGCGAGGTGGCCGGTGAGCGCTTCGAAACCACCGATGGCGTCGAGGGCGCTCCGGCGCGCGGACATCGTGGGGCCGAGGCAGAAGTCGACCGGCTGGACGGCCAGCGAGACGAGGACGGAGGGAAGGAACTCCTCGTTGACGAACATCGCCCCGAGTGTCGACGGCAGCCCATTCACCGGTTCGGCCACGGTGAGGCAGGAGACGGCGCCCACAGCCTCGTCCTCGTAACAGGCTGCGATGGAGGAGATGCAGTCCTTCTCCACCCGGACGTCACTGTCGGCCACGACGATGATTCCGTATCTGGCCCGCCGGCAGATGCTGACGAGGTTCGCGACTTTCCGGTTCGTCCCCGGAATTTCACCGTCGTTGACGATCAGCGTCGAGTCCACGGCGGGGAAGTCGGCCATGACTTTCCGGACGGTCGGGAGGGCCGGATCGTCCGGGTCGCGGACGCCGAACACGATCTCGAAGCGCGGGTACTCCTGGAGGAACCAGGAACGGAGGTTCTCTTCCAGCTCGGCTTCCATCCCGCAAATCGGCTTGCCGATCGTCACGGGCGGCAGATCGGCTGGAACCGGGACGGCCTTCCGCCGGTACGAGACGACCCGGAAGAGGGCGAACGACAGATAGGCCACCGAGGCGGCGAAGCCTGTGTAGACGAGACCTTTGACGATGGTCAGGATCACCAAGCAGCCGCGGACGATACCATCAGGAACGGCCTAGATCGTCTGTCGGGGGCGTGGACGCGGGGACGACGGTCCCGGAGACGGTTCGCCGCCGATTACGAGGTCGAGGTCGCCACCGCGAACGCCCGCTCTTCCTGCCGGGCTTCTCGGCTCGACGATTTCCCCGAGGAGGCCGTCGATGAGAGGGGTACGGAGCAGCTCCTTGAGCGCGGGGGAGACGATCTGCCCCTGGACGCCGATCCACGGGCGGATGACCCGGCCGTCGAGCATCAGGCTCGGAATGACGCCCTTGGTGAGACGAACGGGGATCGCGAACCCGATGCCCTGAGCATCGGGAAGGATCGCCGTGTCGACGATGACCCCCGAGCCCGCCTGTCGCGCCATCCGGTCCTGTCTCGTTGGACGCCCGAACGGGCCCGTGGGTTGTCCGGCTGACGATCGGACGCCGGGACCGGGCCTCGGCGAGAATCGCCGCGTGACGCTGCGCGACCCGTCCGCCCACGAGGAGCGCCGTGCCCTGCTCGGCTGGGCGGCGTACCTGACCGTCTCGGTCGTCTGGGGGAGCACGTTCCTCGGCATCGCGGTCGCCCTGCGGTCCTTCACGCCCTGGGGCGTCGTGGCCGTCCGGTTCACCGTCGCGTCGCTTCTCTGCCTCGCCCTCGGACGGCTCCTCGGCGAGGAGAGGCCGACGCGTGCCGTGGCGGGGCACCTCGCCATCACGGGCGCCGCGATGCTCGGCGTCTGCAACGTGGTCGTGACGTGGGCCGAGCTGCATGTCTCCTCAGGGCTCGCGGCGGTCCTTTGCGCACCCGTGCCGATCGTCCTCGCCCTCCTCTCGCTCGGGACCGAGCGCCTCGGGGCGCGCGGCTGGGCCGGCGTCGTCCTCGGCTTCGCCGGGGTCGTGATCCTCATGGCGCCGGAGCGCTCCGCTTCCGGGTCGCTGGCCGCGAGCGCAGGGATCCTCGGCTCCACCGTCCTCTGGGCGTGGGCCACGCTCCACATCAAGCGAAACGTGACCGGCGGCGGCCCTCTGACGAACGCGGGCATCCAGATGCTCACGGCGGCCCTGATCGCCCTCACCGCAGGGACGCTCACCGGCGGCTTCCTCCGCGCGCCTCTCGGCCGGGACGCCCTCGCCGCCGTCCTTTATCTCGCGGTCGTCGGGTCGTGCCTCGCGTTCACGGCGTTCGGCGTCCTGACCCGCCTCTGGCCTCCGGCCCGCGCGGGGACCTATGCCTATCTCAACCCCGCGATCGCGGTCCTTCTCGGAGCCATTCTCCTCGGCGAGCCGGTCGGGCCTCGCCTCTTTTTAGGGATGGCGTTCCTCCTCCTCGGCGTCGCGATGGTGCAGTTCGGGCGGCGCGGATGACGGCGCCGGAACCCCGATCGTTTATCGTCCAGGCGTGAAGTCTCTCGACAACGCGATCCTGTTCGGGGCGGGTCTTCCGCTCCTCGTCGCGATCCTAGCGGTCGCCGACGCACGCGGGCGATTCGCGATCGACCGGTTCCCGACGCCTCTCCGGAAACGGGCGGCGATGGCGCTTCTCTTTCTCGTCCTCGTTTCCACGTTGCTCCTCCCGGCCGCCGAGACCCGTCTCCCGATCGACACGAGCCGCCTCTCGTTCGGGGGTGTCTTCGTCGTGCAGGGACTCCTGGCGCTCTTCCTCGCGCTCTGGTGGCTCCTGGCGGGCCGGCCGCCCCTCGCGGACTTCCTCGCCCTCAGAAGCCCGAGGCCTCTTTTCGAGGCGGGAGAGGGCGTCTGTCTCGGGCTGATCGGGTGGGTCCTGACGCTCGTCGTCGGACTCGCGTTCGCGCTCGCCGTCCGGCTCCTCGGAATTCCCGGACCGGAGGCGGCGTCTCCCCTCGTCCAGTGGATCGCCGAGCTCTCGGTCCTCAAGCGCGTCGTCGTCGTCGTCTGCGCGATGACGGTCGAAGAGTTCCACTTCCGCGCCTTTCTCCAACGCCGCCTCGGGATCTTTCCTGCCTCGGTCTTCTTCCTGCTCGCCCACGCGGGCTACGGCGAGCCCTTCATCTTCATCGGCCTTCTGGCGATCACAGCGGTCCTCGCGGTGGCGTTCCAGCGGACGGGCGCCGTCTGGGCTCCGATGCTCGCCCACGGCACGTTCAATGCCGTGCAGCTCTTCATCTTCGTGCCTGAGGCGCTGAAGCTTCTCCCGGTGAAGTGAGCGCAGGCGGCGCCGGAGCGGCGAGCCGGGCAGCGGACACGGCACGCCGCGTCACGCGCACGACGTCCCCCGCGACATGGACGGCCGCGGCGCCCGGAGAGCGCGCCTCGTAGAACGGGGCGAGGAGCGCGGCGACTCTTCGGGCCGAAGCGGCCGAGGCGAGGCGAAGGCTCCAGACGAAGCCGACGGGCCCGCCCGGTCTCGCGCTCCGCTCGTAGAACAGGATCCGGTCGTCCTGCCAGGCGAGCGCGAGGCTCCCGGCGTCCGACGCACCGGCGGCTTCGAGGAGGGAGCGGAGAACGAACGCGCCGAGCCGGTCGACGTAGAGCGGAATCGCGCCTTCGGGAAGATCCTCCGAGGACGGGTAGGCCGAGAACGGAAGGAGCGGCCGCGGCGCGCCCGTGCGGGACGGGTCGAGAATTTCGGCCGTCGTCTCCGGGGGATGGCCGTAGGTCGCG
The DNA here is from genome assembly GCA_037443065.1 of Acidobacteriota bacterium. GTDB lineage: Bacteria > Acidobacteriota > Thermoanaerobaculia > UBA5066 > UBA5066 > DAOMFB01. The sequence goes on along the minus strand of JBBIPB010000075.1, from coordinate 1,747 downwards.
TCGACGACCATCCACCCCCCGTGGCTCCGCCGCTCCGAGATCCACGCGGTCCCGGCCATGTAGGGGAAGAGCAGCTCCTTGACGAAGTAGTCGGGCACGCCCTCGGCTCCGTCGATGCCGCCGGTGGCGATCTGCGTCATCGAGGCGAGGAGCTGCTCGGCCGAAGTCGCGGCCCGCGTCTCCGCCGGGAGGCGCGCGAGGATCGCCTCCATCATGACGACGGTGGCCTCTCCCTCCAGGAACGCCTGGAGGGCGAGTGACGCGTCGGAGTTCTCGCGGAGGGCCGCCATCCGCGGGACGAGGTCGAGGCGGCGGTCCTGGAGCGCGTGCGTAAGCTCGTGGGTCAGGAGTGCCTCCTCGAGGAGCCCCTCCGCCCCGGCGCCGAATCCAGCCGCGTTGGAGGCCGCCTCGTCCGAGCGCTCAGGGACGACGAAGAACTTCTTCTCGTCCGGGTCGTAGAAGCCGGCGACCTGCCGCGAGTAGAGCTTGAGCATCCGGCGCTTCAGGTCCTTTTCGGGTGGGACCAGCCCGAGCGCCACGAGCGACGCCGCGTAACGCTCGAAGGAGACCGGCAGGTCCTCGGCGAGCTTCCTCTCGAGCACGCGCGGAAGATCCTTCTCCGGGAGGACCGCCGACGCGATCGTGCCGGGGAACGGGATTCCCCGGATCTTCTCGACGAGCTTCTGGGCGTCGGCCACGGCGGCGGGGAGGCGCCCGGGAAGACTCCCGGGGTCGCCGCGGACCGGAACAGGGAGAGCGGCGAGAAGGGCGAGGACCAGGGCCGCGAGCGCCCGCGGCGGATCTGGACGCCCCGAGGCGGCCTCGCGTATCATTCGCGGGCTCTCGGAAAGCCTCGGGGAGGTGAACATCGGGGCGATGAGCTTAGCAGGGGGCCGCGCCGCGCTGGCCGGAGTCCCGGCAGCCTCGCCCGACCACGGATGAACGAAGCCGCTGCGCCGCCCAGGATCGTGATGTGGCTCTCCAGCCGCTATCCGAACATCGAGCTGGCGGAGGCCCTTCTGGGCTTCGTCTGCCGGAAACGGGGCCTCTCCGGGGAGACGGAGCACTGGATCGGGATGGCTCTTCGCGAGGCTCTGGCCAATGCGATCAAGCACGGCAACCGGCAGGATCCCGCCAAGCGGGTTCTCCTCGGTCTCGGCGGGGATTCCCGGACTCTCGCGATCGAGGTGGGAGACGAGGGGTCGGGTTTCGCGCCAGACGACGTGGCGGATCCCCTCGCGCCCGAGAACCAGATGAAGACCTCCGGACGCGGCATCTTCTACATGCGAACCTTCATGGACGAGGTGGCCTTCTCTCGCGGCGAGACGGGAGGGACGCTTCTGACCCTGAAGAAGAACCTCGGAACGACATCCACGACGACGAAGGGAGTCGAAGCCTCATGAGCAAGACCGTCACCACGCGCGACAGCGGCGACATCAAGGTCATCGAGCTGCACGGAAAGATCACGATCGGCTCGGGCGACCTCCAGATGCGCGAGGGAATCCATGCGGCCCTCGCGGCCGGGGCGAAGAAGATCCTCATCGACATGAAGGACGTCACGACGATCGACTCCTCGGGCGTCGGCGAGCTCGTCGGCTGCTACACGACCGCGACGCACCGCGGCGCGAAGCTGAAGCTGATGAGCCTGCCGCCCAAGATCAGCGATGTCCTGACGGTGACACAGCTGATCACCGTCTTCGACGTCTACACGGACGAGAAGGAAGCCGCCGCCAGCTTCTCCTGACCC
>JBBIPB010000074.1:0-12275 GCA_037443065.1 Acidobacteriota bacterium | reverse complement strand
AACGACGCCGCGGACCGGGTCCTGCCCGGCGGGAGCCTCGCGGAGCGTCTCGGCGACCCCGCATGGGCGCCGCTCCGGGCCGCCCTCGACGCGGCGGAGTCGAAGCCGTCGCCTTACGAGACGCGCGTCGCGGTTCCGGGGCCCGGGGGCGAGCGCCTGTTCCGGGTCGCGATCGTGACGCTGCCGGAGGAGGCCGAGGAGGGGAGGGCGATCCTGCTTCTCGAGGACCTGACGGAGTTCACGCGCGCCGACCGGCTCGCGGCCTGGGTCGACGCGGCCCGCGCGATCGCGCACGACATCAAGAACCCGCTCACGCCGATCCGGCTCGCCGCCGAGCGCCTGAAGCGGTTCGAGGAGCGGCACGAGGCGGCGCCTCCCGGCGCCATCGCGGAGATTTCCGCGAACGTCCTCCGGCAGGTCGCGATCCTCACCGAGCGCATCGGACGGCTCGGCCGGTTCGGCGATCCCGCGGCGCTCGAGCGCCAGCCGTTCGACGCCGCGTCGGCGCGGGCGCTCCTCGAGGAGGTCGCCGCGGATTTCCGGTCGCACGAGCGCCTCACGGTCTCCGTGGACGTGGCCGAGGACCTCCGCCCGTTCACGGGCGATCGGCTCCTGCTGCGAGACGCCCTCACGAACTTCCTCGTGAACGCGACCGAGGCGGTGGGCGGGCGCGCCGGCACGGTCGCGCTCTCGGCCTCGAACGCGGTGCTCTCCGGCGGCGCCGCGGGAGTGCGGTTCGCGTGCGCCGACGACGGCCCGGGCCCGCCCGAAGGGCCGGCCGACCGTCTCTTCGAGCCCGCCTTCTCGACGAAATCGCGCGGATCGGGGATGGGTCTCGCGGCGGTGCGGCGGACGGCCGAGCGGCATGGCGGCGCCGTCTTCGCGGACACGCGCCCCGGCGGCGGGCTCGTGATCGGCTTCACGCTGCCCGCGCTATCATCGCCGACGTGAACAGCGGCTCCCGACGCCGCGGCCCGCACGCCGCGTTCCGGACGGCCGTCCTCCCCCTGGCTCTCCTCGTCCTCGCGTCCGGCGCCTGCCGCCGCGGAGGCGAGCCGGCCGGGTCGCCCCCGCCGGCGCCGGGAACCGCGCGCACGGACGCGCTGTTCCTCGCCGAGGCGCCGGCCTTCGTCCCGGAGGAGGCCGAGGGCGAGCTGACGGCCATGGGCATCGCGCGCCTCTACGTCGTCGCCGCGACGCTCGGGCGGGACGGCCGCGCGACCCCCGCGCCGCCGCCGCCGTCGCCGATCAAGAGGCCGATCGTCCTCGTCCTCATGGGAGGCGAGGACGCCGCGTCCGCGCTGACGGGGCGGGGCGAGGCGGCCGGAGCCGAGTGGGCCCGCGCCGTCTCGAAGGTTCTCGCCGACTCGAAGAGCTGGGGAAAGGTCGCGGGCGTCCACGTGCACCTCTGGCCGTCGTCCGACCAGGCGAAGGACCTCGCGGCGGCGCTCTCGGCGCTCAAGAAGTCGATCGGCGGCGCGCGGGTGTCCGTCACGCTTCCCGCGGCCGGCGAGCCGACGGCGTGGAAGCCGCTCGTGGGGGCCGCCGACGAGGCGCTCGTCTTCGCATTCGGGCGGCGCCCCGAGCTCGGCGGCCGGATCGTGGACGACATGCCCGAGGAGACCGCGCAGGCGTTTCCGATCCCGTTCCGGCTCCTCGTCGCGTTCGGGAGCTACGGCCGCGCGGGCGACGGGAACGCGTTCACGGGGCGGATCCTCCCGGACGGCAAGATCGACGAGTTCTCCTCGGACCGCGGGCTCGACTACGAGTTCGGCCAGCAGGTTCTCTCGTCCGATCCGGGCTCGGTCTACACGTTCAAGCCGCGGCCCGGCGCGCGGTCGGCGCTCACGCCGGACGGCGGCTGGGCGCGCTTCCAGATCCCGACGATGGCCGATTGCCTCCGATCGCTCGCGAGCGCGGGGCGGTGGGCGGCGCCGGGCTACCTCGGCCGCGTGTTCCTCGTCGGTGGCGTGCCGAAGGACGGCTACCTGGTGGGCTACCCGGCGGTGCGAGCCCTCCTGACCGGCAAGCCGCTCGAGCCGCGCCTGTCGCTGGAGGTCACGAACCACGGGTCCGGTCACGGGTGGACCGAGGTCGCCGTGACGTCGGCGAACACCGGGCCGACGCCGACGGACCTCTCGCACTACAACAGCTACGTCCAGCTTCGGGTCGAAGGGGGCACGGTGGCCTCCGTGCGGGCGGGCGACTTCGACCGGTACGAGCAATTGACATCGGAGGCCGACGGCTACAAGCCGACGACGTCCAACCGCGCCGTCGTCTGCCGCCTCTTCGAGAACCTCTTCGCGCCGGGCGAGGTGGACGCCTCGGGCCCCATCCGCATCGCCGGCGCGCACCCGCGCCTCTTCGCGAGCTGGCGCCTGACGATGCCGGACGGCAAGGTCAACAACGGCGTCGAGTTCGAGGTCCCGATCGCGCCGCCGCCGCACGCGGCCGCGCCGAAGACGGCACCGTCGCGGCCCGCGCGGCGGCGTTAGATCCCGGGTTTCTCTTTCAGCAGCTTGAGGAGATCGTCGAGCGGCGCCTCGAGGTACTTCGGCAGCTCGCCGCGGGTCCGGGACTGACCGAGGATCCTAGCGACCATCGCGGCGCCGTCCCGCGAGGCAGCGACCACTTTCGCAAAACGGCGATCGCCACGAAGATGGCGGAGGTCTGGATCGACGACCAGCCAGTCATACGGAGGAGGGACGTCGTTCTCGACGCTTCGCAGCAGGATGCGGATCGCCTCGTCAGTCCGGCCGAGGAGGGCGAGTGCCGGGCAGACGAATTCAGCGCCATTCTGGAGCGTCAGGCTGTCCGCCTTTCCCTCAAGAAGTGGAGGGAGGATGTGTCGCTCCAGCTTTTCTGTCGTCGCGGCGTCTCTTTCTGCCACCGCTAGGCGGAATCTGATCTGGCCCCACATCTGGCTCAGGAAGGTGCCGGGGTTCTCGAGAAACTGTTTCTCCCCTCGTGCCATGGTCTTTCGTGCTTCTTCGAACCGGCCGAGCTTCAAGAGGACGTAGGCCCTGGAGTCCTGGGATGACCAGGCTTCGGGCTCCACGCGTATCGCCTTCTCGGCGAACGGGAGCGCTTCCTCAGCTCGCCCGAGATCACTCAAGGCGAGAACGACATTGCCATTTGCAGGAAGGAAAAGAGGATCGAGGTTTACCGCCGAGAGGCTTGCTTCGAGGGCGAGGGCATTCGTGCCCGGGCTTGCAACGGAGTTCGACACAGTCATGTGGCTGAAGCTGTCGCGTGGCGAAAACGAGGCGGCCTTGAGTGCGCATTCGAGCTGCCGCTCAATGTCGGGTTTCGTCGAATACATTTGGACCCAGCTCAACATTGCCCAGGCACGGCCGCATCGCGGGTCGATCTCGAGGGCGCGACGAGCCCACGCTTCAACGTTCTTGAGAGCCCCGCTCGCATCGCCCTCCGCTTGGAATTTCCGAACGTAGAGTCTGGAAATCCCAGCTGCGGCCACGGCGACCGACGGTTCAAGCTGGAGTGCGCGGCTCAACGCAGAGTAGCCGGCATCGAAATCGGCGGGAAGCCTCAGGCTGCTGTAACGGGTAGAAAAATACTCGCCTTCCCGGAGAGCCAGCTCGGCCTCGGACGACGCCGTGGCGGTCGGGACGGGTGGGGCCGCGGGCCCCACCGCGAGCCGGATTCCCTCTGCGGCCTGGCGGGCGAGATCGTTGTAGGCCTCACGCGGGCCCTCGAATTGCTTTCCCCACCGCACCTTCCGCGTCGCCGCATCGACGAGCTGGACGTTCAGAGCAAAACGACCCGGCGAGGTACTGATCGACGTGACGATGAAAGAAGAGACCTGATACAGGTCGGCCAGCTTCGTAAGGTCGCCCTTGACCTTTTCAACCTCGAAGCTGCTGGGCGGCACCTTTGTGTCGACGCCTTCGACCCCGCTGAGGAGTGTGGAAATCGTGCCGGGGACGGCGTCAGTCAGAAACGCCACGTCCGGCGCGCCGTAGACGGTGCAGGGCAGGGCAAGGAGGCTTGGCGCTACCGAATGTCTCCGGTTGGTGAAGATCAGTGTCACGGCGACCGCGGCGAGGAGAAGCGTTGCGCCCACAAGAGACCTCCGGTGCCGATGCAACGAGACGCCCAGGGGCGACATCGGGGAAGCGGGCTTCGCGGTCGAGATCTCCGGAAGCGCCTCGAGAGCGAAGACGACGTCGCGCGCGGTCTGAAAGCGGTTGTCCGGCTCCTTCTCGAGGCAGTGCCGGACGATTCCTTCGAGAGAGGCGGGGACGCTTCGGTTTGTCTCCGAGAGATCCGGCGGCTCCTCGCGCAGGATCGCGGTCATGATCTCTGCGGGCGTATCTCGCTGGAAGGGTCGCTTCCCCGATAGCATTTCGTAGAGAACGACGCCCAGCGAGAAAAGATCCGTCCGGGCATCCACGGGTTGGCCACGGATCTGCTCGGGCGACATGTAAGCGACGGTGCCGACTGCGGTGCCGGCCTGGGTCGCGGTAGCGGTGGGCGTCTCGGTGTTTACGCCGGCCGCCTCGAACGAAGGAAGCAGCTTGGCGATGCCGAAGTCGAGAATCTTGACGTCCCCGTCTTTCGTGACGAAGACGTTTTCGGGCTTGATGTCCCGGTGGACGATGCCCTTCTCGTGCGCGGCCGCGAGTCCATGGGCGATCTGAATGGCGTAGTCGACGGCCTTCCTGGGCGGCAGGGGAGCGCCGAGCTTCTCGCGGAGTGATTCGCCCTGCAGGAGCTCCGAGACGATGAAGGGGCTTCCTTCGTGCGTCCCGACGTCGTGGACGACGAGGATGTTGGGGTGATCGAGCTGCGCGGCCGCGCGGGCTTCTTTCTCGAAGCGCGAGAGGCGGTCGGGATCCGAGGCGAGGCCGGGGCGGACGATCTTGACGGCGACGTCGCGGCCGAGCCTCGTGTCCCGCGCCCGCCAGACCTCACCCATGCCGCCCGCGCCGATGGGCGACAGGATTTCATACGGACCGAGGCGGGTGCCGGAGGAGAGCGTCATGACGCTTCTAGAACCTCACCGCCGCCTTCAGCTGGAGCCAGCGTGGGAGCTGACGCGCCCAGACCTGACCGAACAGGGCGGTTTCTTCCTTGACGTATGAAACCGGAACCTGGCTGTTGAAGAGGTTGTAGACGTTGACGCCGGCGGCAAGAGTGACTCCTTTGCCGACGTTGAACGACTTGTCCACTCCAAGATCCACGTAGGTGTGAGCGGGCGTCGTCCTGACTCCGCGTCCCTCGGGGAACGTCACGTAGAAGCCGTAGCCCTCGCTCCACCCTTTCATCTCCCAGTGGTAGCCGGAAAGCCACTCGACCGCAGTCGAAACCCGGAGTCCATAGGGGGCGAGCCAGTTCGCGAGAAACTTCACGTTGTGGTCGACGCTGTAGGGAAGCTCCCCGTACCACCCCTCGTCGCCCACGCCGGGACCGCCAAGGCCTCCGAGCAGGGCGTCCCACATGGCCTTGTCGGGGTCGCTCGCCGGCAGGTTCGGATGATCACCGAACGGCGAATAGTCGTACGCGCCCCCGACCGCGTAGTCCCAGACCCCGTTTTCGCGGAAGTTCCCCGAGCTCGTGCCTCTCGAGCGCGACCATACATAGGACGCGTCGAGGAAGAGCTTCGTTCCGACCCTCCCGTTCAACTCGAATTCGAGCGCCCGATAGTCCCGCCTCTTGAGATCGAAGTTCGTGTAGACGTACTTGAACTGATCGGGGCTGTCGGGCGAGTAGACGGCGACGTCGTCGATGAGGTTCCGCGTCCGGGAGTAGACACCTCGCAGTTTCACCGCCCACTCCGGTGAGAGCTGCCGCTCCAGTGCGACCACGACCCGGTCGAGCGAGTCGGGCTTCATTCCGGGATCGACTTCGGTGGGCGACGCGGTCGCGCTCTGCTCCCACACGAATTGCCAGTTCGCCGGATCCTTCAGCTGCGCATCGGTCGGATTGTTCGGCCCGGCCCACGAATACTGTCTGAAGCTGAGCGGCATGTATCGGTCGACGACGTACGGGAGCGAATAGGTGGACATCGGCAGGGCGAACCGTCCATATGCCGCCTTGAGGATCGTTCGGCCATCGCCCGTGAGGTCCGCGGCGACCGAGACACGCGGCTGGAGGAAGTCCCCGGCTCCCCAACTCCACGCGGTGTCGCCGACGTCATCCAGGACCCGTTGCGTGTCTGTGCGGAGGCCGAGCATCAATGTCGCGCGGCCAAAAGTCACGGTGTCCTGCACATAGAACCCGAACCCGTTGGTCGAGTTCTCCGTCTGTCCGCTCTTGTATTCATTGAGCTGGAGTGGGATGCCCGGACTCGCCCACGTGAGATCGCTGCCGTCGTCGAATCCGCTGCCCGGCCAGGGATTGAAGGCCCGGCCCGTCCAGGTGTTGACGCTCCGGTAGCTGTTGTCGAAATAGCTCACGCCGACCTTGACCTCGTGACTGCCCCAGCGCCCCGCGTCCCGTGCCCAGCTTCCGGTCAACGAGACGTCGGTCCGCCGCTCGTGCTCCGAAAGGCCCCGGTTGACGTTGTTCGTCCGCTGGGCGATGTCCTGCCAGAAGTAGCTCGGCGTTTCGTAGTCACCGTTCTGGGGGGCCGTGCTGTTGTCGCGCCGGTTCTGTCCCGCCGTCGCCGTCACGAGGACATTCGCGCCGAAGATTCCAGTGTAGTTGAGGCGGTACAGCCTGTTGTCGTAGCTCGTCGTCGTGTACGTCGCCGGAGTGCCGATTCCTCCTGTCTGGTTCAGCGACTTGTCGAGGGTCCCACCCAGGGAGATGGTGTGATTCTCCTTCGGCGTGAACGTGATCTTCCCGAAAGCATTGTTCGTCGTCGTCCGCAATTCACCCGCCGGGATGTCCAGCCAGCCGACCGACTGCTCGGTCGTCTGGTCGGTCGTCGAGAGATAGTTGTCCGACAGGAAGAACCAGAGCTTGTCTTTCAGGATCGGTCCGCCGAGATTGCCGTAGTACTGACCGATCGAGGTTTCGGGGAGGCTCGCCACCGAGAGCTGTTCCTGGCGCGCCGCCCGGAGATTGTGGTCCCTCACGAGGGCGCCCAGCTCGCCGCTGAACGCGTTACCGCCCGCCTTTGTCACGACGTTGACGACGCCTCCCATCGTCTGGCCAAACTCCGGAGAGAAGCCGTCGGAGACGACCTGCACCTCGTCCCATGCGTCGTAATTGATCCGCACTCCGGCGTCGTTCTTCTGAACCCCCTTCGTCGAAACGCCGTCCACGAGCCAGTTGTTGCCGGCGTCGCCCTCGCCGCGGAAGCTCGGGAGGCCCGTGTCTGTGCCGGTGACCGTGTTCATCCGTACTCCGGTCACGCCCGGCGTGAAGCCGACGACCTCGGCGATCGTCCGTCCCTGGGCGGGAACGCGCGCGAGGTCCTCACCGCGGAGGCGATAGCTCGTGTCGCTCTTCATGGCGTCGACCAAGGGGTTCTCCGCCGTGACGGTGATCTCCTGCTTCAGGACGGCAAGAGCCAAGGAGACGGACACACTCGTCGTCGCGCCCAGCCTCACGTCGTTGCCGGTCAACGTAAGAGGCTCGAAGCCCTGCAGCAAAAACCCCAGGTCGTAAGCTCCGGCCGGCAGCAGCGGCATGCGAAACGCCCCCCGGGTATCCGAGACAGCGCCCCGCTGACCCTGGAGGTTCTCTCCTCGGACCGTGACAAAAACGCCCGGCAATGGCACCCCGGAGACATCGGTCACGACGCCCCGGATCTCCCCGGTCTGGTCCGCGACGGCGACGCCGGCGACGAGGAGAAACAAGGCAAGGGAGAGGGCTGCCCTCAGGCAGGGATTCATGGTGACCTCCCTCGTTGGTGAGTGCACAAGGGGCCGGTCACGGCTTGACCTCGTACTTCGTGAGCAGCGCCTGGAATCGGGGGTCCGACCGCAGCGGGTCCCACCTGGGTTGCAGGCGGAGCCAATGGGGGGTGTCATTTCCGCTGAACGCGAGCAGTCCCTCTAGCTGGACGATCGCTTCGTCGTTCTGCCCGATCATCGTGTAGACGAGGGCGAGGTCCTCGAGGCGGTAGATCGCATCCAGGGCGTCTTTCGACGGCGGCATCAGGTCGCAACCAAGCTTTGCTTCCCGTACGGCCTCGGTGCGGCGGCCGAGCCCGGCGTACGCGATGCCGAGAGAGCTGTGGAGGCGAGAATCGCCCGGGTCCTGTTTGATCTTCTGCTCCAGCTCTGCTCGTGCGGTTTCGAAGGAGTGGCGCGCGAGATCGCCCTTGCCCATCAGCCTCTCGACTTGTCCCCTGAGCAACGAGACCGGCGAGTAACTGATCTGGTTGTCAACGGCCGGGCTCGCTTGAGCGTCGATCTGCCGCAGCGCCCCCGAGTAGTCACGCCGGGCCAAGGTGATGTCCAGCGTCGTGGCCGCGAGGTCCTGCTCGTCGTCCGTGAGGCCGGTAACCTGTCCCGCCTCGGCCAGGACGGCCTGAGCCTTCTCGAGGTCGCCATGCCACTGGACCTGGAGCCAAGCCTTTACCGCGTAGGGCTCGGCCCAGCGCGGGCTCAGGGCGATCGTCAATCCAAACGCACGGTCCGCCTCGGCGTAGCGGCGGACGTAAATGTAGGTCACGCCCGTGTTGAAAAGCAGATTCACGTTCTTCGGGTCCAGCTCAAGCACCCGGGAGAAGGCCTCCGCGGATTCGGCGAAGCGTCCTTGGCGCCGCAGGACAGCGGCAGTCCCCCAGAGCGCGTCCGTGCTGGTGGGCTGGATCTCGAGGGCCGCCGAGAGCTCGCTCAGTGCTCGCGGATAGTCCCGGAAGCCTTCGTAGAAATACCAACCCAGCGCCGCGTGGCTTTCGGCAAGGTCGGGTCGAAGCTCGACCGCCCGTTCGGCTGCTTCCTTCGCTTTGACGAGTCGACCCGGGCTGTGATCAAAGTAGTAGAAGAACATGAAAAGTTGCATTCTGGAGAGCCCCGCAAAGGCCTGTGCGAAGTGGGAGTCGCGCTTGACCGCGGCTTCGTAAAGCGCGATGGCGCCCTCGAGATCCGCCTTGTTCACGGTGCGCCCGCCCTGGACTTGCCCTCGGAGGTAAAGGTCGTAGGCCTCCATGTCGCTCGTCGAAGCCTCTTTCAGTGCGGTCCGTTCGCGCGGCAGGAGCGCGACGCCCATCGCCTTGACAGCGTTCTCCGCTACCTCCGACTGCATCGCGAAAACGTCCGTGATCATCCGGTCGTATCGATCTGCCCACACGTGGGTGTCGTCCGCGACTCGAATGAGCTGCGGTGTGATGCGCACGCGCCCGGGGCCTGCGGCGCTCCTTTCGTAGCGCACCGAGCCCTCGAGGACGAAGCTGACGCCCAGGTCCTTGCCGATCTGTTCCACCGTCTTTCCCTTTCGGTCGTACTGGGTGGCAGTCGTGCGCGAGATGACCGCGAGGTTCCGGACGTTCGCGAGGCGGCTCGTGATCTCCTCCGTCATGCCGGCCGCGAAGTAGGCGTCTTCGGGAGAGCCGAGGTTCTCGAAGGGCAGGACGACGATCTTGGCCGGTCCGGTCGGTTGCCCGCTCGGGGCCGCAGGCTTGCGCCTGAGGACAAGCACGCCCGCGATTGCCAGCGCGACGATGAGGAGAGCTGCGCCGATGAGGAAATCCGTCCGATTGCGGCGCGACCTTCCTTCGGGGACCTCCTCGCCCACGGGGGTCTCGCCCGAGAGGCTGCTCAGGGTCTCGAGGGCGAAGACGACCTCGCGGGCCGTCTGCGTCCGGACGGAGACGTCCTTCTCCAGGGAATGCCGGACGATCTTGTCGAGGACCGGCGGGGTGCCCCGTCCGGCGTCCCTGAGGGCGGGGGGCTCCTCGCGCAGGATGGCCGACATCGTGTCGGCTGGCGTGTCGCGCTGAAACGGCCTTATCCCGGCGAGCATCTCGTAGAGAACGACGCCGAGGGAGAACAGATCCGTCCGGGCGTCCACCGGCTGGCCGCGGACCTGCTCGGGGGACATGTAAGCGACGGTGCCGACCGTCGTTCCCGGCTGCGTGGCGGTTGCCGTGGGCGTCTCGGTGTCGACGCCGGCAGCCTCGAAGGAAGGAAGCAGCTTGGCGATGCCGAAGTCGAGAATCTTGACGTGCCCGTCTTTCGTGACGAAGACGTTTTCGGGCTTGATGTCCCGGTGGACGATGCCCTTCTCGTGCGCGGCCGCGAGTCCATGGGCGATCTGAATGGCGTAGTCCACGGCCTTCCTGGGCGGGAGGGGAGCACCGAGCTTCTCCCGGAGCGACTCGCCCTGCAGGAGCTCCGAGACGATGAAGGGACTTCCTTCGTGCGTCCCGACGTCGTGGACGACGAGGATGTTGGGGTGGTCGAGCTGCGCAGCGGCGCGGGCTTCCTTCTCGAAGCGCGAGAGCCGGTCGGGATCCGAGGCGAGGCCGGGGCGGACGATCTTGATTGCGACGTCGCGGCCGAGCCTGGTGTCCCGCGCCCGCCAGACTTCGCCCATGCCGCCCGCGCCGATGGGCGACAGGATTTCGTAAGGGCCGAGGCGGGTCCCCGGCTGCATTTACACGTCTCCCTCCACAAGGCATAGGGCGTTTAACTCGCGGCCGCAAGGGTTTGAACGCATCAAGGAACCACGCGGCCTCGCCCTCGCCCGCCAGGCGCGAGCGAGATATACGCCATTGGCGTATCATCCGGTCGTGGTCATCGTGGAGACCGGCGCCTTCACGGCGCGAATCCGGATTTTGCTGGGGGACGAAGAGTACCGGCGGCTCCAAGCCGCACTCGCCGGACGTCCGGACGCGGGGACGGTCATTCAGGGTACCGGCGGGCTTCGAAAAGTGCGGTGGGCCGGCTCCGGACGCGGTAAGAGGGGTGGAATCCGTGTCATCTACTACTGGCACCAGCCCACCGCACGCATCTTGATGCTGCTGACTTACGCGAAGAACGAGCGAGACGACCTTTCGGAAGCGCAGAAACGAGCTCTGAGGCACATCATCGAAACGGAGTACCCATGAAGAAGGAACTGTTCGACGAGCTTCTGACCAGCGTGCGGCAGGGTGGCGCAATCCTTCGTGGCACGCGGCGCGCCGCCCGAACCACCCGCTTTGCCGAGCCTGGTGTTCGGCTGCTCCGTGAGCGGTATGGACTCAGCCAGGCGAAGTTCGCGGCGCTCATGGGCATCAGCGTCGCGACCCTTCGAAACTGGGAGCAGGGGCGGCGGCGGCCGGAAGGGAGTGCGAAGGTGCTGCTTCGGGTCGTGGCAAGGTACCCGGAGGTCGTTCTCGAGAGCGCGGCAGGCGGCACTGGAGCTGGGCGGGACTGAAGGGGAGTCTCCTCAGCCCCCTGAGCCCGCGCCGGGGAGTCGCCCCTCCTTCAGCGCCTGCTCCACGAGCCGCACGGCGAGGATCGCGCCCGCGCGCCGGAGGTGGTCCGCGGCGAGGACGAGGCGGATGCGGCGGCCGGAGGCGGCGACGCGGAGGACGAGCGTCTCGTCGCGCGACGCCGACTCGACCGGGCCCGAGAGATCTTCGGGGTCGACGACGTCGAACGCGCTCTTCTTCGCCCGGAACGCGTCGAGGACGGCCGTGCCGGCCGGCGCGTCCGAGGCGAGGCGCAGGTCGAGCCGGAGGAGGTGGCCGTGGAAGATCCCCGCGCGGACCGAGAGGACGCCGAGCGGCAGGGGGCGGCCGAGAAGCGCGGCAACGTCCTCCGCGACGCGCCCTTCCCATTGCTCGGCGTCCGGTGGCACGAACGCGTTGAACGCGCTCTGGGTGCCGAGGTGGTCCTTCGGGACCGGGCGGAACGAGGCGAGAGCGACGGCCTGCGCGAAGAGTTCGTCGAGCGCGCCCTTGCCGAGCTCGCTCGCGGGCCGGTCGATCGCGGCCGTGGCGTCCACGACGGGGGCGAACGCGTCGACCACGGAGATCGCCTCGGCGAGAACGAACGCGACGGGATGCGGCAGGACGAGGACGTTCCCCTTCGGGAGGGTGGCCGCTTCTCCGTCTGCGGACGGCACCGCCAGCGGCCCGCCGTTCCGGGCGCCCGACAGGTCGATCGCGAGGCACGAATCCTTCCGCGTGGCGAGGAAACGCTCGGTGTCGGCGGCGCGCCCGCAGAAGAACGCGACCGCGCACGTCTCGAGGGAGTCGGGCGCGAGCGCCGCGACGAACTCGGCCTCGTCGTCGTCGGCGGTCAGGATCCCGCCGCCTCCTCCGGCCTGGTGGAAGAGGTGGACGTTCGCGGCGGGGAACCGCCGCTCCTTGAGAACGGCCTTCAGGTCGCGCCCGAGGAGCGTCGTCGGCTCGACGATGGCGACGGAGA
>JBBIPB010000073.1:0-12830 GCA_037443065.1 Acidobacteriota bacterium | reverse complement strand
ATCCCGCGGGTCATCCAGCTCCTCTCCTGCGACCGGCCGCCGAGGCCCGAGGTGAAGTTCTCCCGGCACAACATCTACATGCGCGACGGCAACCGCTGTCAGTACTGCGGCCGGAGGCACTCGACGTCGGAGCTTTCCCTCGACCACGTCGTCCCGCTCTCCCGGAACGGACCGACGAACTGGGAGAACGTCGTTTGCGCCTGCCTCGCCTGCAACGTGAGGAAAGGAAACCGCCTTCCTGAGGAGGCCGGGATGCGGCTTCGCCGCCCGCCGGTGAAGCCGAAGGCGACGCCGCTCGGGCTCCTCTCCCCGCAGCGGATCCACCCGACCTGGAAGAACTTCCTCGACATGGCGTATTGGAACGTCGAGCTGAAGTAGGGGGCGCGGGGGCCGCAGCCCCCGCCGGCAGCAGGATCTCCCTGAGACCGTTCCGTCTTCATCGTCACACCGATTCGTGCATTCGGCGTGAGCCGCGCCTTGAGTTCCGCCCTCGACTTTCACCTCCAAGAGGTTCTCCCTCAGCAGTTTAGTCGGTTGTCTGTTTCCCGGATCAGTCGTTGGCAGCGCGGTTGCGTGGTGCTGGGCGTCGGTCGACCCCGAACCGGCCACAGAAGAAGGGGAACAACGGAGGAACCGAAATGAAGAAGATCCTTTCCACGCTCGTTGCGGTTGCCGTTCTTTCGCTCGGTTCGGCCTTCGCCGACGAGCCCAAGAAGGCAGAACCCGCCAAGCCGGCCGCCATGGCCGCCGCCGCCCCGGCCGCCACGGCCGCTGCCCCGGCCACCACGGCAGCCAAGCCCGAGGCCACGAAAAAGGCGAAGGTCACCCACAAGAAGAAGGCGAAGAAGGCTGCCAAGCCGGCCACCGAAGCCTCCAAGGCGGCCAAGGAAGCCCCAAAGGCGGCCACGGAAGCTGCGAAGCCGGCCGCCCCGGCTGCTGCCAAGCCCGCCACGGCGCCCAAGCAGTAAGTCGAACGGACACCCCGAACTTCACGACGCCCCGGCGACTGCCGGGGCGTTTCGTTGTGCGTCAATCCAGGCGCCAGCGGTTGTGGAGCCAGAGCCACTGCTCGGGGGTGCGCCGGACGATGCGCTCGACCTCGAGGTTCAGGCGGGCCGTGAAGGCCCCCGGCGCGCGTTCATCGGTCCGAAGCGAGCGAACGTCGATCTCCGGCTCGAAGGAGAGGTGGTAGGAGGCCGGTGACGTCCGCGCGCAGACCACGGGGATGATCAGCGCCCCGGTCCGGTCGGCGAGGCGGGCCACGATCGAGGTCGTCGCGGCCGGGCGTCCGAAGAACGGGACCACGACGTCTCCCGACTGCGCATGCTGGTCTGCGAGGATTCCGACGATGCCCCCGCGGCGGAGGACCCGGAGCATCTCGCGTGCGGCGTCCGCCTTGTAGACGACGCTGTTCCCGTTCCGCTCGCGGAAGCCTTTCAGGAGAGACTCGAGGAGCGGGTTGTCCAGAGGCCGCGCGATGACGGTGACGGGGAAGCCCGCTGCGGCGGTGCCGAGCGCCGAGTACTCCCAGTTTCCGAAGTGGGCCGTCAGGAGAATGAGCCCACGCCCCGTCGCGAGCGCCGCCCGGACGCGCTCGGCACCCGAGACCGAGATCCGCGCGTCGAGGGCAGCCTGTGACGAGGAGACGGCGCGGAGGATATCCGCCGCGACGCCGCCGAAGTGCTCGAAGACGGCGATCGAGAGAGCCTCGATCTCCTCCGGCCGCTTCTCCGGAAATGCCCGCGCGAGGTTTTCGTTCGCGAGCCGGCACCGCTTTCGGTCGATTGCCCGATAGAGCCTCCCGAGGCGGCGCCCGACGGCCTCGGCCCCCTCGGGCGTGCCGCGCCGGGCGATCGCGCGAAGGAGCCGGACGGCGGAGGCCTCGATCCGGTTGCGGAGGCTCGAGCGTCGCCGGGGCATGTCAGGAGGGCCTGCGCGCGAGGTGCGCGAGAAGCGTACTCACGAAGTCGGGCTCGACGACGCGCATCCGGACGGCGACCGTGACGAGCGGGAGGGCTGAGACGCTCTCGAGCTTCACGGCGTCCTTTTCCGTCGTGACGATCGTCCCGGCACCGGCCTCCTCGGCGGCCCGCTCGATCCGCCCGACCTCGGACGGGCCGTAGTGCACGTGATCCCGGAACGCGAGCGAGGCCACGGGCCGGATCCCGAGGGCGGCCAGCGTCGCGGCGAAGGCGTCCGGACGGGCGAGGCCCGCTACCGCGATCAGGGCGCGCCCGGCGACCTCTTCGGGGCGCAGCGTTTCGCCGCGGCCGCCGAAGAGGCCGGTCACCTCGGTGACGGCGTGGTAGACCGGGACGCCGGGCGCATGCCGGGCCGCGAGGGCGACCGCGGGAGCCGGAGAAGCCTGCTCGGACTTCGTGACCACGATGAAGTCGGCCCGGGCGAGCGACCCGAGGGGCTCGCGAAGGCGCCCCGCGGGCAGGAGCGCGCCGCCGGCGTCCGGTGCAGTGGCGTCGAGAAGGACGATGTCGGCATCGCGGGAGAGGGCGACGTGGGAGAAGCCGTCGTCGAGCAGAAAGTACGCGACGTTGGGCGCGATTGCGAGGGCACGCGCCGCGGCGAGGCGGCGGTTGCCGTCGGCCACGACCGGGACACGCGGAAGGGCCCGCGCGAGGACGGCGGGCTCGTCCCCCGACTCGTTCACCGGAGCGAGTGTGCCCGCTCCGTCCGAGACGACGACGAGGCCGTGGCTCCGCCTTCCGTAGCCTCGCGTGAGGATCGCGGGCCGCACCCCGCGGGCGAGCAGCTCTCCCGCGAGCCAGCGGACGAACGGGGTCTTTCCGGCCCCGCCGGCCGCGAGATTCCCGATCGAGACGACGGGCCGGGCCGCGCGGCGGACCCTGAGGACACCGGCGCGGTAGAGCGAGAGACGGGCCGCGACTCCCGCACCGTAGAGCGCGGCGAGGGGGGGAAGGAGGCCGGTGCCGCTCAAGGGATCCGGCTCCGGAGGGCGAGGATCATCTCGACGGCGCGCGCCGTCGCACCGGCGCTTCGGGAGAAGAGGGCAGCCGACGCCTCCGCGGCGCGGCGGAGGGAAGCGCGGTCGCGGAGGAGCGCAGCGAGAATCCGGCCGGCGTCCGCGCCGTCCCGGGCCGGGAAGGCGGCGCCTTCGGCCGATTCGAGAAGAAGACGGATGTTCCCGGTGGACGGACCGTGAACCACGGGAAGCCCGGCCCGGACCGGCTCGAGGACGTTGTGACCCCCCTTGTCGACGAACGTGCCGCCGAGGATCGCCGCGGTGCCGCAGCGGTAGGCCGACGCCAGCTCCCCGATCGTGTCGAGGAGAAAGACGTCGGCGCGCTCGCCGTCGCGCCCCGGCTCGCTCCGCCGGACGACGGCGAGGCCCGCGGACTCGAAACGGCGTGCGGCCGCGTCGAACGAGCCGGGCTGCCGCGGCGCCACGAGAAAGAGCGTCGCGAGGCCGTTCTCGTCGAGGACCCGCCGGGCGGCGAGCGCCGCCGGGATCTCTTCCTCTGCGAGCGAGCCGGCGACGACGACGGCGCGGCCTGCCGCGAGCCTCCGGACCCGCTCCGCGAACGGCGGTTCGGGCGCCTCCGCGCGGTCGAGCTTCAGGTCGCCCGCCACGAAGACCCTCTCGGAGGAGATCCCGGCCTTCACGAAGCGCGCTGCGTCCTCGGGAGTCCGGGCCGCGACGCGCGAGACGGCGCCGAGAGCCGGGCGAAAGAGCGGCGCGGCCATGAGGAGGCGGCGCAGCGATTTCCCGGAAAGCCGCCCGTTCACGATCACGACCGGGACGCCGCGGCGCGCGGCTTCGGAGAGAGTGACGGGCCAGAGTTCCGTCTCGACGAGGACGAGAATGCCGGGCCGCACGGCGTCGAAGAAGCGGCGGGCCGAAAACCCGAGGTCGAGCGGAAACGGCCTCAGCGCCACGCCGGGAATCCCCCGGAAGCGGACGGGGAGGAGCGACACCCCTGCCGGCGTCGTCGCGGTGACGAGGAGACGGAGATCCGGCGCCTGCACCCGGAGGGCCGCGACGAGGGTGGCCGCGATCTCCACCTCGCCGATCGACACGGCCTGAAGCCAGACGTCCGAAGATGAGGTCCCTGGGCGGGGGAGAAGCCGCTCCCGGACGAGAGGCCAGAGAGAAATCTCACGGCCTTCCGGTCGGGCGGCGAAGGGCTGTGCACCGTCCTTTGTCCGCAAGTTATCTGGCGGCAGAGACTTAGCGAGAATCTCCAAGCCTCGGCGGATTATACTGGTGCGCGGGCGAAAGCGGTGGCCACTTCACGTCGGCCGGCCAGCGATCGAGGAGAGGAATGGTAGACGACGAGGATCCGGGAAACGTAGAAGACGTCGACGAGATGCGTACGAATGTTCTTCGCCCGGTCCCTCCGGTCCTGACCAGCTTTGGCCGGCCCGACCTGCCTGAGAGCCTTCTCGTGGAGAAGGTCCGCGAGGGGGACACGGACTCGTTCGCCGAGATCGTCCGGCGGCGGACGCCCGGGCTCCTCGCCTTCCTCCGGCGTCTCCTCGGCGACGCCGAGGACGCGCGGGACGTAGCCCAGCTGACGTTCGTCCGGGCCTGGGAAAACCGGCACCGGTATGACGCGGCGTGGGCCTACTCGACCTGGCTTTTCCGGATCGCGTCCAACCTCGCGGTGGACGCGCTGCGCGCGCGCCGCTCGCGAGCCAGGACCGAGGCGGAGAATTTCCGCCTCGTCCGGGGCGGGCTCTCGGCCGAGCCGGAAGGCCCTGCCGGACTCGATCGTCAGGAAATCCGCCGGATCTTCGAGGAGTGCGCCACGGTCCTGTCGGAGAAGCAGCGGCTCGTCTTCGTCCTTCACGAGTTCGAGGAGAGCGAAAGCCGCGAAATCGCCGCCATCCTCGACTGCCGGGAGTCGACGGTGCGAAACCACCTCTTCCAGGCCCGGAGGCTCCTGCGCGGGGAGATCCGACGCCGCTATCCCGAATTCGTCCGTGCGGCCTTCGGAGGCGCGCGATGAGCGGACCCCTCCGTCCCGACGCCCCCTGCCCGGAACGGGAGACGACCCTGCGGCTGGCCGAGCTCCGCTCCCGCGACGCGCTCGACGCGGCGGGCGAGTCGCTTCTCGCGCGCCATGCCGCGGAGTGCCCGGCCTGCCTCCCCGACGCGGTGGCCGTGGATCCGACTCTTCTCTTCGTCCGTCTTTCGGCTTCGGCGGAGGCCGAAGAGAACGCGGCGCGGAGCACTTTCCGGATCGCCCGCGGAGGCCACGATGCCGCCGCCGAGGCGGAGACCCTCGTGGCCGACGTCCTTGCCGCGATCCGGGTCCGCGCCGTCGAGGGAGGCGGGCGCACGCCCGCCGGACCGAGCGGGCTTCGGCCGTGGCTCCGGGCTGCGGCGGTCGTCCTCCTCGCGTCGGGCCTCGCGGCCGTTCTCTACTTGCGGAAACCGGACGCCTCCGTCGCGACGTCTCCGGCGGCCGGGGTGCCCGCGGCGGGGCGCCCGATCGTCGAGCGTCTCGAGAGCCCGGGAGCGCGCGTCTACCAGTTCGCCTCCGCGACGCCTTCCGGGCCGACGGTCATCTTCATCGCGAACCCCGACGCGGACCTCTGATCATGGTGCGCGCCTCGCTTTTCGCTCTCGCTCTTCTCCTCGGCGGCGCGCCCCGCCCCGCCGCCGTCCCGGCCACGGAGGTCGTCGTCCGCGTCTTCGCGCTGAAGTACCGCGCGCCCGAGGACGCCGTCGCCATCGTCCGGCCGGTCCTCACCGAAGGGGGCTCCGTCATCGTTCAGCCGAAGGGGAACGTCCTGACGGTCCGGGACAGCGCGGACGCCGTCGAACGCGCCGCCCGTTCGATCGCCGCCTGGGACGTTCCGCCGCGCGCGGTCGACCTGCGCATCACGCTGCTGAAGGCCGCGACCGGGCCCCGCCCCGGCCCCGGCATCGCGCCCGCGCTGATGCCCGATGGCGACCCCGAAGGGATCGGGGACCGGCTGCGCCAGCTTTTCCGGTTCACGAGCTACTCGCGCCTCGACACTGTGCTCGTGAAGGGCGCCGAGGGGCAGACGGTCGCCTCCGTCCTCGGCGGCGACTACCGCCTCGAGTTCCAGATCGATGGCGGGGACGACCTCCGCCAGGTCCGTCTCAAGGGGCTGGCCTTCGAGCGCGTCCATCCGGTCGCCGGACCGGGCATTGCGGCTCCCCGGGGCGACATCCTCCGGACGACGTTGAACGTCCCGGTGGGCCAGCCCTTCATCCTCGCCGTGGGGCGCGACGAGGCGGCGGCGGGCGCGCTCGTCCTCGTCTTCCGCGGAAGCTGGAAGATCCCGGGTCCCGGAATCGGCGGGCCGAACTGATGGCGACGTTCGTCTGCAGGGTCGGAACGGCGGACGGTGTCGTCTCCGTCCGGACGCTCGACGCGGAGGACGAGAACGCGCTCCGGACCGAGGTCGGGCGCCAGGGCGGGCGTCTTTTCTCGCTCCGGCGCGCAGACAGCGATGCTCCTGCCGCCCGGGCCTTTCGCGTCCCGGGGAAAGACGTCCTCCGGACGCTCTTCCGCCGCCGCCGCTCCGTCTCGACGGAGGAGTTTCTCGTCTTCAACCAGGAGCTCGTCTCCCTCCTGAAGGCCGGACTTCCCGTCGTCGCCGGATTCGAGATCCTGATGGAGCGGCAGCAGAACACCCGCTTCCGGCAGATCCTGGCCGGCATCCACGACAACCTCGTCTCGGGCGTCGCGCTCTCGGATGCGTTCCTCAAGTACGGCGACGACTTCCCGCGCCTCTACGGCACCTCGCTGAAAGCGGGAGAGCGGTCGGGGGAGGTCGAGAAGGTCCTCCGCCGGTATCTCTCGTACCAGAAGATCCTCGCCTCCGTGAAGCGGCGGGTCCTCTCGGCCCTCGTCTATCCGGCGGTCCTCGTCGGCCTTTCGATCGGCCTCATCGTGATTCTGATGACCTACGTCATCCCGAAATTCATGGAGTTCTTCGCCGGGTTCGGGACCGATCTTCCGCTCGTCACGAAGGTCGTCATCGCGATCGCGACCTTCATGCGGGCGAACTTCCTCTTTCTCGCGGCGGGGGTCGCCCTCCTCTCCTGGCTGACGTCCCGCTGGCGCCGGACCGACGCGGGACAGAGGACGTTTGACGGGCTCCTTCTCCGGATTCCGGTCATCGGCGGGATCCTCCACCGATTCGCGCTCTCGCAGTTCTCGCGTTCGCTGGCGACGCTCGTCGGCGCCGGGACGCCTCTCGTTCCGGCCCTCGACATCGCGGCCGGCGCCGTCGCGAACCGCAGAATCTCGGACGCCGTCCGCACCGTCGTGCCGAAGGTGCGCGAGGGCGCCGAGCTCTGGCGAAGCCTCGAGGAGACGACGCAGTTCACGTCGCTCGCCGTCGAGATGATCAAGGTGGGCGAGGCGACCGGGGCGCTCGAGGAGATGCTCACGAACGTCTCCGACTTCTACGACGAGGCGATCGAGGCCTCGCTGCAGCGCCTCATCAACCTCGTCGAGCCGATCATCCTCGTCGTCATGGGGGGCGTGATCGCCACGCTCCTCCTCTCGATCTACCTTCCGATGTTCTCGATCCTCTCCAACATCAAGGGCTGAGCATGAGCCAGACCGTCACCGCCCAGCACCTGCCTCAATTCCTCGATCCCGCCTCGGAGGAGGCGCGTGCGCGAAAGGCGGCCGAGAGGCTGGGCCTCCCGTACGTGGATCTCTGGACGTTCCGCGTCGACCCGACCCTCTTCCGCGCGACCCCCCTCGACTGGATGCTCCGCTTCGAGTTCGTCCCGGAGCGGGAGGAGGACGGGGTCCTCGCGATCGTGATGGCGGACCCGGGCGACATCCTGAAGCGCGACGAGCTCGAGCTGCTCCTGAAGCGGCCGATCCGGGTGAAGGTCGGCTCGCGCGCCGCGCTCCAGGACATTCTCCAGAAGTCCGAGTCGACGCAGCGCGTCCTCGAGGAGGCGACCGAGGAGTTCCGGATGCAGGTCGTCCGCGAGGACGAGGAGGGCCAGGAGGTCCTCTCGATCGACCGGATCACCGCGGACGCGAGCCCGATCATCAAGCTCGTCGACTCGGTCCTCTTCAACGCGATCCAGCGCCGGGCGTCGGACATCCACATCGAGACGCAGGAGAGCGTCGTCGTCATCAAGTACCGGATCGACGGCGTCCTCTACCCGGCGATGGAGCCGATCGACAAGAAGCACCACCAGACGATCATCAGCCGCATCAAGGTCATGTCCGAGCTGGACATCGCGGAGAAGAGGGTCCCGCAGGACGGCCGCTTCAAGATCCGCGTCAAGGGGCGGACGATCGACTTCCGCGTCTCGATCATGCCGACCGTCCACGGCGAGGACTCCGTCATCCGGATCCTCGACAAGGAGTCGGCCAACGCGGAGTTCAAGAACCTCCGCCTCGACGTCCTCGGGATGGACCCGGAGACGACGCGGCGCCTCCGGAAGTTCATCCGGGAGCCCTACGGGATGGTTCTCGTGACGGGGCCGACCGGATCGGGCAAGACGACGACGCTCTACGCCTGTCTCTCCGAGATCCAGTCCGTCGAGGACAAGATCATCACGATCGAGGACCCCGTCGAGTACCAGCTCCGGGGAATCACGCAGATCCCCGTGAACGAGAAGAAGGGGCTCACCTTCGCCCGCGGTCTCCGCTCCATCCTCCGCCACGACCCCGACAAGGTCATGGTCGGCGAGATCCGCGACGAGGAGACTGCGCAGATCGCCGTCCAGGCTGCCCTCACCGGCCACCTCGTCTTCACGACCGTCCACGCGAACAACGTCGTCGACGTCCTCGGCCGGTTCCTCAACATGAAGGTCGAGCTCTACAACTTCGTCTCGGCGCTGAACTGCATCCTCGCGCAGCGGCTCGTCCGGAAGATCTGCCCCCACTGCCGGGCCGTGTTCGTCCCTTCGCCGAAGCTCCTCGAGGAGTCGGGCCTGACGGCTTCCAGCCTCGAGGGGGTGACGCTCTACGAGGGACGCGGCTGCGTCGAGTGCAACGGGACCGGCTTCTTCGGACGGATGGCGATCACGGAGCTGCTCGACCTCTCGGACCGGATCCGCGGCCTCATCCTCGATCGCCGCCCCGCCGCAGAGATCAAGAAGGCCGCCAAGGAGGAGGGGATGACTTTCCTCCGCGAGTCTGCCCTCGCGAAAGCGATCTCCGGTGAGACGACCCTTCGCGAGATCAACAAGGTGACGTTCGTTGAATGACCTGAAGTCGCTTTTCCGCCGGGCCCCCTGGCTTTCGGCGAAGCGGCCGGCGCACGCGTTCGTCCTCGGGACCTCCCGCCTGACGTACGTCGGCCCCGAGAGCACGGGCCGCGCCGTCTCGGGAACGCCCCCCGCGGTCCGCACGGTGACGGCGCCGCTCCCGCCGAACGCCTTCGTCGAAGGTCCCGCCGGGGTGCCGGTCGCCGCGGCCTCTTACGCGGGGGCCGTCTCCCGCCTCCTCGCGGAGGCGGGCGTGAAGACGCCGGCCGCGTCGCTCGTCGTGCCGGACGACTTCGTCCGCGTCCTCGTCGTGGACGTGGAGGAGGCCGAGCGGCATCCGAAAGAGGTCGAGGAGATCCTGAGCTGGAAGTTCGGCCGGACCTATGGCGAGCCGGTGCCGCCGCTTCGGTTTTCGTGGCGTCCCGCCGGCACCGGCAGCTCCGGGACGCGCGTCCTGGCCCTCGCCGTTCCCGAGGAGGCCGCGGTCTCGTGGGAGGCGCCGTTCGAGTGGGCCGGGATCCGGATCGGCGCCGTGGAGACCGAAACGCTCGCGATCTCGTCGCTCGGCGTCACGGCCCTCGCGGGGGACGGCATCGTTCTCTGGGCGCGAGAGGCGACGTCCACCGCGGCGTGCTTCGAGGAAGGAAGCCTCCGCTTCCTCCGCGTCCGCCCCGTCCGGGACGGGGAGGCGGGGCTCGCGGAGTTCCGGGCGACGGCGTCGTTCGTCGCGGGGTCAGGGGCGGGCGCGGACGACCCGGCGGTCAGGATCTCGTGCGCGGCGGGTCCCGCCGGCGCGCCGGCCGTCACCGCGCTCGTCGCGTTCCGGCAGGAGTCGGGAGGGGCTCCCGTCGTGCCGCTCTCCCTCGGGTCGCTTCTTCCCGGCACGCGCGTCGCGTCCGGGCGGGCCGAGGCCGCCGAGCTTCTCGCGGGACTCGGCGCCATGGCGGGGAAGGACTGACCGATGGCGCACGGTCTCAACCTCGCCCGCCGACCGTTCATCGACACGCGCCCCGCAAACGTCGCGGCGGCCATCCTCGCCGCCGTCGTCCTCGTCCTGTCGTTCGTCTCCGTCCGGACGGTCATTCGCTACCTCGGCGGCTCGCAGAAGACCCGCGACGCGATCGCGGCCCTCCGCGAGGAAACGACGCGCGACGAGGCGGAGGGGCGGGCCGCGGAGGCTCGCCTCGCACGCTTCGACGTCGAGGCGATGCGCGCCGACGCGGAGGACGCGAACCGGATCACGCGCCGGCGCGCCTTCGCCTGGACCCGCTTTCTCGACCGGCTCGAGAAGACGCTCCCCGCCGACATGCGAATCGCGGCGATCTCCCTCGCGAGCGCCGAAGGGGGCGACGCGAAGACGGGAGCGGGGCGCAACGAGCTCTTCTGGGTCGAGCTGAACCTGGTCTCCCGCGATCCCGACGGGCTGCCGCGCGCGATCCGCTCCTTCTACGGCTCGCCCTGGTTCGACCGCCCGACGCCGAAGGCCGAGGAGCGAGGGGAGCGAAGGCCCGCTGACGGCCGGCGGATCCTCCTCGGCGTTCTCTATCGCGACGTGGAGCCGGCCCGGTGATGGCCTTCCGGACGCTCGCCGCGGTGAACGGCTCGCGAGGGCGGTCGCGCTCGCTCTGGCGGAGCCGCGCGGCGCTCTTCGCCGCCCTGGGTCTCCTCCTCGTCGCGAATCTCGGCGTCCTCGTCGTCTACCGGGTCTTCTACGACGTGCGCCTGGCCGGGCTCGAGGAGACGCGCCGCGACCTCGAGCAGCGGCGCGACACGGCCCGGGCGGCGGTCTCGCGGTCGCGGGAGACGGAGCGGCGGCTGCAGGCGCTCAAGACCGCGCTCGACGAGTTCTACGGCGACGTCCTCGGGACCCGGAAAGAGCGACTCGCCAACCTCGTCGAGGACATCGACGCCATCACCCGGAAGGCCGGCTTTTCGCCCTCGACGATCACCTACGCCGAGGACTCCGTCCCCGGGGCCGACCGGATGACGATGTCCTTCCAGGTCGAGGGACGCTACGCCGACATCAAGAAGCTCCTCCACGCGTTCGAGAGCAGCCCGAGGTTCCTCGTCCCGGAGCGGGTGCAGGTGACGCTCGACGAGAACGTGCCGGATGTCCTCCGCGTCTCCCTCGCCGTTTCCCATTTCTTCCGCA
This sequence comes from Acidobacteriota bacterium, assembly GCA_037443065.1. Classification (GTDB taxonomy): domain Bacteria; phylum Acidobacteriota; class Thermoanaerobaculia; order UBA5066; family UBA5066; genus DAOMFB01. The sequence goes on along the minus strand of JBBIPB010000073.1, from coordinate 1,479 downwards.
TCGACGGGTCGCGCCCGGCAAAGCGCCCGCCGCGGTCCGCGGTCCGGCCGGCTCCGGCGGCGGCTCCGGCCCCCGCGAAGGCGATGGGAGTGCCGGAATGAAGCCGGCCGTCCCCGCCTCCGGCGCGCCGAAGAAGAGTCCGCCGCGGCTGCTTCTGATCCTGCTCGTCGGAGCGGCGGGGCTCGCCGTGCTGACCTACTGGCCTTCGAGCACGCCGGAGACGATCTCGCCCCTCCGGGGAGGCGACCATCCGCGGACGACGCGAACCGGTGCCTTCGACCCGGAGTCGGTCCCGGAGCTCCGGCTGGCCCCGGAGCGGGGAGCGGCCCGGGACGGAGTCGGCCGCGACGTCTTTCGCTTCTACAACTCGCCGACGCCGACCCCGACGAAGGTCCCGCCGACGCCGACGCCCGCCGTCTACTACCTCCTCCCGAGCTTCCCGACGCCCGTACCGACGCCGACGCCGATCGTCCCGCCGGCGATCCCGTTCAAGGCGATCGGAAAGTTCGGACCGAAGGACCAGCCGATCGTCGTGCTCGAAGAGGGTGCGCGGCTCTTCAACGCCCGGGAAGGGGACGTCGTCGACAACCGCTTCATCGTCCGGAAGATCAACCTCGAGTCGGTCGATTTCGGGTTCGTCTCTCTCCCGCCCGAGATCACCCGCCGGCTCCCGATTCCGCTCCCGTATCGCTGAGGTCCTGCGAGGTCATTGCCGATGAGAACACCGTTCGTCCGCCCTCTTCACTTCCAAGTCCGGCGCGCCGTCGCCGCGGGGCTCCTCGCCCTCGCGATCACGGGGTGCGTCACGTCCAAGGCCATGCGCGACGCCGAGGATGCCGAGGCGCGTGAGCACTGGGACATCGCCCTTCTCGCCTACCAGAAGGCGTTCGAGACGGATCCGAACAACCTCGCGGCGAAAGCCTCCTACAACCGGGTCCGCCTCAAGGCGTCCCGAATCCACTTCGAGCGGGGGAAGATCTACCGGCAGTCGGGAGAGCACGACCTCGCGGCCGTCGAGCTCGAGCAGGCCGTCTCCCTCGACCCCTCGAACGACGCGGTGCAGCAGGAGCTGAAGATGGCCCGGGCGGACATCGCCCTGCGCGACCGCGAGGCCGCCGGTGCGACGGCCACCGAGCAGGCGAAGGCGAAGGCGCGCGGACGCCGGGCGACGCCGCCGATGCTGAGCCCCAGCTCCGACAAGCCGATCGACGTCTCGTTTCCCCCCGACACGAACATCAAGAAGATCTACAACGCCCTCTGCGCGTCGGCCGGGATCAACGTCATCTTCGACCCGCAGCTCAAGGACGACCGCTTCACGCTGGACCTCCGCGGGATGACCTTCCAGCGGGCGCTCGAGGTCGCGATGCGGCAGGCCGGCCACTTCTACAAGGTGCTCGACGAGCGGACGATCATCATCGCGCAGGACACGCAGCAGAACCGCCGCGAGTACGAGGACCTCGTCATCCGGACCTTCTTCCT
>JBBIPB010000072.1:0-13445 GCA_037443065.1 Acidobacteriota bacterium | reverse complement strand
GCACCGCGACCAACAACGGCAGGGCGTGGATCTCGATCCCGACGTTCACGGACGTGGAGTTCTGGATCACAGTCGAAGACATGCTGAACGGTCAGTCCAACGTTTACCACAGCCCGGCGGGTAACAAGACCCTGATCTACGATCCGTATTTCTTCGTATATCCGTAAGGTCGTTGAGAATTCGCATCCGGCTGGCGCAAGTCGCGCTGGCCGGATGCGTTTTCGCCCGGCGTCAGCCTTCCGGCGGCGGGAGTCCGTCCCCGATTTCGGACTTGCCGTTTCAGGGGATGTGATCGGTGAGACAATGTCTCAAATGCCCGCGCTTTGGGGGCGCGGGAAAGGAGCCGATCATGACCCTGATCCGCGACGTTTTCCGGATCCACCCCGACAAGATGAAGAACGCCAAGGCCCTGATACCGGAGATCCAGTCGCTCAACAAGCGGCTCGGCGTTCCGGTGGGGCGCGCGATGACCGACGTGACGGGGCCGTACTACACCCTCGTCCTCGAGCGGGAGTTCGCGTCCCTCGCGGCATGGGAGGAGTCCCTCGCGAAGATCTTCGCGGACCCCGAGTGGCAGAAGGCCTATAGCCGGTTCCGTCCGTTGATCGAGTCCGGCCACCACGCGACCTTCAGCATCGTCGGCTGACCGGGAGGGGCCGTTTTCGTCAGAGGATCGATGACCGAGGCGGGGAAAGGGCTGCCGAGGCATACTCTTCGGGTCATGCGTCCGCTGTCCGCCGACCTCTCGCAGCCGAGGGATAGAATGCCCGTGATGACCAGCAAGGAAGTCGTCGCCGCGGCCCTCAGGCTCGACCACAAGAAACGGGCCGAACTCGCTCACCGGCTTCTCCAGAGCCTCGAGGACCTCTCGGAGGCCGAGGCCACACGACTGTGGGACGAAGAGGTGGACAGGCGAATCCGCGCCCAGCGCAAAGGAAAGAGCGAAGGAATCCCGGGCGAGAAAGTCCTCGCACGTGGACGAGCCCTCCTTTCCTCGTAAGTATGTCTTCGATCTTCCGGCCGAAGCCGACTACCTGGATGCGCTGAAGTACTACGAAGACGAGGGAGGCCTGGGCGCGGCTTTCGAAGCCGAAATTCGAGCTGGCATTGCCCTGATTCTCGAGCACCCTGAAGCATGCCCCGTCGCCACGCGTGAGGGAGCACGGAAGAAGGTCCTCGCGAAATTCCCGTACAACCTCTACTACAGCGTCGAGCCGGGTCTCATCCGCATCCGCGCCGTGGCCCATCAAAGCAGAAGACCGGGCTACTGGCTCGACCGATGAAGGGCGCGCGATGACCGACGTGACGGGGCCTTACTACACCCTCGTCCTCGAGAGGGAGTTCCCCTCGCTCGCGGCGTTCGAGGAGTCGCTCGCGAAGATCTTCGCCGATCCGGAATGGCAGAAGGCCTACGGCCGATTTCGCCCGATGATCGAGTCTGGACACTGCGAGATCTTCAGCGTCGGCGGCTCCGATTGACGGTCGTGGATCGCCGGGCATGACGTGGAGGCGTGCCCGGCGGTCCTTCTCTTTCGCGACGAAGCCTTCTCGGCGCGGCCCTCTCCGCGGGCGCCGGTTTCCTCGTCGGACGCCGGGCTCGCGGAACGGTTCTTTCGGAGACGTCGGAGTCTGCGGCCCGAGAGGCGTGGCGCGGCGGACCGGTCCGCCCGTTCCCGCTGAAACAGGTCCGTCTGCTCCCGGGCCCGCTGCGGGAGGCGCAGGAGCGGAGCGCCCGGTATCTCCTCTCCCTGCCGCAGGAGAGCCTTCTTCACACCTTTCGCGTCAACGCGGGGCTCCCTTCCGCGGCCGAGCCGCTCGGCGGGTGGGAGAAGCCCGACTGCGAGCTGCGCGGCCACTTCACGGGGCACTACCTCTCGGCGTGCGCCCTCTCGTACGCCGGGACGGGCGAGGACGTCTTCCGCCCTCGTGCGAACGGGATGGTGGCCGAGCTGGCGAGGTGGCAGAAGGCCTCCGGCAGCGGGTACCTTTCGGCATTCCCCGAGGAGCTGTTCGACCGCCTGCGCCGCGGCGGGAAAGTGTGGGCCCCCTTTCTACACGCTCCACAAGATCCTCGCCGGGCACCTCGCCGTCTTCGAGCTGTGTGGAAACGAGGAGGCGCTGCGGGTCGCCGAGGGGATGGCCGGCTGGATCCGCACCTGGACCAAGGGGCTTTCGGACGCGCAGATGGATCGGATTCTGACCGTCGAGTTCGGCGGAATGAACGAGGCGCTCTACGACCTCTTCGCCCTCACCGGAAAGGACGAGTACCGGGACCTGGCTCACCGATTCGACCAGGAGGCGTTCTTCGCCCCGCTCGCCTCCGGGTACTGGAAGTTCTACGGCGAGCCTCTGGGCGCGTTCTGGTGCTGCACCGGGACGGGGGTCGAGGAGTTCTCGAAGCTGGGCGACTCTATCTACTTTCACGACGACTCGGGCATTTACGTCAATCTCTTCGCCGCTTCCGAAGTCGCGTGGCCGGAGAAGGGCGTCCGTCTCAGGCAGGAGACCCGGTTTCCCGAGGAAGGTCGGACGACGATCCTCTTCGAGAACGAGCATCCAGTCACCACGACGCTCCGCCTCCGGATTCCCGGCTGGGCGACCCGGGGCGGCACCGTGACCGTCACCGGCACGGCTGTCTCGGCCTTCGCCAGCCCCTCGAGCTACCTCCTGAAGGGGAAGCCGGTACCGGCTCCCGACATCATCGCGGAACCGAAGGAGTCGGCAGCTGGGTCGAGGTGGTGTCGGGGCGGCCACTCGCCTTCCGGACGAAGGCTCAGAACAGAATCATCGAGCTGGGTCCCCTGAACCGGATCGCCCGGGAGCGGTACGCCGTCTACTGGAATGTTCGGCCCCCCGCCGCGACCGCGCCCCGGTCCGGATAGGCGCCCGGAAGGAGATACCGACCGTTAGAATGGCGGAGTGAGGACCTTCGTCAGCCACGATCGCAAACTCGAGTCCGACCTCGAGAAATCACGCTGGTTTCAGTCCCTCAGCATGGACGAGCGAATGGCCCTCTTCGTGGAATTCACGGAACTTGCGCTTCAGAACCGCCCGGATCTCATCGAGGCCAAACCTGCTCAACCGCCTTCAGAGCGTATTCGCGTCCTTCGCCTCCCACGACGTTAGGTACGTCGTCATCGGAGGCATCGCCGCCGTTCTCCACGGCGTGGCGCGCGCGACGTTCGATCTCGACATCCTGATCGAGCCGACCCATGAGAACGCGGCGCGCCTTCTCAAAGCGCTGGAGGAAGCGGGACTCGGAACCGCAGCTCTCACGAACGTCGACGACCTCCTCGCGCATGAGATCACTGTCTTCAGTGACCGTGTCCGAATCGACGTCCAGACATCTACCCCCGGCCTCGTCTTCGCCGACGCGTGGAGCCGGCGCGTGATGCTCTCCTACGAGTGCCAGAGCTTTCCGGTCGTCTCGCGCGCCGACCTGATTGCCTCCAAGCGCGCCGCCGGTCGCCCACGCGATCTCGAGGACGTTCGCGTTCTCGAATCCGGAAAGGACTGAGCGGGTCGGCGCGCAGCCACTCGGTATGAGTGTCGAAGCCCTCTGTGCTTTGACTGAACATACTTTTCCGACAGATACATCTGCCGGCTTCTTTTTGGTTGACGAGCGCGGAAGAATTCGCACCCGAGAGAACGCCTCGAAGGAGGTACGCCGGAGCGCGTGCAGCGAAGAGCGCACGGAATGCGATTCCTGGCGGAGCTACATGCGCTCCTTCTGGCCGTGCTCCTCGTCACCGCGTCCGCGTCCGCCCAGACGCCCCCGTTCGGCAGCGCGCAGCTGACGGTTCAGGGAAGCCAGCTCACGCTCTTCGGCGACGCCCAGACCGTCGACTGGGACCAGACCGTCAACGTGGGAGAGGCGATCCGGATCCGAACGTGCTACGGAAGCTCGGGGGCCGCCTGTGGAAGCGCCTCGGCGTCGGACCCGTCGGTCGCCGGCCTGAAGGTACTGGGTGAGCTTTCAGGCCCCGAGCTGCCGCAGCCGCTTTCGTTCGAGACGATCCCCGGCGGGAGCTTCTTCCTCCCGGGCTTCCAGACAGAAGGGGACTACGTCCTCTCGAACATCCGCCTCGTCGAGTCGGCGACGTCGCGGGTCCTCGGCACGGCGACGCCGTCGGCGGCGACGATCCATGTCCGGCAGATCCTCCTCGCCTCGGCCACCGTCACGCGCCTCACGCTTGCGGACCTTCAGGCGCGCGGGATCGCCATCACGCAGGAGAACTTTCAGGCATTCAATTTCGCGGTCGGCTTCGCGTTTCAGGGACAGACGGTCACGATCAACTTCCCGGTCCTCTTCCAGGGTAACGGGACGGTCGGCGTTCTCCAGAAGCCGACGATCCCGCTCGACGGCCTCCCGCCCGATCTTCAGCACACGATCAGCCGCTGGGAGCCGCCGAACATCGTCCCGTTCCAGCTGACAGGGGCACCCGGGCCGCCGCAGGACCCGTCGAATCCGGAGCCGGATCCCGTCGATCCCGACACGCCCCTCTACGGCGCCATCGTCCTGCCGGGCAACGTCTCCTTCCTGAACCAGTTCTTCGACGCGAAGCTGATCGTCGCCAGTGGTGCGCCCTCGGGGAGCGGCGCGACGCTCCGGAACGTCACCGGCATCCTGCGGCTTCCGGGAAAGGACGTCCTCCGGATTGCCACCACGGTTCCGCCGGTCGGTTCGGGGCAGCAGATTCCGGTCCTGAAGGCGAACGGCGACGGCATCCTCGGGCCGGGTGAGCAGGGGACCGCGATCTGGACGCTCGAAGGGCTCGCGGCGGGGACGCACTCGCTCCGGATCGACGTGGCGGGTGAGCTGAACCGGCCGGGGCGGCTCGTCCTGCCGCTCGCCGGCATCGTCCAGGCCGCCGTGCAGGTCGTCGACGCGCGGTTCCACGTCACGTTCAACCACCCGGACACGGTGCGCGAAGGCGACGCCTACAGCCTCTTCGTCACCGTGATGAACCTTTCGCGTGCCACGCAGAACCTGATCACGGTGAGCCTCGCGGCCGAGAACATCTCCGGCGCTCACAAGGCGAGCGCCGCCGACCCGGCCTCGAGGACGATTCCGACGCTCGCGCCGGGCGAGTCCGAGACGGTGGAGTACCGGCTCGTCGCCGACGTCACCGGCACGTGCGTCGCCACGACGTTCCAGTCGAGCGGGGGCCTCGAGGGGAGCATCCAGCTCCGGATGGGCGTGGGAGAGCTGGGGATTCCGCTCTCGCCGGCGTCGCTCGTCCTGCCCCGATTCTCCAACCTGCTGTCGCAGCCGCTTCTCACGGCGAACGTCCGGCTTCTCGGCCTCGCGTACTCCCTCGCGGTCGCGCCGGCCAGCGCGACGCCGGCCGGCCTCCCGCACGTCATCCGAAGCGACGTGGAGCGGCGCGCGATCGACCTCGGCGAGGCGGGGCAGCGCCTCTTTCTGAAGGAGCAGCTCCTCGAGTCGCTCGAAGTCCTCGCCCTCGACCAGCTCGGGAACAGGCACGACCTCGCGGAGTTCGACGCGCTGCGGCGGGCGCTCCCGAAGGGCGCCGCCGCAGGCACGGCGCTCGGGGACGCGATACGAGCCGAGCAGCAGACCCGTAATCTCGCCGCCGTCGATCTTCTGGACCACTTCGCGACGACGACGAGCTACGGCCACCCCTTCCTCGCCGCGGTCCTCGCGCCGGAAGCGCTTTCGACGCCTCTTCCGAATCTCGACGTGCGCGGGGTCTCGTCCTCCCAGACGAGCGCGATGTCGGGCCTCAGCCGCGACGCGTCTCCGAGCCGCGGCCTGCCGTACGGCGAGATCTACCCCGTGGCCGATTCGCCCGGCGGCTCGGGAACGTCACCCTTCGCGCTCGTCGGGCGGCTCGATCCGGCGCTCTCGTACCGCCTCCGCCTCTCCGGCGTCCCCGGCGGCTCCTCGGCCGGGCGGCTCGTCGTCGTCGTTCCGACCCAGGACCGCACCGGCTTCCGGCGCGTCGACCTCGGGACGATCCGGATGGACCCCGGCGACCTCTTCGAGGTGCGGCTCGCGGCCGGGAGCGGCGAGACGCCCGTGGACTTCGTCCTCAGGACGGTGAGGGACGATTCTCCGGTCGCGGGCCTCTCGCCCCCGTCGGTCACGGCGCTCTCGCTTCCCCCCTTCCGGTTGATCGGGGCGGTGCAGGACTTCCTCGTCGACGGCGAGAGCCTCTCCGGATCGACCCGTGGAACGCAGGGGTACGGCCTCGCGGTTTCATACCTCTTCAACAGGCCTCCGGAAAAGACCTCGGCCGAGACGGCGACGAGCTACGTCATCCGCTCGAGCTTCCACGGTCAGGACGCGGCCTCACCGCCGCAGGTCGTCGACCGGCAGGCGACGAAACGGGGGACGGCGGCGTTCTGGCAGCCAAACAGCGAACGGGTCGTGAACGTCCGGTTCGACAGCCCGATCAGCCCGCTCGAAGGGAGCTACGACGCGACGCCGTACATGCGGCACGAGCATCTTCTGAGTACGGCGCAGATCCGCGACACGCACGGCACGCCCCTCGACCCGCAGATCCCGAACGTGACGACGGAGACGGGCCACACGGGCGGCCTCGTGGAGGGGAAGGTCCTGCGCGGGACGGGCGATCCGGTGCCGGGTGCGAAGCTCCAGCTCATCCGCGCCCGCGCCCTCGTGGACAGCCTCGATTCCGGGACGGGCGAGTCGAGAGTCGTTCTCGACGTCGTCGCTGAGCAGACGACGGGGAGCGACGGGAGCTTCTACTTCGACTTCCTCGAACAGAAGCAGGGAAACGTCACCCTTCGCGCCACGATCCCGGCCGGGAGCGACCCGGTCCTGCAGCCGGCGGAACGGGAAGAGGTCAGCTTCCCGGTCCGCCTTCTGAACCGCCTCGCCCGCGTGAACATCGCCCTCCTCGGACGCGGCACGGTTTCGGGGAAGCTCCTCTGGGCCGACGACCGAAGCCCCGTCGTCAAGGGAACGGTCTACGCCGCGAGCACGCTCTTCTCCGAGCAGCGGACGATCACGGTCGCCTCGGACGGGAGCTTCGTCCTCGGCGGTCTTCCCGTCGGGCCGATCACGCTGACCGGGAAGGACGAGGCGCGGCAGTACGCCGTCTACCAGACGGTCGGGATCCAGAAGCCGGGCGATCTCGTCACCGCCGAGCTTCTCCTCTCGCGCACGGGGAACCGCTCCTTCGGCGTCGTGACGGGGACCGTGCTTCGCCAGAAGAGCGGCACGCCGCTTCCTCCGGCGACCCCCTCGCCCGGCGCGGCCGTCGCCGTCTACTCGGCGGGCGCGGTGGTCGGGCAGGGGACGACGGACGCGAGCGGACGTTTCCGGTTCGACAAGGTTCCGGCCGGCCAGGTCAGCGTTCAGGCCGCCGACTTCACGGTCTCGCGCCTTCCCGCCTTCGCGGACGCGACGCTCCCGGCGGACGGGAGCGTGAGCGTCACGCTGACGATCGCCGAGGCCGCGCCCCGGACGGTCACCGGCCGCGTCCTTATCCACGACGATCCGTCCAACACGAATCTTCCGGTCGCCGGCGCCGTGGCCTTCATCAGCGGCCCCGGCGTCTTCGCGTACACCGACGCGACGGGGACCTACCGGATCGAAGGCGTTCCCGTCCAGAACGCAGGCAAGGCTCCGTACGTCGTCACCGCCTTGGACCTGACCCGGCAGCTTCAGGGGACCGTGACCCTCCCGCCGATTCTCGACGTCGGGGACGGTTCGCCCGTCGCCGCTCAGGACATCGTCCTTCTTTCCAGGATGACAGGCGGGATCGACGGCGTCGTCCTCGATCCGCTCGGCCGGCCAGCGGGAGGCGTGACGGTTCAGCTCGCGGGAGCGGGGAGCCCGTCGGGCCTGACGGGCGGTGACGGCCGGTTCGGACTCGACGCGTTGTACGTGGGGAGCTACACGGTCATCGGCCACATTGGCGATGGCCTCGTGACAGGAAAGGTCGGGTACTTCGGCTGGGCCGACACGCAGATCGTCTTCGGCGGCCATCGTCCCTTCGTCACGATCCGCCTCCGCGGCTCGGGGATCGTCAACATCCGGACGCGGACGGGCAGCTCCACGGGAGTCCTCTCGCCGGTCTTCTGGCGGAACGTCTACTTCAGCCCGAACGCGTACGACGTCGTCACGAAAGGGGGCGAGGCCTTCCAGGGCTCCACAGACTCCGACGGCCGCCTGCAGTTCGTCCTCCCCGTGGGCGGCCCGCGCGGATCGAGCGGAAACGGATTCACGATCACGGCCACGAGCCCGTTCGGCGGGTCGAAGAGCGTCTCGGGGACGCTGACGTACCCGGGGCAGATCCTGAACTTCGACATCGTTTACGACACGGCCTCGACGGTGACGGGGCACGTCGTGAACGTGGACGGGATCACGCCCCTGCCGAACGTGGACGTGGCGTTCTACGCGTCGGGCCTCCTGCCGCAGGCGCAGCGGACCGACGGGCAGGGGGGCTTCCGGTTCGACCTCGTGCCGCAGGGGAGCGTCTCGGTGACCGCGGCCGCGCTCGTCGGGTCGGTAGACCGCGTCGGGCGGGCGTACGGTGTCATCACCGGCCCGGGCCAGACGCTCGATCTGACCGTGCAGATGCGGGCGCAGGGGACGGTCCGCGGCCACGTCTTCTCGCGCGTCGGGCTCGACCTTCGGCCGCTCGCCTCGGCGCGCTACTACGTCGTCGAGAGCGCCTACCCGAACCGCCGCCTCCCCGCCGGTGCCGGCTTCTACACGGCCGACGCAGCCGGGGCCTACGAGGTGTCACATCTCTTCGCCGGGCCCGTCACCGTCGTGGCCACCGACCCGAACGACCCGACCCGGCAGGGGCGCGCCGTCGCGGAGATCACGGCCGACTTCCAGGTCGTCTCGATGCCGGACATCGTGATGTCAACCTCCGTCGGGTCGATCGGAGTGACGGTTCGGGATCCGGATACCGGCGGGCCGCTCCCGGACAGCCAGGTGCTCCTCTCGAATGGCGACATCACGGTCGCGGACCAGGACGGCCGGGCGAGCTTCGACGCCGAGCCGCTCGGGACCTACTCGATCTACGCCTTCCACGCCCCGACCGGGCGCGGGGGCCAGCTCAACGGCATCCGGATCGCGAGCGCGGGCGACCGCGCCGACGTCGTCGTCTACGTCGACACGCGCGGGCGGGTCTCCGGCGTTCTCTGGGACGACGCGGCGAAGACGACGCCTGTGGGCGGCGGGACGGTCCAGCTCCACGGGCAGGTGCACGGCCGGGCGTGGGGGACCTCGGTCACGGCCCTCGCGACGACCTCCTCCGATCCCGCCACGCTCGGACAGTTCCTTTTCGACGGCATCCCGGTCGGGCATTTCGACCTGACCGCGAAGGTGGGAACCTCGCCGCGCCTCGCCGCGACGTCGCTCGACCTGACGACGTCGGCGCCGGTCGCGTCCGTGAACCTCGTCCTCGAGCCGGTCGGCGACGTCTTCGTCCGCCTCTTCGAGAACCGCTCGCCTCCCGCGCCGGTCGAGCTGAATCCCGCGACCGGGATCTTTTCGGTCTCGCTCCTCCAGCCTCCCGGCTGCATCGGTCCACCGAGGGCCGGCTGCGTCTTCGACTTCACGCTCGCCGCGCCGACTTCGCCCTACCCGGGGCACCTCTACAGGTTCCAGAACGTCCTCACGTCCCGCTCTTTCCTCGTCGTCGCGCAGGAGTCTGGCGGCAAACAGCGGACGGCGTCGGGACAGGCGTCTTCTCTCGGCGGGTCCGGCACCTCCGCCGATCCCTACCGCCTCGTCCTCACACCGAAGGGGAGCGTCGTCATCACGGTCAAGGACGCTTCGACTCACCTCGTCTCCGGCGCAAACGTCACCTTGACGGCGACGGGAGCCACGTTCCCCTCGGTGACGGATGCCTCGGGAACGGTCATGTTCAACGGCGTTCCGGCCGGAGCCCTCTCGGCCTCGGCCAAGTCGCCGCTGACCGGCTTCGGCGGCCTCGCCTCCGGCACCCTGACGTACGAGGACGAGGTCGTGAGCCTCGCCATCACCCTCGCGCCGGCGGTCTCGGCCCGCGGCATCGTCTACGCGCCGGCGCCGAACGACGCCTGGACCGACCCGTCGACGCTGAACCCGCAGGACAAGGCCCTCGTTCAGTTCCGGGACGCGAGTGGAAGGACGCAGGTCGTCCAGACCGGGGCGGACGGGATCTTCCGGTTCGAGGCGCTCGCGGTCGGGGCGTACAGCGTCCAGGCGCAGGACACGAACGGGCAGGCGATCGCCTTCGGCTCCGGAACGCTCTACGGCCCCGACGGAAACGAGAACGTCGTCCCGGCCCTCGTCCTCGAAGCCTCCGCACCCCAGATCGTCTCGGCCGCGCCGCCGCCGGGGCAGACGAGCGTCTCCCGCCTCGCCCTCGTCGAGATCGTCTTCTCGAAGAGGCTTGCCGACGCCGTTCTTCCGGCGGGGGGCGCGACGTCGCCTTACTACTCTGTCCGGTCGGCCGCCGGGAACTACGGCGTCGGGGCGTGGACGACGTTCGTGAACGGACAGGGGCAGCAGGTCGTCCGGTTCACGCCGACGGCCCCATACGACAACCAGTCGCTCTACAGCGTCCGGATCACTGGCGGCTCCGGCGGCGTGAGGGACCGCGTCGGGCATCTGCTGAATCCCCTCTCCGACGTCGGCTGGAATTTCACGACTTCCGACACCATCGGGCCGCGGATCGTCAGCAGCGTACCGTCCCTCGACCGCCCGGTCGACCCGGCGATGACGCTCCGGTTCGACTTCAGCGACCCGGTCGCCGGCTCGGCGCAGGACCTGGACGGCTCGGCGCCGGACACGGCGGCCGGCCAGCTCCTCTGGCTTCCGAACGGCACCGGGGTCTACTCGCTGGTCCCGGTCACCCTGTCGCTCACCCGAGGAAACTACTCGCTTCTCCTCCAGCCGCCCACGGGCGTCACGTATACGAACGACTCCCTCAAACGGCAGGTGAAGATCCGGAACCTCAAGAGCGCCTCGTCCGGGATGACGATGGCCGACTACTCCGTGAGCTTCCGAATCTGGGACCAGAACGCCCCCCAGGTCGCCGTGTCGCCTCCGGCCGGGGCGCCGGACGGGAAGCTGACGCCGGGGGTCACGTACACGGTGGCGCCGGTCTTCTCGAATCTCGACGACACGAACCTCGGGCCCTGCGGCGACCTCGACCACGTCGACTACTTCCTCGCCTCCTCCGCCGACCCGACGAAGCCCGACACGCAGCCGATCGCGACCCAGAAGAGCTGCCCGATGTCGTTCGCGTTCGTCGCGGCGTACGCGGGGAACGGCGTCGATCCGCGTTCCTTCGACGTGTGGGTCCAGGCCGTCGACACCTCGACGAACAAGAGCAACGTCGTCAAGGTCTCGATGGTTGTTCTCCCGGCCCGGCCACCGATTCTCTCCTCCGTCACTCCCTCGGCAATTTCGCCGGTTCCGGGGACGTACTACGCCGGCTCGCTCGTGCGCGCCACGGTGGCGGGGCTCGACGACGGCGGCGGGGCGCAGATCACTGTGACCGTGGAGCTGCGGCGGGACGACCCCGGAAGCTCGAACAACCCGGCGGACCTCATCGCCCTCGCTCCGTCGCTTCTCCTCCTCCGGCCGTCCGGCGGGTGGGGGAGCCTCGCGCCGCCTATGTTCGACGCCACGATCCCGATTTCGCTCGCGGAAGGGACCTCCCTCTTCTTCCGCGCGAAGGCGACCAACGCCCTCGGCCTCTCGACGACGGGCGAGAGCGCGCGCTTCTTCGTGGCCCATGACCTGAACCCTCCCGTCGTCGAGAACTTCGTCGCGCGCGTCTCGGGAGCGTCCTCGCCTGGCTCGCAGTTCTTCATAGGACAGAAGCTCGTCATGGAGTTCCGGGCGCGCGACGCGGAGACGGCCGTCCGGACCGTGGGCCTCACGCTCTCCGGCGTCTTCGCCTCGCCGCAGGCGGCGGCGCTCGTCTCCGGCACGACGAACCTCTACCGGACGGCGGAGCTGACCGTCCCGCCGACGGTCCCTCCGGGTGGCCTCTCCGTCACGGCGACGGCGTCGGCGACAGACTGGGGCGGCAACACGGGGTCGTCGCCCCTTCTCTTCACCGTCTCGCCCACGCCCGATCCGTACGCCCCCGTTGCCGGGTGGCTCACGCCGTGGGAAGGAGGCGCGTGGCCCGCGGCGTACTCGTCGGTCGTATCGGTGGACGGCGCCGCGCTTCTCCTCCGGGCCCGGGTGACCGACCTCGACCGCATTTCCGGCGCCGACGTCCCCGGCACGATCGTGAGCGTCCAGTTCAAGGGGCCGGCAGACTCGTCGGGAACCCTCACGGCGTCGTTCGTCGACGGCTCTCTCGTCTCGGGGACCGGAGCGCCGGGGACGGGCATCTTCGAGGCACTCTGGCGCGTCCCGAACGGCGTCGCCGACGGAACGCTCCTTCCGTTCCAGGTGCGCGCCGTCGATTCCGGCGGGAACGCGACGACGGCAGACGTCCGCCTCCGCGCGCAGCGGGCACGGCGGGTCTACGAAGCCTCCAGCCTCGCCGTCCTGCCGACCGACACGATGCTGATTGCCGGCGGCTCGGCCGACGGGCCGATCTTCCTTCTCGACGGCACGCTTCTCAGCCTCTATCCGCCGAGTGGCGGGGCCGTCCGCTCGCTGGCTTCCATGTATGTCTACTCGGGCGGGGTGGTGACCGGCGGCGCGCTGACGCCGCACGCGACGGCTCTCACCGCCCCGGAGATAACCTCGTACGCCTCTTCGATCCTCTACAACCCGCTGGAGCTTTCGGTCACCGACACTTTCGGCCTGGGACACGGCGCGCGCGTGGACATGACGGCGAAGGGCCTTCTCGGCTCGACTCCGACGCAGTCGATGGTCCTGCCGGGACAGACGGGCTCGGCGCAATACGCCGGCGGCTCGCATGGCGGCTCCGGCACTCCCGGCTCGCCGACCGGGACCTTCGCGCGGACAGATCTCACGCCGCCGGGCAACGTTTTCGACTCGATCAAGGACCCCGCACTGCCGGGAGGCGGCGCAGGATCCGCGTCCTACTCGACGGCGGGCGGCACGGGGGGCGGCGTCATACGCCTCCTTGCTCCCGGCGCCGTCCTCCATCTCGCGGGGGACGTTCTCGCCGACGGTGGCAACGGACCCAGCGGCATCTACTTCGGCGGGGGAGGAGCGGGGGGCTCCGTCCGGATCGTCGCGGGACGGCTGGAAGGCACGGGCTCGATCTCCGCCGGCGGTGGGCGGGGGACGCACTACTACTACTCTGGTGGCGGCGGTGGGGGACGCCTCGCGCTCTCGTTCTCGGATCCCCCGGCCTCGACTCTCGCCCTCTCGCTCTCCGCGACGGGCGGGTTGAACTCGCTTCCGCCCGATTCGAACGCGTCGCAGCGAGCCGGCGCCGGGACGATCTACGTCGAGGAGACCGACGCTCTCGGCGTTCCGAGCGCTCCCGGACGGCTGATCGTCACGAACGGCT